>NZ_KB714650.1:290705-506669 GCF_000349585.1 Dietzia sp. UCD-THP
ACCGCGAGGCACTGGTCGACGGTCCGCACACTGTGGTCCAGGCCCACGCCCGAGTCCCACAGGGGGTACCACATGGCGTCGGCGAGCTCGCCCACGTCCCGGTCGGGCCGCCGCTCGTGCACCAGCACCAGGTCGAGGTCGGAGTACGGGAGCACCTCGCGTCGGCCGAGTCCCCCGAACGCGACCAGGGCGAATCCGGATCCCGGGCCGATCCCCGCCTCGTCCGCGAGCCGCCCCAGCTCCATCTCGTACAGCTCGCACAGGGCGTCCCGCAGGTCCGCGGCCGGGAGGTCGGCCGACGTGGCGGAGAGGATCTGCTCGCGTCCGTCCCGCAGCGCCATGGCCCGCTCACCGTCCCCGGTCACGCTCACGACGTCCCTCTTTCCCTCATTAGTGTGTCTCCAGACTGTAGGCCCCGTGTCACCTGGCGGCGGCTACGGTGTTTCGCTTCGGTGAACGCGCACGCACGCCCACCGAGATGCTCGGTGAGGCAGGCGGAGTCATCGACAAACGCGGTCGACCCCGGTTCCGGGGTCGACCGCGCCTCGTGGTGTCGACGGTCAGATCGCGGCGTCGCCCGCCTCGCCGGTCCGGACCCGGACGATCGTCTCGACGGGGGTCACCCAGACCTTCCCGTCGCCGATCTTGCCGGTGCGCGCGGCGTCGACGATCAGCTGGACCACGGTGTCGGCGGTCTCGTCGTCGACGACCACCTCGACCCGGATCTTGGGCACGAAGTCCACGGCGTACTCCGCACCGCGGTAGACCTCGGTGTGGCCCTTCTGTCGGCCGTAACCCTGGACCTCACTGATGGTCAGTCCGTGGATTCCCGCCTGTTCGAGTGCTGCCTTGACGTCATCGAGCGTGAACGGCTTGACGATCGCGGTGACGAGCTTCATGTCAGGGGTTCCTTTCGCAGTGGTCGGCTCAACGGATGAGCGCGTTGGTGGAGGCCTCGTACGCGGACTCCGCGTGCTCGGCGCCGTCGATGCCGGACTGCTCGTCCGTCTCGGTGATGCGCCACCCGAGCGGGCGGCAGATCCCGTAGGCGATCGCGGTCATGATGGCCGTGAAGACGAGTGCCGCCACGGCGATCACGATCTGGACCACGAGCAGCCTCCACCCGTCGGCCGAGTAGAACACGCCGGCGTCCGTGTCGTAGGTGCCGGTGGCCAGGAGGCCGATGGCGACGGTGCCCCAGAGACCCGCCACGAGGTGGACACCCACGACGTCGAGCGAGTCGTCGTAGCCGAAGCGGTGCTTGAGTCCCACGGCGAGGGCACACAGGGCGCCGGACACGGCGCCGAGGGCGATCGCGCCGAGGGGATGGACCGACCCTGCGGCCGGGGTGATGGCGACCAGGCCCGCGACGACGCCCGAGGCGGCACCGAGGCTGGTGGCGTGGCCGTCCCTGATCCGCTCGGTGAGGAGCCACCCGAGCATCGCGGCGGCCGTGGCGACGGTGGTGTTGATCCAGGCCAGGCCGGCGGCCCCGCTGGCGCCGAACGCCGAACCGGCGTTGAACCCGAACCAACCGAACCACAGGAGACCGGCACCGAGCATGACCAGCGGGAGGTTGTGGGGACGGAAGGCGGTGCGTCCGAAGTCGTAGCGCTTGCCGATGAGCAGGACGAGGACCAGCGCGGCCATACCGGCGTTGATGTGGACCACGGTGCCGCCGGCGAAGTCGACCGGGGCGACGGCGGCGACGAGGCCGCCCTCACCATCGTCGACGGTGCCGAAGATCATCGCGGCGAGGCTGTTCTCGGAGTGCGAAAGCAGGCCGCCACCCCAGACCATGTGAGCCATGGGGAAGTAGGCGAGCGTCACCCACACCGCGGCGAAGACCAGCCAGGTCCCGAACTTCACGCGCTCGGCGATGGCGCCCGAGATGAGGGCGACGGTGATGATGGCGAAGGTGACCTGGAATCCCACGTCCACGACCTGCGGGTAGGCCCCCTCACCGGACATGACCCAGTTCTCGGCGTCCCCGATCACCCCGGCGAGACCGAACATCTCGAAGGGGTTGGCGAAGAGTCCGAGGATGTCCTGCTCGCCGTAGGACATCGACCAGCCCCACAGCACGTAGACGATGCCGACGACCCCGATCGCGCTGAACGACATCATCATCATGTTGAGCACTGACTTCTGGCGGGACATCCCGCCGTAGAACATCGCCAGTGCGGGCGTCATGAGCAGGACCAGGGATGCCGCCATGAGCATCCAGGCCGTGTCTCCCGTATCGATCTCCGTCGTCGCCTCCTGGGCGAGCAACAAGACACTGTCACCTCTCACGGTGAGGTCCTCCTCGTCTCCATGGTGAGCGTTTATCACTCACTCTTCGGGTCAGAAGAATTCCTTTCCGCTGTTTCAGCGAGTGCGCGGTCATGTTTCCGCGCTGTAACGTGGCCCGCCCTGTGGTTCCGATCGTGTGTCCTGGGCCCGGTCGCGATCCCGGGACCCCGCGCGGATCAGGTTCCGAGAAGGGCGTCGACGAACGCCTCGGGCGCGAACGGCGCGAGGTCGTCGGCCCCCTCGCCCAGCCCGACGAGCTTGACGGGAACGCCGAGTTCGTGTTGGACCTGGAAGACGATGCCGCCCTTGGCGGTGCCGTCGAGTTTGGTCAGCACCACGCCGGTGATGTCGACGACGTCCTTGAACACGCGCGCCTGCATGAGACCGTTCTGCCCGGTCGTCGCGTCGATCACCAGGAGCACCTCGTCGACGGGGGTCTTCTTCTCCACGACCCGCTTGACCTTCCCGAGCTCGTCCATGAGACCGGTCTTGGTGTGGAGGCGGCCGGCGGTGTCCACCAGGACCGCGTCCACCCCGGTATCGACTCCCCGGGCGACGGCGTCGAACGCCACGGACGCGGGATCCGCGCCCTCCTTGCCGCGGACGACCTCCGCTCCCACTCGTTCGGCCCACGTCTGGAGCTGGTCGGCGGCCGCGGCGCGGAAGGTGTCGGCGGCGCCGAGCAGGATGTCGCGCCCGTTGGCGACCAGGACGCGGGCGAGCTTGCCGGTGGTGGTGGTCTTGCCGGTGCCGTTGACCCCGACGACAAGGATCACGGCGGGTGTGCCATCGTTCGGCAGTGCACGCAGCGAACGGTCGTACTCGGGATGCAGGTTGTCCACCAGGGCCTGCCGCAGCAGGTCGCGGACCTCGGCCTCCGTGCGGACCTGCCGGGTCGCGATGTCCCCGCGCAGGCGGTCGATGACGCGCTGGGTGACCGCGGTGCCCAGGTCCGCCATGATCAGGGTGTCCTCGATCTCCTCCCACGCGTCCTCGTCGAGATCACCCGCGCCCAGGAGCCCGAGCAGGCCCTGCCCCACGGCGCCCTGGGAGCGCGCCAGCCGACCACGGAGGCGGTCGAGACGCCCCTCGGACGGGTCGATCCGCTCGACCGGGGCCACCGGGGAGGGGGCACCGGTGATCAGCTCGGTCGTCGGGACCGGGACCTCCTCGTCCGGGACCTCCGGCGGGACGACGACCGGTTCGACGGGCGCCGGTTCGACGACGACGGTGTCCTCGCTCGGACCGGACAGGGTGTCCGGCTCGGGCACGACAGGAGGCTCGACCGGCGCCTGCGTCTCGTCGGGCGTGTGCGGCTCGACCGGCGTCCGCGGCGCTGCGGGGGTCTCCGGCGCTGCCTGCCGCGCGGGCCCGGCTTCCCGGTCGACCCCGGGCATCCGGGGCGTGGACGGCGCGGTCGGCCGGGTCGTCTCGCGCGGCAGGGGCTCCTTCGGGGGTGCCGCAGTGGCGGTTCCGCCCGCCTCGGTGAACGAGAACCCCGTCCCCGCCTGGTAGTTGCCGGAGCGTTCCTCACGGGTGAGTTCCCTGCGCTCCTCCGGCTTGCTCAGCGAGATCTGTCGCTTCTTGCGCAGCTGTAGTCCCACGACCAGCGCGAGGACGGCGAGCAACAGGACGGCGACGACGGCGATGATGATCCAGGTGGTGTTCACGGTGCCCAGTATGGACGACGACCCCCGTCCTCATCCCGGCCCCGGGCGGCGTGGGCGGACCTAGACTGACGCGCGTTCCCGTAAGGAGGTGTCCGCGCGTGACCGAGGTCGCTGCCCCGCACGTCCCCGTCAGGGCCCGGAGGCCACACCTCCGGCGCGCCCCTGCGTTTCCCACCTGGGCCGCCAAGACGGTCATGGCCGTGACGGGCCTGGTCTTCACCTCGTTCGTCGTGGTGCACATGATCGGCAACCTCAAGGTGTTCGGCGGCGCGGCCGGTTTCGACGGTTACGCCGAGTGGCTGCGGACGCTGCTGCACCCCCTGGTACCGCACGAGGGGGTGCTGTGGGCGCTGCGGGTGGTGCTGGTGCTGAGCCTGGTGGCACACGTCGGGTGCTCGGTGGTGCTCGCGCGACGGTCCCGGGCGTCGGCGGGTCCTCGTCGTCGTCGCACCGGACTGACCGCCGCGTCCTTCGGCGCGCGATCCATGATGCTGACCGGCGTGGTGATGCTGCTGTTCGTGGTCTTCCACGTCCTGGACATGACCACCGGCACACCGCCGGCCGCCAGCGACTCGTTCGTCCCCGGTTCGGCGTACGCGAACCTCGTGGCCAGCCTCGCCAGGCCCTGGGTGGCCGCGTTCTACGGGATCACGATGGTCCTGTTGGCGGTGCACGTCGCGCACGGCGTCCGCACGGCGGCGGGCGATCTCGGGGTGACGGGCATCCGGAGCCGCGCCGCGGCGACGGTCGTGGGCGGTGTCGCCGCCGTCGCCGTCCTGGTGGGCAACGCCATGATCCCGATCGCGGTGCAGGCCGGGTGGCTCGCGTGACCGGCCCACGGGTCCCGGGGACGTCCGGCACCTTCGAGGCGCCGCCCGTGACGGTCCCGGGCACCCGGGCCGGGGACGTGCTGTCCTCGGGTGCCCCTGACGGCGATCCCGCCACGGCCTGGGCGCGGCGGCGGGACGCCTATCCCCTGGTCTCCCCCGGCAACCGGCGCCGCTTCCACGTGGTCGTGGTGGGCACGGGCCTGGCCGGTGCCGGAGCCGCGGCCGCGCTCGGCGAGCTGGGGTACCGGGTCACCGCGCTGACCTACCATGACGCGCCGCGGCGCGCGCACTCCGTGGCGGCCCAGGGCGGGATCAACGCGGCCCGCGCGCGGCGGGTCGACGGCGACTCACTGCACCGCTTCGTCGTCGACACGGTCAAGGGTGGTGACTTCCGGGGAAGGGAGGCCGAGGCGTTCAGGCTGGGCGAGGAGTCGGCGCGCGTCATCGACCACTTCTCGGCGATCGGCACCCCGTTCGCCCGGGAGTACGGGGGCGTGTTGTCCACGCGATCGTTCGGCGGGGTGCAGGTCTCCCGGACCTATTACTCCCGCGGACAGACCGGGCAGCAACTCCAGATCGCCGGCACCCAGGCCCTCCAGCGACAGATCCGGGCGGGTTCGGTGCGGTTGCACACCCGCCACGAGATGCTGGATCTGATCGTCGACGACGCCGGATGTCACGGGGTCGTGGTCCGCGATCTCGTCACCGGACGCATCCGCGCCGAGACCGCTCACGCCGTGGTGCTGGCGACGGGTGGCTACGGGAACGTCTTCCACGACTCCACGCTCGCGGTGAACTCCAACGCCTCGGCCGTGTGGCGGGCTCACCAGCGAGGGGCGCTGTTCGCCTCGCCGTCGTTCGTGCAGTTCCACCCCACCGCCCTGCCCAAGGACTCGGCGTGGCAGTCCAAGACCATCCTCATGAGCGAGTCGCTGCGCAACGACGGCCGGATCTGGGTGCCGCTGCGCGCGGGCGACGACCGGCCGCCCGGCGACATCCCGGACTCCGATCGCGACTACTTCCTCGAACGCCGCTACCCCGCCTACGGCAACCTGGTCCCCCGCGACGTGGCCTCACGGGCGATCACTGCGGAGATCCGCGACGGGCGTGGGGTGGGCCCCCGGCACAATTCGGTGTACCTGGACTTCCGGGACGCTCTCGTGGGCGGCGGGCGACGACGGATCGCCGAACGCTACGGCAACCTCTTCGACATGTACTCCCACGCCACCGGCGAGGACCCGTACTGCGTCCCGATGCGCATCGCGCCCACCTGCCACTTCACCATGGGAGGGCTCTGGAGCGACTACGACCTGCAGACCTCGATCCCCGGGCTGTTCGTGGGCGGCGAATGTGGCTGGGCGTACCACGGCGCAAACCGGCTCGGCGCCAACTCCCTGCTCAGCGCCAGTGTCGACGGGTGGTTCACCCTCCCGTACTCGGTGCCGGCGCACCTGGCCACCCGCCTGGGTGACCACCCACCGGACGACGACGACGAGGTGGTCACCACCGCTGTGGCCCGAGCCCGGGGCCGCGTCGAGGCGCTGCTCGCGGTGGGCGGCTCGACCGGACCCGGGCACTTCCACCGCGAACTGGGCGAGATCCTCTACGCCGGATGCGGGGTCACCCGCACCGCCGAGGGTCTTTCCACCGCGATCGACCGGATCCGCGACCTGCGGACCCGGTTCTGGTCGGACCTCCGGGTGACGGGAACCGGGGGGCACCTCAACCAAGTTCTCGAACTGGCCGGCCGGACGGCCGACTACCTGGAGCTGGCCGAGCTGATGTGCGTCGACGCCCTGGACCGCGACGAGTCGTGCGGTGCCCACTTCCGCGACGAGCACCGGACCCCGGGCGGTGAGGCACTGCGCCGGGACGACCAGTGGCGGTTCGTCTCCGCCTGGGGATCCGAGGGCGACGACCGGGGCGGCCCGCGCACGTTCACCCGCCACGCCGAACCGCTCGACTTCGCCGCGGTCGAGCTCACCACGAGGGACTACCGATGAGATCCACACCCGGGCCGACCAGGAGGACCGCATCGTGAGGCTGACCCTGCGCGTGTGGAGGCAGACCGGTCCCGAGGAGGCCGGCGCGTACGAGGAGTACCTCGTCCCGGATGCCGAACCGGAGATGAGCCTGCTCGAGCTTCTCGACGTGCTCAACAGCCTATTGATCGACGACGGGCAGGAGCCGGTGGCGTTCGACTCCGACTGCCGGGAGGGCATCTGCGGTGCGTGCGGGGTGAGCGTCGACGGCCGTCCGCACGGCCCCGCCGAGAACACCCCCTCGTGCCACCAGCGCCTGGACTCCTACTCCGAGGGCGACACCCTGCGCATCGAGCCGATGCGCTCGGCCGTGTTCCCCGTGATCCGGGACCTCGTCGTGGACCGCTCCGCGTTGGACGGGATCGTCGAGGCCGGGGCCCATGTGTCGCTGCCCGCGGGGACGGCCCCCGACGCCGACCTCACCGCGCAGGGGCACGACGATGCGGAGACGGCACTGGATCTGGCGGCCTGTATCGGCTGCGGTGCGTGTGTGGCGGCCTGCCCCAACGGATCGGCCAATCTCTTTCTGGGTGCGAAGCTGGGGCATCTGGCCCTGATGCCGGTGGCGAGCCGCGAACGCGGGTCCCGGGCACGCAAGATGGTCGGCGCGGCGGATCAGGAGTTCGGCTCCTGCTCCCTCTACGGCGAGTGCTCCCGGGTGTGCCCGGCGGGGATTCCGCTGCGTGCGATCGGCATGGTCAACCGGGAGCGCCTCCGCGCGGTCTTCAGGCGCTCGTGACCGGGGTCAGTCCCAAGCGGAGCGGGGCGGTGACGGGCACGGCGAGGTCGCGGCCTGCGAGCCGTCGGAGGGAGTGACGAGAGTGTCGCCGACCATCTCGACCGCCGGTCTCTAGACGTCGTCCTCCCTGACCGGGCCGCCCTCGCTCTCCCACCGGTCGATCATCTTGACCTTCGTCCGGGTGAACTTGCGCCGCACGCCCACACCCCCGTTCTCGTCCTCTGGGATGAACCGGGCGCCGTAATACGTGAGGGCGTCGGAGAGTGACTGCACTTCCGCGTCGTCGAGGTCGCCCACCCCGCGTTCGTAGTCCCGGATCTTCTGCTGGTCGAGCCCCGACCGTGCGGCGATGACCCCGGTGGAGACCAGACACAGGATCCGGGCCGACCGCGCCAGGCTCGCGTCCATGTGCAGTTCTCGATCAGTCATGGCCCCATGGTGCCTGATCAGCACTGTGGTGGCACGCGATCACCGCATGCGCTGGGAGATCACCTTGGAGATGCCGTCACCCTGCATGGACACCCCGTAGAGCACATCGGCCACGTCCATCGTGGGCTTCTGGTGGGTGATCACGATGAGCTGGCTGGTCTCCCGCAGCTGCTCGAACAATCCGATGAGGCGGCGCAGGTTGGTGTCGTCGAGCGCGGCCTCGACCTCGTCCATCACGTAGAACGGGCTGGGGCGGGCCTTGAAGATCGCCACCAGCATCGCCACGGCCGTCAACGACTTCTCCCCACCCGACAGCAGGGACAGCCGCTTGACCTTCTTCCCCGGCGGCCGGGCCTCCACCTCGATGCCCGTGGCCAGCATGTCCGTGGGGTCCGTGAGGACCAACCGGCCCTCACCGCCGGGGAACAGCACGGAGAACACGTCGCGGAACTCGCGTTCGACGTCCACCCACGCCTCGGTGAAGATCTGCTCGATCCTCTCGTCGACGTCGTCGATCACCCCCTCGAGGTCGGCCCGGGCCTTCTTGACGTCGTCGAGCTGGGTGGACAGGAACGCGTACCGCTCCTCGAGAGCGGCGAACTCCTCGAGCGCCAGCGGATTGACCTTGCCCAGAGTCGCGAGATCCTTCTGGGCCTGCTTCAGCCGACGCTCCTGCTCGGCACGGTGGTAGGGCATCGGCGGGGGCGGGCTGACGTCCTCACCGCGCTCGCGGGCCGCCTCGTACTCCTCGATCTCCAGCGCGGACGGTGGAAGCGGCACCTCCGGCCCGTACTCCGCGACCAGTGCCTCGGGCTCGATGCCATGACGCTCCAGCACCGCGGACTCCAGTTCGGACACCTTGACCTCGAGCTGGGCCCGGACGATCTCGTCGCGGTGCGCGGCGTCGCCGAGTCTGGTGACCTCGGATTCCGCGGCCGCGAGTTCGGTCCGGAGCGCGGCCGCCCGGTCGGAGGCCTCCGTCCGCGCGGACGCCAGCCGGTCACGTTCTGCGCCGGCCGAGGCGATCAGCTCGTCGAGCCGGGCCAGCAGCCGCCCGCTCAGCTCGTCCACCACTCCGGCGACCTCGGCGCCGCGCCGACGGGCCGCGGCGGCCCGCGCCGCCCGGGCCCTGGATTCCCGCTCGGACTGGGCGGCTCTGCGCAGCGAGGCCGACTTCCCGCGGACCCCGGACGCGCGCTCCTCGGCCGACCGGTGCGCCAGCCGGGCCTCGAGCTCGTCCGCCCGGGCGGTGGCGACCTCCGCCTGGGCGGCGACCCGCCCGTCGTCCGCGGGGAGCTCGACCCCGTCGTCGTCCCCGGCGCGGGCGAGGCGGTCGGTGAGTTCGGCGTGTTCGGCGCGGGACGCATCGAGCTTGTCGACGGCCATCCTCCGGGCCTGCTCGAGTCGCCGCACCTCCGCCTCGGCGCGCCGACGTCGCGTGCCGATCCTCGCGAGCTCGGCGTAGATCTCCTCGATCGCCGCGTCGGACTCGCTGATCGCGGCGAGGGACTCGGAGAACCGGTCCGCCCGTTCGAGGTCCTCCGCCTCGGCGCCGGCGAGTTCCGCACGGGTGGTCTCGATCTCGGCCCGCACGGCGTCCCTCTGCGCGACGGCCGCGTCGATGGCGGACTGGATCTCGAGTCCCGTCCGGCCGGCGGTCGACCCCCCGACGGTCCATCCCGCACCCGCGATCTCGCCGTCCCTGGTCACCGCGCGAACGCGTCGATCGGCCTCCACCTGAGCGTGGGCCCCGGCCAGGTCGTCGACCACCACCACGTCCACCAGCAGGGCCGTGACCGCGGCCACGAGGTCCGCGGGGACCTCGACCACGTCGAGAGCCCACCGCGCACCGGGGACCAGATCCGCCTCCAGGCGGTAGTCGTCGCCTGCGGTCCCCCCGCCCGCCAGACCGGCCCGACCCGCGTCGGCCTCCCGCAGCGCGACCAGGACCGAGCGGCGGTCGACGCCGCGGTCGACGACGACGGCGTCGACTGCCGGCCCGAGTGCCACGCCCACCGCGCGCTCCCATCCCGGTTCCACGCCGAGCAGCTCCCCGACGGTGCCCGCGGACTTCTCCGGGCCCAGGTGGCGCAGGACCCAGTCGGCACCGTCACCGGCCCCCTTGTTCTGCTCGAGCGTCTCGATCCTGGCGGCCAATCTGGCGATCCGCTGGTCAGCCTCCCGCTCACTCGCCTGCAATTCGGCCAGGCGCGCCCGGGCCGCGAGGTGCGCGCGTTCGGCTCGCCCCAGGTGTTCGTCGAGGGTGCGTTCGCCCTCGGCGTGGACGTCGACACGGGCGTGGACGGCGTCGAACTCGGCCTCCGCGTCCGCCACCGCGGCGCGCGCGTTCTCCGATTCCGCGTCGAGACGCGCGATCTCCGCCTCGGTCGACTCGACCCGGGCGGCGAGCGTCTCCACCTTTCCCGCGAGCCGCGCCGCGCCCTCGCGGCGGTCGGCGATGGCGCGCACGGCCTTGAGGTGCTCGGCCTCCAACCCGGCCAGGGTGGCCTCGGCCGACTTCAGGGCTTCCGTCGCCCGGCCTGCCCGGTCCGCGGCGCGGGCGACCTCGGCCGCCAACTCCTGCTCGTGCGCCTCGGCGCGGTCGGCCTGTCGATCCAACTCGTCCGGATCGGTGCCGTGGTGGACCGCCGACTCCGCTGCGAGAGACCGCGCGCGATCGGCCGCGATGCGGGCGGTGGCGCGGGCCCGTTCGGCCAGCGTGGACAGGGCGAACCACCGTTGCTGGGCCGCGTCGGCCTCCGGGGAGAGCCGGTCGAGCCTGGTCTGGGTCCGGCCGACCGACGCGGCGAGGTCGTCCCGCCGATCGACGGCCGCGGCCACCTGCCCGGAGAGCCGCGCCCGCACGCTCTCCGCGTCCGCCAGTTCGGCGCGCCGGGTCACCAGGTCGTCCGCGGCCAACCGGAACGTCGCGTCGCGGAGGTCGGCCTGGACGGACTGGGCCCGCCGCGCCACCTCCGCCTGACGTCCGAGCGGCTTGAGTTGACGGCGCAGTTCGCCCGTGAGGTCGGTCAGCCGATCGAGGTTGCCCTGCATCCCGGCGAGCTTGCGCTGGGCCTTCTCCTTGCGGCGGCGGTGCTTGAGGATCCCGGCGGCCTCCTCGATGAAGGCCCTGCGCTCCTCGGGTTTGGACTCGAGGATCTCGGAGAGCTTGCCCTGGCCCACGATCACGTGCATCTCGCGCCCGATGCCCGAGTCCGAGAGCAGCTCCTGGACGTCCATCAGCCGGGCACGGTCCCCGTTGATCTCGTACTCGGCCGCGCCGTCGCGGAACATCCGGCGGGTCAACGACACCTCGGCGTAGTCGATCGGCAGGGTGCCGTCCGAGTTGTCGAGGGTGAGCGTGACCTCCGCGCGACCGAGCGGCGACTTGCCGGCGGTCCCGGCGAAGATCACGTCCTGCATCTTGCCGCCGCGCAGCGACTTGGCGCTGTGCTCACCCATCACCCAGGTCAGCGCGTCGACGACGTTGGACTTGCCGGAACCGTTGGGTCCGACCACACAGCAGATGCCGGGCTCGAACCTCAGCGTCGTCGGTGCCGCGAAGGACTTGAAGCCCTTGAGCGTCAGCGACTTGAGGTACACGACTGTCGATCCTATGGCACGGCCGGCTACCGCCCCGGAGGCGTGACCCCGACGGCGACAATCGCCGCCGCACGCCGCCGGGCAGCCGGCTTCACCGCCAACTTATGGAGTTCCGACACCGCGATGACCGTGGCGCCGACGGCCACACACAGCACCCACTCACCGGGGCTCAGCGCGCTCAGGCCCATCGGGCCGGCCAGGACCGGCCAGCTCACGACCAGCACCTGGAGGCAGGCGGCGACCGCCGTCGCGGCCATCAACAGCGGGTTCGCCAGCGGGCTGAGGGTGAACACCGACCGACGGAGGGCACGGGCGTTCATCACGTGGAAGAAACTGGCTGCGACCAGCACTGTCAGTGCCAGGGTGCGGGCGTGATCGGTGTCCACTCCCTCCCAGATCGCGCGCTCGTAGACGACGAGCGTCACCACCGCCATCCACACCCCGCTCAGCGCGGTACGCCACCACATGGTGGCATCGAGGACACCCTCACGAAGGTCGCGCGGGGGGACCTCCAGCTCGTCGCCCTCGCCGGGTTCGAATGCCAGGGCGATCACCTGGATCCCCGAGGTCACCAGGTTGGCCCACAACATCTGGACGGGCAGCAGGACCAGCGGGGAATTGGTGAAGACGTTGATCGCGACCGCCATCAACGCCGCGATCGCCGAGGACAGGAGGAAGAAGGTCGCCTTGCGGATGGTCGCGAAGGTGACCCGCCCCTCCTCCACGGCGTGCACGATCGTGCTGAAGTCGTCGTCCGTGAGGACGACGTCGGAGGCCTCGCGGGCGACGTCCGTGCCCGAGTCGCCCATCGCGACCCCGATGGAGGCGACGCGTAGTGCGGGCGCGTCGTTGACACCGTCCCCGGTCACCGCGACCACGTTGCCCATCGCCATGAGCTGCTCGACGATCCGCATCTTGTCCTGTGGCGACACCCGGGCCGCGACCGTCGCATCCGCCAGCCGGGCCCGGAGCATCGTGTCGTCCAGGGCCGCGATCTCGGCCCCGGTCAGCGGGGGCGTGCCGGTGTCCAGCCCGAGCCTCCCGGCGATCGCGGTGGCCGTGACCGGGTGGTCACCGGTGATCATCATCACCCGGATCCCCGCCGACCGGCAGCCGGCGATCGCCTCCTGGACGCCCGGACGTGGAGGATCGGTCATCCCCTCCAGGCCGAGGAAGGTCAGGTCCTCCGGTGCGCCCTCCAGGGTGTCGCCGGCCAGCCGCGGATCCCCGTCCTCGAGCTCCCGGCGGGCCGTGGCGATCACCCGCAGCCCCTCCGAGCCCAGGGCGTCGTTGGCTGCCAGGACGGCTGCCCGATCGAGGGTCGTGGTGCCCCCTGCGGTGAGCATGCTCGAGCACATCGCGGAGACCGCGTCGGGCGCGCCCTTGACGTACAGCACCGGCCGACCGCCCTCGCTCCGGATCGTCTGCGAGAACCCGAGCTCGGGCTCGTACGGCATGTGCGCCACCGGGGCGGCGGCCCGTTCGGTCGGCGTGACGACGCCCAGTCCCACCGCCACCGCGGCCATCGCCGCATCCACCGCGTCGCCGGTGAAGCGAAGGGGGTCGTCCCGTGTCGGGACGGCCTCGTTGGTCAGCGCGCCCGCGCGCAGGGCGGACTCCGCGACGGCGCTGATCCGACCGGTGTCGGTGCCGACCCCGGTCGCGGCGTCGACAGCGATCTCCCCCTCCGTGGTCCACAGCCGTTCCACGGTGAGCAGGTTCTGTGTCAGGGTCCCGGTCTTGTCCGACCCGATCACCGTCGTGGACCCGAGGGTCTCCACCGACGGCAGATGCCGCACGATCGCATTGCGCCGCGCCATCCTGGCCACGCCCACGCTCATCGCCACGGTGAGCACCACGGGTAGCGCCTCGGGGATCGCGGAGACCACGAGAGCCACCGCGGTCCGGAACATCAGCGAGACGTCGTGTCCGAGCGCGAGCCCGGCGGCGAAGACGGCCAGAGCGGAGATCCCCACGATCAGGCCGATCCACCGCTCCATGGAGTGGATCAGGGCGGTGAGCGGTGCCGCCGCCGCGGTGTCCTGGACCAGCTCGTTGATGGCCCCGAGCTCGGTACCCGCGCCGGTGCCGACCACGACACCCGTCGCACGGCCCGACGAGACGAGCGAGCCGCTGAACGCCATGCCGGTCCGGTCACCGGTCGGCGCCTCGGGGGCGACCGGATCCGTGTCCTTGTCCGTGGCCAGGGACTCACCTGTGAGCATCGACTCGTCGACACGCAGGGACACCGCCTCGATCAGCCGAAGATCGGCCGGGACGCGATCGCCGCTGTCGAGGTGCACGAGGTCTCCGGGCACCAGAGCGGCCGAGTCGATGGTCTGGACGTGACCGTCCCGGCGCACGCGGGCGGTGGGTGAGGCGAGGGATTGCAGGGCCCGGACCTCTGTCTCCGCCTTGCGCTCCTGCCAGAACCCGATCACCGCGTTGAGCACGACCGCCGCTGTGATCGCGGCGGTGTCCACCAGGTGACCCTGCACCAGGGTGATGGCGGCGCAGACCATCAGGAACAGGACCAGGGGGCTTCGGAACTGCCGGAGCAGCACCCGCCAGGCGGCGGTCGCGTCGGTCGCCTCCAAGCGGTTTGGGCCGTGGCGCTCCAGACGGTGCGTCGCCTCCTCAGAGGTCAGTCCCGTGGTGCCGGCGCCCACCCGGTCGAGTACGTCCGGCACCTCCAGTGCGTGCCAGGCGACGGCGGTCACGCCACCGTCTCCGGTGCCTGAGGTCCTGAATGAGGTCATGGTCCGGTCCTCCGGTCTGTCTCACACATCGCGATCGGTCCACCCCCAGCATGCTCCTGACCCGTTCCGGGCCCCCGGCCGAGGGTGCGTTCAGCGCTCGCGGAATCCGGTCAGGTCCCCCCGGGCCCGGTCCCAGGAGTCCACCACGAGCTCCACCGTGCCCGGTCCGTCCCCGCCCCGCAGCAGCTCGACGAGCTGGAGGCACGCCCGGCGGGGCCCCTCCGCCACGACGTGGACCCGTCCGTCCGGTTTGTTGGCCGCGTAGCCCACGAGTCCGAGTTCGAGTGCTCTGGACCGCGTCCACCACCGGAAACCCACGCCCTGCACGTGGCCGTGGACCCAGGCCACCAGCCGGACCGGGTCGGGCGCCGGTGCGGTCACGGCGCGTCACCACCGGTGTCGAACCGCAGCCCGATCTCCGTGCCCGCGGTGAGGGTCCGGCCGACCGTGCAGGTGGCGTCGACCGACCGACGGATCATGCCGAGCACCCGGTCCGCCATCGCCGGGTCGAGCCCGGACAGGTCGAGTTCGTAGGTCTCCTCCAGTCGCGGGTACCGCTCGTCCTCGCGGTCGGCGTCGCCGGAGACGCGGACGGTCGCGGCATAGTCATCACCCAGGCGGCGCGAGATCGTGAAATCCGAGGCCATCGCCGTGCACGCGCCGAGCGCGATCTTGAGCAGTTCCCCCGGGGTGAACACCCCCTCGACGTCCGCCGATCCGATCTCGACCCTCGCGCCCCGCGAAGAGTGTCCCACGTACCGCCGGGTCCCGATCCGCTCCACCCGGAGATCGGTGGCGGGCGGCGGGGACTGAGAAGTGTCGTCCTTACCGGTCATCGTCATGTCGGTCATCGTACGGAGCGGGGCCGCCGCGCCACAGCCCGCCGGGGCGGCCTCTGGCAGCCCGGGCAGAAGTGCGAACCACGGTTCATGAACTCCTCCCGGACCACCGGCGTCCCGCATCGCGCGCACGGCCTCCCCGCCTGCCCGTAGACGTCGAGCGACCTGTCGAAGTACCCGGACGCGCCGTTGACGTTGACGTACAGCGCGTCGAACGACGTGCCCCCGGCGTCCAACGCATCGGACATCACTTCGCGGGCGTGGCCCAGGAGCCCGCGGACGGTGCTCAGCGTCAACGATCCGGCGCGCCGACGGCCGTGGACACCGGCACGCCAGAGCGCCTCGTCCGCGTAGATGTTGCCGATGCCCGAGACCACGGTCTGGTCCAACAGGAGCCGTTTGATCTCGGTGTCCCGGCGCCGGATCGCCCGCGCGGTGGCCAGCTCGTCGAAACCCGGCTCGAAGGGGTCGGCGGCCACGTGGGCGGCCGGCGCGGGCAGGAGCACCCCGGTGCCGTCGGCGGCCTCGGCCAGGGGCACGACGGTCCATCCGCCGAATGTCCGCTGGTCCACGAACCGCAGTTCCCTGCCGTCGTCGAGTCGGGCGCGGGCGTGCAAATGCCGTACCCGTGGCGCGTTGGTGGCCGTGACCAGCATCTGACCGCTCATCCCGAGGTGGACCAACAGGCAGTCGGCTCCGGCGGTGTGGTCACCGTCCAGCGTCAGCCACAGGTACTTGCCGCGCCGGCCGGCACCGGTCACCACCCGATCTCGCAGCCGGGCGACGATCTCCGCCGGGCCGCCGGGCTGCCGGCGGGCCGTGCGGGCGCCGGTCACGTCGACGTCGAGGATCCGACGGCCCACCACGTGGGTCTCGAGGCCGCGACGCACCACCTCGACCTCGGGTAGCTCCGGCATGTCAGCCCGTGGCCCGGTCCAGAGCCGCCCAGGCCTGCTCGGCGGCCTTCTGCTCGGCCTCCTTCTTGGTCCGGCCGACGCCCTCGCCCAACGGGTCGTCGCCGACCAGCGCCACCGCGGAGAAGGTCTTGTCGTGGTCCGGTCCGGTGGAGGTGATCTCGTACCGGGCCTTGGGCCGGCCGAGGGCCGCGCACTTCTCCTGCAGGCTGGTCTTCCAGTCGAGCGCCGCCCCCAGGGTGGGGACCACCCGGAGGCGATCGCCGATGATCCCTTCGACGATCCCCCGCGCCACCTCCAGCCCGTGGGTCAGGTACACGGCGCCGAAGACGGCCTCCAGCGTGTCGGCCAGGATCGAGTGCTTGTCACGACCGCCGGTCAGCTCCTCTCCCCTACCGAGCCGCAGGAGCGCCCCCAGCCCCTCCGGGCCCAGCTCGCGGGCGATGTCGGCCAGGACGTAGGTGTTGACCAGGCTGGCGCGGATCTTCGCGAGATCACCCTCCGGCCGATCCGGGTACGCGGTGTAGAGGTGTTCGGTCACGACGAGTTCCAGCACCGCGTCGCCGAGGAACTCGAGCCGCTCGTTGTGCGGGAGTCCCCCGTGCTCGTAGGCGTACGACCGGTGGGTCAGCGCCTGTGCGGACAGCTCCGCGGGGAGCTGGACACCCAGGACCGCGCCGAGTTCCGGGGAGGGGTCCGTCACCGGGCACCCTCGTCGGTCCCGGGGTCGGCGAACTTCTCGGCCAGACCGGCCCATCGCGGATCGATTCGTCCCTCGGTGTCGCCGGAGACCCCGTCCGGCGCGGGGGTGTCGGGGTTGACGCAGCCACTGTGGCCGTAGTCCGTGCACGTGGGCGACATCGGGAACTCCAGGCCGAAGGCGTCGACCAGAGCCGGTTCCAGGTCCAGCAGATCGCCGTCGAGCAGACGCACCTCGTCCTGCTCCACCCCGGCGGCCGCGGCCGTGCCCTCGGCGGCGTACATCTCCGTCAGATCCACGGAGACCTCGGTGGTGAACTCGCCGAGACACCGTGCGCACTCCACCTCAGCGCATCCGGCGACGGAGCCGGTCACCAGGACGCCCTCCTCGACGAAGGTCAGGTCCAGGTCCAGGTCGACCTCGTCCCCCTCGGGGATGCGGATCAGCTCGACCCCGATCGACGACGGCAGCACCGCAGCGCGCCGGACCTGCATCATCGCGCCCGGGGTCCGGGTGATGCTGCGGGTGTCGAGGACGAGGGAATCGGCGGCCGGGCGGCCTTGATGTCGGGGGCGAGAGGTGGTGGACACGCCCAGCAGACTACCCGCCGTCGATCAGTAACCCCCGTACCCGTCGCCGTACTGATCGCCCTCGCGCCCCCCGCGGCGGTCGGGGGCCTCACGACGGCCGACCGGGGCGACCCCGTGGAGTTCTTCGCGCCCGCGGGACACGGTGCGGAGGGTCGAGCCGAGGAACTCCTCGAACCGCGCCATCTTGTCGTCGATGTAGGCGTCGCACTCCTCACGCCGACGATCGCTCTCCGCGTGCGCGGCGTCCCGGATCCTGCTGGCCTCCTCGTCGGCGATCCGGACGACCTCGGACTCCGACAGCATCCGCTGCTGCTCTTGGCGGGCCTCGGTGATGGTGCGGTCGTAGATGATGTTGGCCTGTTCCACCAGCCGGTCGGACTCGGCGCGGGCGCGGGAGGTGGTCGATTCGGCTTCGCGGCGGGACCGGTCGAGCAGGTCGGCGGACTCCGCGCGGGCGTCGCCCACGAGCCCGTCGGCGTGCGCCGTGGCCTCGGCGACCATGCGGTCGGCCCGCGCCTTGGCGTCGGCGAGCATCGAGTCCGCGTCCGCGCGGGCCTCGCGCAGGGTGCGCTCGGCCTCGGCATCGGCGGCCGAGACCGTGTCGCGAGCGGTCGCATCGGCCTCGGCGAGCACGCTGTCGCGCTGGTCCAGCACGTCCTGCGCGTCGTCGAGCTCGCCGGGGAAGGAGTCCCGTATGTCATCGAGCAACAGCAGGGACTCGTGCCGGGGTACCACGCAGTTCGCGGTCATGGGCAGACTGCGGGCGTCCTCGATCATCGCGTTCAGCTCGTCGAGGGCCTGGAACACTCGGTACACGCTCGTCCCTTCACCGGATCGTCACTCTTGCCACACCAGTGTGCCCGTAAGCCGCCTTCCAGGGCCGGTGCGGCGGCGGTGTGTCCGGTGGTCCGCGATACCGACGCCCCGCAGCGGGCAGGACCCCCGGTGCCGGGCGCCACGGTTCAGCCGAGCCGCTCCTTCAGCGCCCGGGCGACGGGATCCGGCAGGAGATGCGAGACGTCCCCGCCCAGGCGCGTGACCTCGCGGCACAACGAGGAGGAGATGAAGGCCAGGTCCGCCCGGGTCGGCAGGAACACGGTGTCCACCCGCGCTATCGACCGGTTCATGTGGGCCATCGGCAATTCGTAGTCGTAGTCGGTCGAATCGCGCAGACCCTTGATCACCGCGGTGGCGCCCGTCTCGCGACAGTAGTCGACGAGCAGTCCGTAGAAGCTGTCCACGCGGACGCCGGTCAGGTCCGCGCAGACCTCCTCGATGAGCGCCTTACGCTCATCGATGGTGAACGTCCCCTGCTTGTTGGGATTGGCCACCACGCACACGATCACGTCGTCGAACAGGTCCGCAGCCCTCCGGATGATGTCGAGGTGCCCGAGGGTCACCGGGTCGAACGAGCCTGGGCACACGACGGTGGTCATCGGGCGACCGTATCAACCGGGCGGGCGATCTCGACGGCGGTCTCCCCGTAGGTCCGCTCGAACTCCACCTCGTATCCGGTGGGCCACCGCACCGCCGGGTCACGCCTGGACCTCTCCCACACCACGAGGGCGTCCCCGGCGAGCCAGCCCCCGTCCGCCAACGCCTCCAGGACGGGAGCGTCGAGGTCCCCCGAGCGCTCGTACGGCGGGTCGGCCAGAACCAGGTCGAAGCCTCCGGCGACGGGGCACGGCCCGGCGACGGCGGCGGGCAGCGCCGCCCGCCTGACGGTCGGCCGGACCGACGGGAACGACGACGACAGGCCCGACGTGTTCGCGCGGATCGTCGCGACGGCCCGGGGGTTGTCCTCGACGAACCACACCACGTCCGCGCCCCGGGAGACCGCCTCCAACCCGAGCGCGCCGGACCCCGCGAACAGGTCCAGCACTGCGGCGCCGTCCAGGTCCATGCGACTCACGATCGCGCTGAACAGGGCCTCGCGGACACGGTCTGTAGTGGGCCTGGTCCCCGCGGGCGGAACGGTGATCGAGCGCCCGCGCAGGCGGCCCGAGATGATGCGGGTCATGGATCCCCCGATGGTCGAGATGCTGGTGGTCAGTATTTGAACAGGTAGTCCGACTCGTCCGAGCCGGACAGTCGACGGACCCGCTCGGCCAACGCCGGGTGCTGGTCGAGTCCGGGATCGGAGTCGAGGATCTCCTCGGCGTGACGGCGTGCGATCTCGATGACCTCGCCGTCGTCGACGACGGACAGCAGTCGGAGCGAGGCCAATGCACCCGACTGGGCGTCTCCCAGGACATCTCCCTCACGGCGCTGCACCAGGTCGAGCTGCGCCAGCACGAATCCGTCCGTGGTGTCGGCGACCGCGCCCAGTCGTTCCATCGACTTCCCCCCCTCGCGGGCGTTGGTCACCAGGAGGCAGAGCCCGGGCAGGCCACCCCGACCAACCCGGCCCCGGAGCTGGTGGAGTTGGCTCACGCCGAACCGGTCGGCGTCCATCACCACCATCACGGTGGCCTCCGGGACGTCCACCCCGACCTCGATCACGGTCGTCGACACCAGGACATCCAGATCACCGGCGGCGAACGCACTCATGGTCGACTCCTTCTCCTCGGGAGGAAGTCGGCCGTGCATGAGACCGAGGCGGAGTCCGGCCAGTGGCCCGGTGGACAGGTACTCGTAGAGGTCCACGGCGGCGACCAGAGGGGGCCGGTCACTCCCGCGGTCGTCGTCCCCTCCGGACGTACCACCCGGGGCGTCGCCGGTGTCGGCGTCGATCCGCGCACACACGATGTACGCCCGGTGGCCCGCCTCGACCTCCTCCCGCACCCGTTCCCAGACTCGCTGCACCCAGCGCGGCTTGTCCCGGGCCGGCACGACCGAGGTGGAGATCGGCCTGCGGCCGCCGGGGAGCTCGTCCAATTCCGAGACCTCCAGGTCGCCGAAGACGGTCATCGCGATGGTGCGGGGGATCGGCGTCGCCGTCATCACCAGCAGGTGTGGGACCGTTCCGTCCCGCCCCTTGGCGCGGAGCCGATCGCGCTGACGGACCCCGAAGCGGTGTTGCTCGTCAACCACCACCAGTCCCACGTCGAAGAAGTCCACCGAGTCCTGGATGAGCGCGTGCGTGCCCACGACGATCCCGGCCTCACCGGTGACGATGTCCAGGAGCGCCGCCCGCCGCTCCGCGGTGGACATGGACCCCGTCAACAGCACGACCCTGGTGGCCTCGTCGGCGGCGCCCAGCCGGCCCCGCTCCCCCAGATCGCCGAGCATGGCCGTCAGCGAACGGTGGTGCTGGGTGGCCAGGACCTCCGTGGGGGCGAGCATCACGCACTGACGACCCGCGTCGACCACCTGGAGCATCGCGAGCAGCGCGACGATCGTCTTACCGGAGCCGACCTCCCCCTGCAGGAGGCGGTTCATCGGTTCGTCCAGGGCGAGGTCGGTGGAGATCTCCTCCAGCACGGCGGTCTGCCCGGCGGTGAGCTCGAACGGCATCCGCGCCTCCATCGCGGCGCGGATGCCGTCCGGGCGCACCGGACTGGCCGGCGCGGGGTCGCGGGCGACCGCGCGGCGCCGGGCTCCCAGGAGCAGTTGCAGCGCGATGGCCTCGTCGAACCGGAGGCGGTACCCGGCCCTGTCGGCGTCCTTGACGGTCTCCGGCAGATGGGCCTTGCGTAGCGCCTCGTCGAGGCCCATCAGACCGCCGGCCGCCAGCACCGTGTCGTCGAGGGGGTCGACGACGGGGACCAGGGCACGGATCGCGGTCACTACCGCTCCGAGCAGGTCCCACGACGTCACACTCTTGCTGGCCGAGTAGATCGGAAGAAGGGGGCGGTCGAACAGACTCGGGCCACCCTCGGCGTCGATCTCGGCCGACAGCCGGGCCAGGGCGGCAAGATCACCCGAGCCCTTGAGCTCACGACCCGGACCCGAGACAGAGCGCAGGACAAGGAACTCCGGGTGGGTGAGGTCCAGGGACTGGCGGAACCGTGACACGGTCCCGTCGAACATCGCCACCGTGCCCACCGGGAGCATGAACTTGATCTTGCGTCCGGCGAAGTAGACCACCTTGAACGTGGTGTCCTCGTCCTCCACCGTGAGCGTGAGCATCTCCCGCGACTGGCCCTGCTTGGTGGTGTAGTTGCGGGTCGTTGAGGTGGTGACCGTCCCGATGATCGTGACCCGCTCGCCCTCGACGAGTTCCCGCTTGTCGTAGCGCTGCCCGTGCTGCCGGTAGCGGCGGGGCAGGGTGTGGAGCAGGTCGCCGACGGTCCGGTGACCGAAGGCCGTGTTGATCCGCTCGGCAAGCCCGGCGTCGAGGACCTCCCCCAGCACCGTGTCCGTGGTGACGAACGCGGTCATTCGACCCCGACGTGGGCGAGCACGCGGCCTGGGCCGGCCGCGTATCCGGCGACCTCCACGTCAGGGTGCCCGTGGCGGATCCTGGCCAGAGCGGTCTCGGTCGCGGCGTCGTCGTACTCGGAGCCGAGCAGAAGGGTCACCAGCTCACCGCCGGAGGAGAGCAGGCGGTCCGCGAGCGCGCACACCGCGTCCACCGGGTCCGTCTCGATGAGGGCGACGTCGTGGCCCACCATGCCGAGGAGATCACCGGCCTCGCAGCGACCCACCAATGTGAGCGCGTCGTGTTGGGCCCGTACCAGATGGGCGTGCCGGGTGGCCGCCGCCGCATCCGCCATACCGAATCCGTCCAGCGACAGGGTTGTCGAGGGGTCGTGGACCGCGAGGGCGGACAATCCCTGGACGACGGAACCCGTCGGGAGGATGAGGGCGTTGCCGTCGACGTCGCGCAGCGCGGCGTCGAGTGCCTCGATCTGGGCCCTGGGCAGCTCGCCATTGGGCAACACGAGCAACTCGTCCGCGGACAACGCGAGCACGGCGTCGATCACCCCGCCCTCGTCCGCATCGACCGTGCGCGCTCCCGCCTCCGAGAACAACTCGGCCAGTGGCCCGTTCGGGACGATCGCCACCACGACCCGCTCGAGTTCGCGCACCACCCGGTCCCCGGCATCCCCGGCGGCAGCCCGTCGTCCGTGCCCGGTCGACGGGCAGCCGCCCACCGGGTCCAACATGTCCGTCACACGGATCTCGGTGACGCGCCCGAGGGACAGTGCGACCTCGACCGCCGATCCGATGTCGTCGGTGTGGACGTGCACCGCCCAGCGGGCGTTGTCGCCGGTTCCGCCGTCGCCGACGACCACCACGCTGTCGCCCAGAGTCCGGAGCGCCGATCTGAGTTCATCGGCCCGCGCGTCGTCGGAATGGGTCAGGGAGTACATGACCTCGTACCGGGTGTCAGAGGAGGCCTCCGGGGCACCACCGTCCGTCCCGTCACACTGCGCGGACGGCTCGGTGAACGGGTCCTCGGGGACGAAGTAGTGCGGTCGCTCCGGCGCCTGTCCCCCGAGCACCTCGACCATGGTGTCCAGCAACACCAGCAGGCCTCTGCCGCCCGCGTCCACGACGCCGGCCCGGGCGAGCGCGGGCAGTTGGGAGGTCGTGCGGTCGAGGGCCTGGGCCCCCGCGTCCGCAGCCGATCGCGCGACCTCGATGAGCGAGTTGGCCGACGACCGGCCGGCGCCCGCGGCCGCCTCGCGGAGCACGGTCACGATGGTTCCCTCGACCGGATCGCTCAGCGCGTGGTCCACGAGGGTGACCGCCGTACGGAGAGCTCGGCGGTAGGTGGAGGCGTCGACGACCGTGAACGTCGCCGCCTCGCCGACCGCCCGCAGGACCTGGGACAGGATGACGCCGGAGTTGCCCCGAGCGCCGTGGACGGCCCCGTGGCCGAGCGCCACGGCGATCTCACGGGCACCGGCGCTCCCCCCGCCCTCGGAGATCCATGCCTCCTCACCCTCGGCGCGGTCGACGGCGGCTCTCATCGTGTAGAGCAGATTGGTCCCCGTGTCGGAGTCCGGGACCGGGAAGACGTTGAGTGCGTTGATCTCCTCGCGATGGGTCGCGAGGTGTTCCACGCACCGGCGGGCCCAGTTCAGGAGCCCGTGGGCGTCCAGCGATGACGGACGTTCCTCGACACTCGTCGCCTCGTGTGCCATCACCCCTCCTCGGCGCCGTTGACCCCAGCAGTCCGACTCCGTCGGCCGGCCCGGCCAAGCCTAGTACCCTCACCGTGCGACACCCTGTCGAACAGGCCGAGACGACCCGTACCCCTTTCTGGAGACCAGATGACCCCTGACCTGACCGCCACTCCCCTCGTCACTCTCGAGGACGGCGTCCTCACCATCCCGGTCTCCCTCGAGGGCAGGGGGAACTCTCTGGACTCCGATGCCGTCACCCAGGCGGGTGCCGCGCTGACCGCCCTTCTGGCGGGCGAGATCGAGGCCGGTGCCATCCTCCTGGTGGGGCTGGGCAAGAACTTCTGTGCGGGCGGCAACGTGCCCGGATTCGCCGCGGCCGAGGATCGCTCGGAGCACGTCCGGGAGCTGGCCGACCGCTTGCACGCGGTGGTCCGACAACTCGAGGAGGCGCCCGTGCCGGTGGTGGCCGCGGTGGCCGGGTGGGCGGCGGGTGCGGGACTCTCTCTCGCCCTGGCCGCCGACTTCTCCGTCGGGGGCCCGGACACCCGCCTGCTCGCGGCCTACCCGGGCATCGGCCTGTCCCCGGACGGTGGCATGTCGTGGCGTCTGCCCCGGGCGATCGGGCCGGCAGCGGCCCGGGCGTTCATCCTCGGCAACGAGCCCGTCGACGGGGCGCGGGCCCACGCCATCGGACTGCTCACCACCTTCACGGAGGAGGACGTCCCCACCACTGCTCGCGACCTGGCCGTCCGCCTCGCGTCCGGCCCGCGGGCCTCGTACGCCGCTACCAAAGAGCTGCTGCGCCGGTCCGGCGAGAGAACCCTCGCCGAGCAGCTCGACGCGGAACGGGACTCCATCGCGGCGCTGGCGGTGTCACCCGACGGGATCGAGGGCGTGGACGCGTTCGTCGCCAAGCGCGCCCCGCGCTTCGGTGGGGCCTGAGCGCGCCCCGCGCTTCGGTGGAGTCTGAGCGCGCCCCTACGTCTGCTCCGGCAGGTCCGGCAGCCGCCAGTCGACGGGGTCCACACCGAGCCGGCCCAGCTCCTCGTTCGCGCGGCTGAACGGGCGGGACCCGAAGAACCCCCGCGAGGCCGACAGCGGCGAGGGGTGCGCGGAGGCGATGACCGGTGTGTCCCCGAGCATCGGCGCGAGGGACTGTGCCTGGCGCCCCCAGAGGATCGCGACCATCGGTCGGTCGCGTTCCGTCAGCGCCTCGATCGCCCGCCCGGTGACCTCCTCCCATCCTTTGCGCTGGTGGGAGGCGGGCTGCCCGGGCGCCACGGTGAGCACCCGGTTGAGCAGGAGTACGCCGCTGCGCGTCCAGGCACTCAGGTCACCGTGTGCGGGGGCCGGCAGTGCGAGGTCGTCGGTGTACTCGCGGTAGATGTTGACCAGACTCCGCGGCAGGGGGCGGACGTGCCCGTCCACGGCGAAGCTCAGGCCGACGGCGTGGCCGGGGGTCGGATAGGGGTCCTGACCCACGATCAGCACGCGGACGTCGTCGAACGGCTGGGTGAACGCGCGCAGGATCCGCTCGCCGGTGGGGAGGTGACCACGGCCCGCGGAATCCTCCTCGCGCAGGAAGTCGCCCATCCGCCGGATACGGTCCTCGACCGGCTCCAACGCGCGCGCCCAGCCCGGGTCGACGAGCTCGCCCAGCGGGCGCCGGCCCGCGTCGCCCCCGACCACCCGGTCAGTCGATCCGTCGGAGCTCGGAGCGGTACCGTATCGCGTTGTCGTGGTACTTCTGCGTGTTCCCGTCGAGCATCGCCGGGTCCACCTCGTACCCCTCGCGGATTCTCGCCGGTGCCCCCATCGCCATGCGTGCGGGGGGGAGCTCGAACCGGGGCGGGATCAGGCACCCGGCGGCGACGACCGCCCCGGCACCGATCACGGCGCCGTTGAGCACGATCGACCCGGAGGAGACGAGAGCACCGTCCCCGATCGTCGCTCCCTCGATGTGCGCGTTGTGGCCCACGATGCAGTGCTCTCCGAACACCGTCGGTTCCGACTCGGTGCAGTGGACGATCGTGCCGTCCTGGATGTTGGTCATCGCGCCGACCTCGATGCGCCCGTAGTCTCCGCGGAGGACGGCGGTCGGCCACACCGACACGCCCGGTCCCAGGCGGACGCGGCCGATCACCACGGCGTCGGGGTGCACCCAGGCGTCGGGAGCGATGTCGGGTTCGAGGTCTCCGAGTGCGTAGACAGCCATGCGGGCAGCCTAGTTCGCACCGTGCGCGGAGTCCCAGCCCCCCGGGGTGCGCGGGCGGCCGTCCAGGAAGACGGCCCCGGGGTCCCCCTCGCGGATCGTCCCGATCACGGTGAAGCCCGGGGGCACGGTCGTCCCGGGAGGGAAGGTGCCCAGCAGGCCGTGGTCCTCCCCGCCGTCGAGAATCCAGTCCACGATCTGCGCCTCGGAATCGCGCAGCCCCAGTGCCGCGGCGGCCTCGCCCAGCCGGGGATCGACGGGGAGCGCCTCGACGACGAGGTCCACGGCCACCCCGGAGGCGCGCGCCATCCCGGACAGGTCCCGCAAAAGGCCGTCGCTGACGTCGGTGAGCGCGCTGGCGCCGGCGAGCCTGGCCGCCTTCCCGGAGCCGATCGGGAGCTCGGGAACCCGGTGGGCCTGTTGCAGGGTGCCGTCGTGGTGGCCGGCCAGCAGGAGTGCCAACCCCGCGGCGGACCGCCCCGGCGCACCGGTGAGCGCCACCCGGTCGCCGGGGGCGGCGCCGTCGATCCGCAGGGGGCGCGCGCCGTCCGGGAGAGTGCCCATCGCGGTGACCCCGACGACGATGAGGGTCGCGCTGGTGAGATCGCCGCCCACCACCACCGCACCGGACCGCGCGGCCTCACCGTGGATTCCTTCGGCCAGCTCACCGATCTGGTCCATGGTCGTCCGGCCGGGTACCGCCAGGGCCACGAGGACGCGGGAGCAGTCGGCGCCCATGGCCAGGACGTCGGAGACGTTCTGTGCGACGGCGCGGCGGCCGATGTCCCTCCATGTGGTCAGGTCCAGACGGAAGTGGGTGCCCTCGACCAGCATGTCGGTCGTCACCACGGTCGCCGCGGCGGGACCGAGTACCGCGGCGTCGTCCCCGTTGCCCACGGGATCGCCCGAACCGGCCTGACCCGGCCTGCTCAACACTTCCAGGACCGCGGCTTCCCCGGCCTCCGCCACGGTCGGTGGCCGGTCGCTGGCAGCGCTCATCGGTGTCCTCGGTGGTCAGGCGCCGGGAGACCCGGCGGGTGTCTGTAGCGTTGCCGACAGGCTAGCGGCCGCGACCCGGGCGGCCGATCGTAGGAGAGAGGACGCCTCGAGGTGGACACGACGGACACGAACTCGGGTGATCGGCACGACGCGGGTTCGTCCGGACCCGCGGCAGCGCAGGACCCGGCACCCCACGACGGCCACCGGCCACCGGTCTCGACCGTCGTCGTGATCGCGGCGGTCCTCATCCCGTTAGTGCTGTTCGCGGTGGTCCTGGTCCTGGTACGCAACGTCAGCGACGAGGCGGCCGAGACCGCCGCGAGCGAGCCCGTCACCGCCGTGAGCATACCGGCCCCCGGGGCCGAATCCGAGGAGTGCCTGTCGTTGCTGGAGTCGCTTCCGGACTCCCTGGGGGAGGCGAACCGGGTCCCGTTCGTCGAGCCCGCGCCGCCGGGCGCGGCCGCGTACCGGTTGCCCGACGCCGAGACCGTCGTCGTCCGCTGCGGTCTGCCCGCACCGCCGACGTTCACGGTCGGGGTGTCTCTCCAGGAGGTCAACGGTGTGCAGTGGTTCAACGAACCGGATCCGGACCCGGCCGTGACCTCATCCACCTGGGTGGCCGTGGACCGGCCCGAGTACATCGCGGTCACGCTCCCCGCGGCCGGCGGCACGGGACCGATCCAGGACCTGTCGGACGCGCTCTCCGCCGGACTCGAGGCCGTCGAACCGCGGCCCGCGCCGATCAGCTGACCCGCACGGTCAGCACTCTGTCAACACCGGGCCAGCGCGGTCCGCACGAGGGTGTCGAGCAGGGTCCGGTAGTCGACTCCGGAGGCCGCCCACATCTGTGGGTACATCGATATCGGGGTGAATCCCGGCATGGTGTTGACCTCGTTGATCACCGGCCCGTGGTCGGTGACGAAGAAGTCGACGCGGCTCAACCCGCGGGCGTCGAGGGCGTGGAACGCCTCGACGGCCAGGGCCCGCAGGCGATCGGTCTCCGCGGCGGGCAGCCGCGCGGGCAGGTCGAACGTGCAGACGTCGTCGAGGTACTTGGTGTCGAAGTCGTAGAAGGAGTCGCCCTCGGTCTCGCCGTCCAGACCGGTCGGCTCCCCGGGGATGTGCAACTCGGCGGGCAGGCTAGCCTCCACGCGCCCGTCCGGATACTGCAGGACGCCGCATTCGACCTCGCGACCCACAATGGCCGCCTCGACGATCACCTTGGGGTCGAACCGGCGGGCCTCGGCGATGGCCGCCTCGAGTTCCTCGATGCGGGAGACCTTGGTGATCCCGATGGACGACCCACCGCGGGCGGGCTTGACGAACAACGGCAGCCCGAGCCGGTCCAACTCCGACTCCGGCACCGTCCCGGACCCCGGACGCAACACCACCTGCTCGCCGATCGGCAGTCCGGCCGCGCCCAACACCACCTTGGTGAACTCCTTGTCCATGCCGGCCGCGCTGGCGAACACCCCCGGGCCCACGTAGGGGACGCCCGAGAGCTCCAACAGCCCCTGGACGGTGCCGTCCTCCGCATGGGTGCCGTGCATGACGGGGAACACCACGTCCACCCGGGCCACCTCTTCGCCGGCACGCTCGCCGTCCGCGAACCGCAGGACCCCGCGGTCGTCGGCGGACAGGCCGAGTGCCACCCGGGGTCGTCCCGGGTCGACCTCCGGCAGGACACGGTCGATGATCCGCAACCCCGAGACGTCGTCGGGACCCAGGGTCCACGTCCCCGATCCGGTGATCCCGACCGGGACCACCTCGTACACGGCTCGGTCGAGGTGTGTCATGACGGCACCGGCGGACACGCAGCTCACGGAGTGCTCCGAGCTACGCCCGCCGTACAGGACGGCAACGGTGATGCGATTCACCGGGCCGAGGCTACTCGGGCTTGGTGCTGCGTCTCATGAGGCGCACCGCCACCTCGACGGCGTCACCCCCCTCGTGGCAGATCTCGTGGACGGCCTCGGTCAGGGGCATCTCGACCCCGACCTGCCGGGAGAGCGCACGGATCGACGTACAGGACTTGACCCCCTCCGCGACCTGGCCGTTTGTGGCCTCCTGTGCCTGCTCCAGGGTCTCGCCCCTGCCCAGTCGCTCTCCGAAGGTGCGGTTGCGCGACAGCGGCGAGGTGCAGGTGGCGACCATGTCGCCGAGCCCCGCGAGGCCTGCGAAGGTCATCTGGTTGGCGCCGAGCGCCACCCCCAGCCTCGTCGACTCCGCCAATCCGCGCGTGACCAACGACGCCATGGTGTTGTCGCCCAGGCCCATGCCGGAGGCGATCCCGCACACGAGCGCGATGACGTTCTTGGTGGAACCACCGATCTCGCAGCCCACCACATCGGAGTTCGTATACGGCCGGAAGTAGGGGGTGGCGAACGCGTCCTGCAGCCGGGCGGCCCGGTCGGCGTCCGTACAAGCGATGACGGTCGCCGCGGGCTGTCCCTCGGCGACCTCCCGCGCCAGGTTGGGTCCGGACAGCGCGGCGATCCTGTCCTCCGTCAATCCCGTCACCTCTGCGACGACCTCGCTGATACGCATCAGCGTCCCCGTCTCGATACCCTTCGCCAGGGAGATGACCCCGGCGTCCGGCTCGAGGAGGCCGACCCACGTCTCGAGGTTGCCCCTCAGGCTCTGGGACGGAACGGCCAGGACGACCTCGTGGGAGCCCGCGAGGACCTCGGCGGGGTCCGTCGAGGCGGTCACCGTCGCGGGCAGGACGATGCCCGGCAGGTACTTCTCGTTACAGTGCCGCTCGTTGATCCCCTGGGCCACCTCGTCACGGCGCGCCCACATCACGACCTCCGACCCCGCGTCCGCGAGGACCTTCCCGACGGCGGTCCCCCACGACCCCGCACCCATCACCGCGACCCGCGCCATTTCGCCTCCTGGCTCGTCGTTCACCACCGGGGCCCTCGCCGGTGGATCGTGAGCAAACGCTACCCGGCCCGGCGCGCTCGCGAGGGTCTGCTGGCAGGATGGCGGTCGATGAGTACGGTGTCGGGTCACGGGGCGACTGACGGCGGGTGGACGATAGTCGTCCCCGTCAAGGCCCTCGACCGCGCCAAGAGCCGTCTCGCCCGCGCTCTGCCCGCGTCCGACCGCCGCGAGCTGGCGCTGGCCATGGCCTCGGACGTCCTGAGAACCTGCGTCGCGACCCCCGGTGTCTCACGGGTGCGAGTGGTGACCTCGGATCCGGACGTGGCGGCACTCGCGCGCCTGCTCCCGGTCGAGATCGTCGCCGAGCCGCCCGGCACCGCGGGGATGACGGGGGACGACCCGCTCAACGCTGCGCTGACCGGGGCGATCCGCGGTGTGCCCGGGCCGGTCGGCGTGGTGACCGCCGACCTGCCCGAGCTCGGCACCAGCCAACTCGCCCGGGTCCTGTCGGCCGCCTCCGGGCACCCGCATTCGATCGTCCCCGACCATCACGGCGCCGGGACGACCATGGCCTTCTGGACGGGCCCGGTCGAGGAGCGACGGCCTCGTTTCGGGCCCGGGTCGGCGGCTCGCCACGTCTCCGACGGCGGCGCGGTGGCGCTCGACGGTGCCGACCCGTCGGGCGCATCCGGTCGCGACGTCGACACCCCCGAGGACGTCCTGGCGCTGACCGGTCGAACGGTGGGTGCGGCCACCGCCGCCGTCATCCGGACCCCCTCGGCACGTCAACGTCCTCACGCCGCGGGTGTATCAGCCACAATGGTCCGGTGACCGCAGACGATCCCGTGCTCGAGCAACTCCCCCGACCCCGTGACCGCTACCTCAACCGAGAACTCAGCTGGCTCGACTTCAATGCCCGGGTGTTGGCCCTGGCGGGCGAGAACGACCTGCCGCTACTCGAGAGGGCCAAGTTCCTCGCGATCTTCGCATCGAATCTCGACGAGTTCTACATGGTGCGGGTGGCCGGCCTTAAGCGCCGCGACAAGACGGGTCTGTCGGTCAGGTCCGCCGACGGTCAGACGCCTGCCGAGCAGCTCGGCCGCATCAGTGTCCGCACACGAGAACTCTGCGACGAGCAGACCCGGTTGTTCCACGACGAGATCAGGCCGGAGCTCGAGGAGCACGGGATCCGGATCCTGCCCTGGGGCGAGCTCACCGCCGACGAGCGGTTCTCCCTGGCGGAGCTGTTCAGGAACTCGATCTTCCCCGTCCTCACGCCGCTCGCCGTCGACCCGGCGCACCCCTTCCCCTACATCTCCGGACTCAGCCTCAACCTCGCGGTGATCATCCGCGACATCGGTTCGGGGCAGGAGCACTTCGCCCGGGTCAAGATCCCCCACAACGTGCCCCGGTTCGTCAGGGTCGACCGGGGTGTCGAGGACGAGTACTCGTTCGTGCCCGCCGAGGAGATCATCGCGGCCCACCTCGGCGACCTGTTCCAGGGCATGGAGGTGGTCGAGCACCACGTCTTCCGCGTGACCCGCAACGCGGACATGGAGGTCGAGGAGGACCGTGACGAGGACCTGCTGCAGGCGCTCGAGCGCGAGCTCGCCCGCCGCCGCTTCGGCTCCGCCGTGCGGCTGGAGATCGCCGAGGACATGACGCCGCGGATGCTCCGGATCCTCCAGCACGAACTCGACGTGGACTCCGAGGACGTGATCCGGTTCTCGGGACTGCTCGATCTGACGGGGCTGTGGCAGATCCACGGCCTGGACATGCCCGACCTCAAGGATCCGGCGATGGTCCCCGCCACCCCCCCGGCATTCGGTGAGCGTGAGACCGCCCGGAACATCTTCGCGTCCCTCCAGGAGGGCGACGTCCTCGTCGAGCACCCGTATGACTCGTTCGCGACCACCGTCCAGCGGTTCATCGAACAGGCTGCTGCGGACGAGAACGTGCTGGCGATCAAACAGACCCTGTACCGGACCTCCGGCGACTCCCCCATCGTCAACGCTCTCGTCGACGCCGCGGCGGCTGGCAAGCAGGTCGTCGCACTGGTGGAGATCAAGGCCCGCTTCGACGAGCAGAACAACATCCGCTGGGCGCGAGAGCTCGAACAGGCCGGTGTCCACGTGGTGTACGGCCTGCTGGGACTCAAGACACACTGCAAGACCTGCCTGGTGGTCCGGAAGGAGGGCGACCGGCTACAGCGTTACGCCCACATCGGCACCGGGAACTACAACCCCAAGACGGCCCGCCTGTACGAGGACGTGGGGTTGTTCACCGCGGACGAGGAGGTCGTGTCCGATCTGACGGACCTGTTCAACCACCTCACCGGGTTCTCCAACGTCTCCAAGTACCGACGACTGCTCGTGGCCCCCGAGGGGATCCGCTCGGGGATCATCGAGCGGATCGACCGCGAGATCGGCTTCGCGGCCGAGGGTCGCGAGGCGGGGATCCGGCTCAAGGCCAACGCGCTGGTCGACGAGCAGATCATCGACGCCCTCTACCGGGCCTCGCAGGCGGGCGTGCAGGTCGACATCGTGGTCCGCGGGATCTGTGCCCTGCGCGCCGGTGTCCCCGGGCTCAGCGAGAACATCCACGTCCGCTCGATCCTCGGACGCTTCCTCGAGCACTCGCGGATCCTCAACTTCCGCGGGGCGGACGAGGTGCTCATCGGCAGCGCCGACATGATGCACCGGAACCTCGACCGCCGGGTCGAGGTGATGACCACCGTCACCGACCCCCGGCTCAAGGGTCAGATCCACCGCATCTTCGACTCCGCTCTGGATCCGGCCACCCGCAGCTTCCACCTGCGTCCAGACGCCTCGTGGGCGCGGATGCCCGCCCCCGGGGACCGGTCCGACTCGGTCGACCACCAGGAGCGCATGGCCTCCGTCCACGCGGGGTTCCGGGACCGATGAGCAGGAAGTCGAACGGAGGCAACCGCGTCAGGGTGGTCCCCGCTGCGGGAGCCGTCCTCTACCGCATGAACGGCGGGGAGGCCCGCTGTGCCGTGGTCCACCGTCCCCGGTACGACGACTGGTCGCTGCCCAAGGGCAAGGTCGATCCCGGCGAGTCACTTCCGGTCACCGCGGTGCGGGAGATCGAGGAGGAGACGGGCCACACCGCCGTCCTCGAATCGAGGATCGGGACCACCGCATACCCCCTCAAGGAGAACACCAGGAAAGAGGTCACCTACTGGTCCGCTCGCGCGACCGGGGGTGACTTCGAGCCGAACTCCGAGGTCGACGAGATCCGGTGGCTTCCGGTGGACGAGGCCAAGGATGTGGTCTCGTACGGCCTGGACCGGAAGATCCTCGGCCGCTTCGCCGCGGCCCGGCCGGTGGACTCGGTGCTCCTGCTGGTCCGACACGCCAAGGCGGGGAGCCGCTCCGAGTGGAGTGGGGACGATTCCGCGCGTCCGCTCGACAAGACCGGACGAACCCAGGCCGAGCTCCTGGCACCGATGCTCAGGGCGTTCGGTGTCCGGAGGCTACACAGTGCTCCCCGGGTGCGGTGCGAGCAGACGGTGGGCCCCCTCGCCGATGAGCTGGGGGTCGAGGTCCGCCTCGAGCCGGCTCTGAGCGACGAGGCCTACCTCGACGACCCCGTCGCCGCCCGCACCAGAGTGATCGAGATCGCCGACGGCGACGGGGTCGCGGCGGTGAGCTCACAGGGGACGGCCATCCCCGGGCTGATCGGGGACCTGTCCCGGCAGGCCGGGCTCGACGTGGCGGACACCTCCACCAAGAAGTCCGGGACGTGGGGGCTGGGGTTCGCGGACGGGCGGCTAACGTTCGCCGACTACTATCCGAGCCCGCTCCCCGCGAGGTGAGGCGGCTGCTCAGCCGACCTTGTCGCGGCGGTTCACGCCGTTCTTGCCGACTCCGCCGAAGGACTGGTGCGAGCTGGTGCGCTTCGCCGCGAGGCGGCCCTCGGGGAGCGTCTCGGAGCCCTGGACGACGGACTTGAAGTACTGACCGGGCCGGAACGCCGGTGAGTAGGTGGGCGGCACCGGAATGGATTCACCGGTGTGCGGATTGCGCGCGACCCTGGCCGCACGCGCGCGCTTCTCGAAGATGCCGAATCCCATGATGGTGATCGACTCACCCGCCGCTACCGCCCGCACGATGATGTCGAGAGTGTTCTCCAACGCCTCTGTGGCGAGCTGGTGGTCTCCGTCCATACGTTCCGCCAGCTCGGCGATCAGATCGGCCTTGTTCACGGGTGTCCCCCTAGAGGTGAGTACGCCGACGCGGCAGAGCACCGCGCCACATAAAGATAAGCATACTCACACGTTGCTGGCTCGGGGGCCGTTCCGGACGGGCCGACGCGATCCGCCGGTCACCCCCGGTCGGGCACGGTGGTGACCGGCTTGAACGACGGTCGACGCTCCTCGAACGCGGCGATCGCCTCCGCTTTCCGGAGCGTGAGACCGATGTCGTCCAGCCCCTCCATGAGACGCCACCGGGTGTAGTCGTCGATCTCGAACGGGACGGTCAGGTCGCCCGCGGTCACGGTCCTGGACCCGAGGTCCACGGTCAGCTCGATCCCCGGACGCTCGTCCATTATCTTCCACAAGAGATCGACGTTCTGCTGTTCGACCTGTGCGGCCACCAGACCGGACTTGCCCGAGTTGCCCCGGAAGATGTCGGCGAACCGCGAGGAGATGACCACGCGGAAACCGAAGTCCTTCAGGGCCCACACCGCGTGCTCGCGGGACGAGCCGGTGCCGAAGTCCGGGCCCGCGACGAGCACGGACGCCCGGTCGTACGGAGCGCGGTTGAGGACGAAGTCGGGTTCGCCTCCTCGCCAGGACGAGAAGAGCCCGTCCTCGAACCCGGTGCGTGTGACGCGCTTGAGGTACTCGGCCGGGATGATCTGGTCGGTGTCCACATTGGACCGGTGCAGCGGGGCCCCGATGCCGGTGTGGGTGGTGATCGGCTCCATGTGGATCATGCCCCCTTCGCGGGCTCGAGATCTGCGGGCGAGGCCAGCCGCCCGACGACGGCGGTGGCCGCGGCGACCGCCGGGCTGACGAGATGGGTCCGGCCGCCCTTGCCCTGACGACCCTCGAAGTTGCGGTTGGAGGTCGAGGCGCAGCGCTGACCCGGCTCCAGCGAGTCCGGGTTCATCCCGAGACACATCGAGCAGCCCGGTTGACGCCATTCGGCGCCGAACGCGGTGAACACCTCGTCCAGGCCCTCCTGCTCCGCCAACTGACGCACCTGCATCGATCCCGGGACGACCAGCATCCGTACGCCGTCGGCGACCTCGCGGCCGTCGATGATCTCCGCCACCGTCCTGAGGTCCTCGATGCGTCCGTTGGTGCACGACCCCACGAAGACCACGTCCACTGCGATCTCACGCAGGGGTGTCCCGGCCTCCAGATCCATGTACTCGAGCGCACCCTCGGCGGCGACCCGGTCGCTCTCGTCCCCGAAGGACTCCGGATGCGGGACGGCGGACCCGAGGGGCGCCCCTTGACCGGGGTTGGTCCCCCAGGTGACGAACGGGGTGAGGGCCGAGCCGTCGATCACCACCTCGGTGTCGAACACCGCGTCGTCGTCGGTCTTCAGACCGTTCCAGTAGTCGACCGCGGCGTCCCACTCGTCGCCCGCCGGGGCGTGGGGGCGCCCTTGGAGGTAGTCGTAGGTCGTCTGGTCCGGGGCGATCATCCCGGCCCGGGCGCCGGCCTCGATGCTCATGTTGCAGATGGTCATCCGCGCCTCCATCGACAGCTTCTCGATGGCCTCCCCGCGGTACTCGATGATGTGCCCCTGCCCCCCACCGGTCCCGATCTGGGCGATCACCGCGAGGATGAGATCCTTGGCCGAGACCCCCGGCTGCAGTTCGCCGGTGACGGTGACGGCCATGGTCCGGAACGGCCGAAGCGAGAGCGTCTGGGTGGCCATGACGTGCTCGACCTCGGACGTCCCGATACCCATCGCGATGGAGCCGAAGGCACCGTGCGTGGAGGTGTGGGAGTCGCCGCACACGACCGTCATGCCGGGCTGGGTCAGTCCGAGCTGGGGCCCGATGATGTGGACGATGCCCTGCCCCGGATCACCCATCGGGTACGCCCGGACGCCGAACTCCTCGCAGTTGGTGCGCAGCGTCTCGATCTGGGTGCGCGAGACGCGGTCGGCGATGAGGTCGACGGCGCCGCCGACGAGGTCGGTCGGGACGTTGTGGTCCTCTGTCGCGAGGGTGAGGTCCGGGCGACGCAGACCGCGGCCCGCCAGTCGCAACCCGTCGAAGGCCTGAGGGCTGGTGACCTCGTGGATGAGGTGGAGATCGATGTAGATGAGGTCCGGTTGCCGGGCTTCGCCCTCCCCCTCGCCCCTGACCACCACGTGGTCGTCCCACACCTTCTCCGCCAGGGTTCGGCCCCGGGCGCCTCCGGACGGTGTCACACTCATCACGCCTCCAGTACCCGCCCCGGGTGACGAACCGATGGATTCTCACCATGTAGGACGCTATAGTCGAACTGTGAGACAGTATAGCGGGATCGGAGTCCTCGACAAAGCCATGACGGTGCTCCACGCGGTGGCCGAGCAACCGTGTGTCCTCGCCGACCTCTGCGAGCGCACCGGACTCCCCCGGGCCACCGCCCATCGGCTCGCGGTGGGCCTCGAGATCCACCAGCTCCTGTCCCGGAACGACGCCGGGGTGTGGAGCCTCGGCCCCGGGCTGGCGAAACTCGCCTCCCACGCCGCCGACTCCCTGGCGGAAGCGGCGTCCAGCGTTCTCCCGCGCCTGCGCGAGGCGACGGAGGAGAGCGTCCAGGTGTACCGCCGCGACGGCGACCGGAGGATCTGCGTGGCCTCGGCCGAGCCCCCCACCGGCCTGCGGGACACCGTCCCCGTGGGGGCCATCCTGCCCATGAGCAGGGGGTCGGGAGCGAAGGTCCTGGCCGCGTGGGCCGACCCCACCACCCAGCGCGCCCTCCTGGCGGACGCCACCTACACCGAGCGGCAGCTGGCCGAGGTACGGCGACGCGGGTGGGCTCAGTCCATCGCCGAGCGAGAGGCCGGTGTCGCCTCCATCTCGGCTCCGATCAGGGACTCGGCGGGCAGCGTCGTGGCCGCGATCTCCGTCTCGGGCCCGGTGGACCGCATCGGTCGACGCCCCGGGGTGCGCTGGGCGGCCGACCTCCTGGCCGCCGCGGAGGCGATCCACAAGCGGTTGTAGGCCCGTGCGCCCAGGTCGCCCCGACCACCTAGGCCGGCCGCCGGCCCTCGACCAGACGGCCGAGCGCCCACGGGAGGCTGCTCACGCTCGGTTGCCGGACCGCCGCCACGAGGTCGTCGTCGCGCGGATCCACCCTGACCACCTGGACGCCCGGTCGCCTGAGCTGTCGATACGGGACGGGCTCCCGGTGGGACACGATGTCGAATCCCAGCTCGCGTATCTCGTCTGCGAGCGGCGACCGTCCGTCGAGGGTGGCGACCGGGGTGTCGGGGCGCGCGCCGGTCCCGACGACGACGGCGAGCGCCTCCACTCCGAGCCGCCGCTGGCCTTCCGCCCACCCGTCCAGTGCCTCCTCGGCGGACGCGGCGGCCCGGTTCGGGTCGCGGTGGACGGCCTCGGCCACCAACTCGAGGTGCCGCCGCCAGCCCGGACGCCCGTCGGGGTCGGCGATGACCGTGGCGAGCTGTTCGTACCCTCTCAGCTGCGCCTCGGAGACGTCGGCCGCGGCGAGAGCGAAGGCGTCGGCCCCGAACGGCAGGAGGGAACGCAGACTCGGCAACCCCGGCCCGCCCCAGTCCGGCGCGGGCGGGGAGGGACGGTCCCGCCAGGGCCGGGGGCCCGTGCCGTCCACGGCCCAGGCCGCCTCCGGCTCCATCCCCAGCGCCACCAGGGCGTCCAGGTCCGCGGACGAGAGGGCGACGACACGCCGGACGGGCGGGTCGTCGGTCGGAGTGCGGACGGGACTCGGTGGGGCCAACGGGTCCCTCGATGTGGTGGCCGGGCTCGTCGTCCCGCCGTCCGGCCCGCAGGCGGTCAGGCACGCGAGCCCGAGCCCGGCGCCGAGGGCCACCCGGAGGACGTCGCGACGAGAGTTCACGGGGAGATCGTCTCACGCCCCGACAAACGCGACGTCCCGGCTCCTCGCTCTCGCGAGGAACCGGGACCTGTCGCTCATGTACCCCCGATGGGATTCGAACCCACGCTACCGCCGTGAGAGGGCGGCGTCCTAGGCCGCTAGACGACGGGGGCCTGGTACACGTCAACTCTAGCGACACCACCGGTCCACCACAAAATCACGACACCGACACCCGTGCACCAGGTGCAAATATGCACTCGGTGCACTTTCCATATAGACTGCTTCGGTGACCTCCCCCCCGGACCAGGACTCCCTGCGCGAGCGAAAGCGTCGAGCCACGCTGTTGGCCATCGAAGACGCCGCGACCTCCCTCGTCCTGGAGCACGGGTACGACTGCGTGACGGTGGATCAGATCTGCGCGGCGGCCCACGTCTCCAAGCGCACCTTCTTCAACTATGTCCCCTCGAAGGAAGCCGCCGTCATCGGTTCCCCGCCCCGGGACGTCCCCCCGACACCCCGCCGTGAGTTCCTCGACGCCGCCGACCCGGACGTGCCCGGGGCGCTCCTCCGGCTGTTCCTCGCGGCATTCGCCGCCGCGCGCATCGGGAACGACGCCCAGACCGCGCGACTCGCCCACCGTCGGGGCGCGATCTTCCGGGCCGAGCCCGACCTCGGGGTGGCCCGCGTGACCGCGTCCTCGCGCTTCCAGCTCCGCCTGGTGGACCTGGTGACCGAGCTCTTCGAACGCCAGCCGCATCTCCGCCGACTCGAGGGGGTCGCGGCGGAGGCCGAGGCACGCGCCTGCGTCGCCCTCGTGGCCGCATCGGCAAACCTGGGCCTGTCGAGCTGGCTGGCACGGGAGGCCGCGACCTTCGACGACCTCGACTCCGAGTGCGCCCTCGCCCTGCGACAGCTCGCACTCCTCGTCAGCTCACCCAACGACAGGGCGGGCACCGACACGGCGTCGGTACGGGCGACCTCTTCCGAGAAGACGGGATCCACGTCATGAGTGACACCAGCACCCTCGCGGCGGACGGTCACGAGACCGCCGAGCGCGCGCCGTCCCACAACGTGCCGCTGGTGTTCACCTCGCTCCTGCTCGGGATGCTCATCGTGTCCCTGGGGCAGATGATCTTCGCCACCGCGCTCCCCACGATCGTCGCGGACCTCGGCGGGGTCGACAAGATGAGCTGGGTCATCACCGTCTATCTCCTGACCATGACCATCGGGCTGCCCGTGTACGGCAAGCTCGGAGACCAGATCGGACGCAAACCGCTCTTCGTCGCCGCCATCCTGCTGTTCCTCGGTGGTTCCGTACTCGGAGCCCTCTCGTGGAGCATCGACGTCCTCATCGTCTCCCGGGCCATCCAGGGCCTGGGGGGCGGAGGCCTGATGGTGCTGTCCCAGGCCATCGTCGCCGACGTCGTCCCCGCCCGTCAGAGGGGTCGGTACATGGGAGTGATGGGGGCGGTGTTCGGGCTCTCGTCGATCCTCGGTCCGCTCCTGGGCGGGTTCTTCACCGAGGGCCCGGGCTGGCGCTGGGCACTGTGGTTCAACCTGCCGATCTGCCTGCTCACCCTCGCCGTCGCGGTTCTCTACCTGAGACTGCCCGCCCGCGGCACCGGCCGGAGCACCGACTGGCCGGGCACCGTGCTCATGGTCACGGGCACCACGGCGCTCATCCTCGTCTGCTCGTGGGCCGGCAACCGCTACTCCTGGACCGACCCGGTCATCCTCGGCCTCGCCGCCCTCTTCCTGGTCTGCGCGGCGGCGTTCGTGCGGGTCGAACTGCGGTCACCGCATCCCCTGATCCCGATGACCCTGTTCGCCGAGCGCAACTTCGCACTCTCGACGGCAGCGGGGCTCATCATCGGCATCGCCATGTTCGGCACCATCACCTACCTGCCCACCTACATCCAGATGGTCCACGGGCTCGGACCCACCCACGCCGGCCTCATGATGACCCCGATGATGGCGGGGATGATGGGGACCTCCATCATCGTGGGCAACATCGTGAGCCGTACCGGCCGGTACAAGTGGTACCCGGTCGTGGGCAGCATCATTATGGCCGTGGGACTGTTTCTCATCAGCACTCTCGAGGAGACGGACACCCTGCTCCACCTCGGCGTGGTCCTCTTCGTCTTCGGCTTCGGTCTCGGCCTGTGCATGCAGCTGCTCGTGCTGATCGTCCAGAACTCGTTTCCCGTGTCGATGGTCGGGACCGCCACGGCGTCCAACAACTTCTTCCGCCAGATCGGCGGGACCCTGGGATCGGCCATCGTGGGGTCGCTCTTCGTCAGTCGTCTGTCCGATCTCATGGGCGACCGCATCCCGGCCGCAGCGGCGGCGATGGGACCGGAGGGGGCTGAGATGGCCACGTCGTTCTCGAACGGCTCCGGAGCGGCCAACTCGATGAGTCCCGAGATCCTCGCCGGACTGCCCGGACCCCTCCACGACGCGATCGTGGGTTCCTACAACGACGCCCTGGTGCCGATCTTCCTCGTCGTGGTGCCCCTGCTGGTGGTCGCCACCGGACTGCTGCTGTTCATCCGCGAGGACCCGCTCAAGGAGACCGTTGACTGAGCGGGCCTGAGCGGGCCTGAGCGGGCCCGCTCCGCCCTCACCGCGTCGCCATCCCGGGGTGAGCACACCGACACGAGATCCACATCCGCCGCAACCGCACCGTTACGCGACGCCGATAGTTTTCCCGGCGTGCAGACTCCCCGAGAGACCGTCCTGAGATTCCTCGCCGCTCCGACCGACGTGGGCACCGGGAACCAGGTTCACACAGGCCGCATCCTCGAGTGGATCGACAAGGCCGCGTACGCCCAGGCGGCGGTGTGGTCGGGTGGGTATGCCGTCACCGCGTACGTGGGCAACGTCCGCTTCTCGCGGCCGATCGAGGCCGGGCAACTCGTCGAGGTGTCAGCGCGCCTCGTCCATACCGGGTCGAGTTCGATGCACATCCAGTGTGATGTCCGGGCCTGCGATCCCGTCGCGCTCGAGTACCGCCACTGCGCCGAGTGTCTGGTGGTCTTCATCGCCGTGCGCGAGGGCAGACCCACCCCAGTGCCGTCGTGGCGACCCGCCTCCCGGTTGGAGGTGCACGAGTCCGATGAAGCGGTGATGCGTATCGCGCTGCGCAGGGACATCGAGGACGCCATGGCACAGCAGCGCTACACCACCGAGGGGACCGCACCCCGGTCGACCCTGCGGTTCCTCGCGGCACCCGCTGACGTGAACTGGGGTGGCAACGTCCACGGTGGGCGGATCATGTCGTGGATCGACGACGCCGCGAACCTCTGCGCGACCCACTGGTCGGGCACCCCGTGTACGTCCGTGTACGCCGGCGGCGTGCGGTTCTACCACCCGGTGAGCATCGGCCACGTCGTGGAGGTCGAGGCCCGACTCCTGCACACCGGCCATGAGACCATGCACGTCTCCGTCCACGTCCGGTCCGGTGAGCCCACGTCGCCGGATCGGGTCCTGACGACCCATTGCCTGGCGGTGTGCGCAGCGCTGGGACCGGATCTCACCCCCACCCCGGTACCGCACTGGACCCCGAGGAGCGCGGAGGACCACGCCCTCGACGAGCACGCGCGGCACCTCATCCGGCTGCGGGGACGGGGACGGGTCGTCGGGGCCGCATGAGCGGCGGCCACCGCGGGCGACACGGGAAAGGCCATGACGAGAAGAACACCCGGAGCATGAGCGCTCCGGGTGTTCTCGTGTGTACCCCCGATGGGATTCGAACCCACGCTACCGCCGTGAGAGGGCGGCGTCCTAGGCCGCTAGACGACGGGGGCTCAGGACGCGGTTCCGCTGAAGGAACCGCTGCAGTGAGCGCTGTGCGCGCTCAGCTGGCCTACCAGGACTCGAACCTAGAACGACGGTACCAGAAACCGCTGTGTTGCCAATTACACCATAGGCCACTGTATTCACTTGTCCGCCCGTGCGGGGCGACCTCGAAGAGACTATCAAAGCACCGAGGGTGAATAGCAAATCGCCTGGTCAGTCTGCGATCGGCGCGGCCCGCAGCCGGGCCAGGGTCAGCTCACGACCCAGCAGTTCCAGCGATTCGAACAGGGGCGGCGAGATGTGCGATCCGGTCACCGCGACCCGGATCGGACCATAGGCCCTGCGTGGCTTGATCCCGAGGCCGTCCACCAGCGCACCGGAGAGCGCCGCCTCGATCGCCGGGGTGGTCCACTCCGGTATCGCGTCCAACGCGCCCACGGCCGCGTCCACGACCTCGCGGGAGTCGGCCTTGAGGTTCTTGGCGGCGGATCCGGGATCGACGACGAACTGCGCCTCGTCCACCACGAGGAAGCGGATCAGGTTCCACGCGTCGGACAGGACGACGATGCGGGTCTGCAGCAGATCGGCCACGACCGCCCACCGCTCGCCGTCCAGCCCGGCCGGCAGCGTCAGGCCGTCCTCGGACGGGTGCGCCTCGAGGTAGTCCCGCAGCCGTCGCGCGAACACCTCAGGGGGGAGCCGCCGGATGTGCTCGGCGTTGATCGCGTCCGCCTTCTTCTGGTCGAAGCGGGCGGGGTTGGCGTTGACCTGACGTACGTCGAAGGCCTCCACCATCTCCTGCAGGGAGAACACATCGCGGTCGTCCGACAACCCCCACCCCAACAGCGCCAGGTAGTTGAGCAGTCCCTCGGGCAACATCCCTCGATCACGGTGCAGGAACAGATCCGACTCCGGGTCCCGCTTGGACAGCTTCTTGTTCCCCTCGCCCATGACGAACGGCAGGTGCCCGAACTCGGGGACACGCTCGGCCACCCCGATCCGCGTCAGTGCGCGGTAGAGCGCGATCTGCCGGGGAGTGGAACTGAGCAGGTCCTCGCCCCGGAGCACATGGGTGATCTGCATGAGTGCGTCGTCCACCGGGTTCACCAGGGTGTAGAGGGGGACCCCGTTGCCCCGCGTGAGCGCGAAGTCCGGAACGGTGCCGGCCTTGAAGACGGTCTCGCCGCGGACGAGATCGTCCCACCCCAGGTCCTCGTCCGGCATCCGGAGCCGGATCACCGCGCCACGCCCCTCATCCCGGTAGGCCTGCTTCTGCTCCTCCGTCAGGTCGCGGTCGTACCCGTCGTACCCGAGTTTGGGATCACGCCCGGCCGCGCGGTGGCGGGCCTCGACCTCCTCGGCCGTCGAGAAGGACTCGTAGGCCTCGCCGGCGTCGACGAGCCTGCGCACCACGTCGAGGTGCTGGTCGCGTCGCTCGGACTGGCGGTAGGGGGCGTACGGTCCGCCCACCTCCGGCCCCTCGTCCCAGTCCAGTCCCAGCCACCGGAGCGCGTCGAGCAACGCCTGGTACGACTCCTCCGAGTCGCGTGCGGCGTCGGTGTCCTCGATACGGAAGACGAAGGTCCCGCCCGTGTGCCGCGCGTGGGCCCAGTTGAACAGCGCCGTCCTGACCAGTCCCACGTGGGGTGTCCCGGTGGGCGAGGGGCAAAAGCGGACACGGACGTCTTGTGCTGTCATGCCCACCATCCTAGAGACGGTCCCGGCTCGCACCCCCGCGCAGGACCGGCCTAGGATCGGCCGGGTACCCGTGGTGCGCCCTTCACGCGCGATCCACACCCGGTCGGAGTCGAGGAGGCGAACCGTGGCGTCAGGGCTCCACCCCGACGCCGCCAGGCCTGTCACCGCTCCGGACTTCCTCCTGTCCCGCCCCACGGGCTCACTGCGCACCCAGGGGTCCCTCCGCTCCTTCCCCGATCCGGCGGACGCCGCGCTGGCGCTGAGGTCCGGGGACTGCGGCCTGGTGGTGGGCGCCCTGGGGTTCGAACCCGATGCGCGGGCGGCGTTGGTGGAGCCCGACATCGTGGTCCGGACCGACGGCCCCCTCGAACCCCCCGCCTACTTCCGCTCGATCCGCACACGTGCCCGCGTCGCCGAGGAGATCCCCTCCACGGAGGTCCACCGGCACCGCGTGGCGACCGCGATCGCCGGGATCCGCGCCGGTGGACTGTCCAAGGTGGTGCTCGCCCGCGCGGTCCGGTTGCTCGCGCAGGACCCGATAGACCCCCACGCGGTGTGCGCGGCGCTCATCGATTCGAGCCCGTCCGCCGACGGGTTCCTGGTCGACCTGACCCCCGCCGGTGGGCGACACACCGGCAGAATACTGGTGGGGTCGAGCCCGGAACTCCTGGTGCGCCGCCGGGGGGACGTGGTGGAATGCCACCCCCTCGCCGGTTCGGCTCCCCGTTCCCGCGACACATCCGAGGACCAGGCCGCGGGGCGCGCACTGCGGGCCTCGGGCAAGGACGCCGCGGAACACGCGTTCGTCGTGGATTCCCTCGCGTCGGCCCTGGCGCCCTTCTGCCGGGACTTGCAGATCCCGGAGCGCCCCTCGCTCACCTCGACCCGTGAGATGTGGCATCTGGGGACCCGGATCCGCGGACGGATCGCCGACCCCCGGACCACGGCGCTCGACCTCGCGTTGGCCGTGCATCCGACGCCCGCGGTGTGCGGGACCCCCACCGACGAGGCCAGGCGCGTGATCGCGGGACTCGAGGGCGAGCGCGGCTTCTACTCGGGGGCGGTCGGCTGGGCGGACGCGGGCGGCGACGGGGACTGGATGGTCACCATCCGCTGCGCCGAGATCGACGCGGATCGCACCGGGGCGCTCGCCTGGGCGGGCGGGGGCCTCGTCGCCGACTCCGACCCGGACGACGAGGTCGCCGAGACCGCCGCCAAGCTCCGGACGGTCCTCACCGCCCTGGGCGCCGTGTGACCCGACCTACCTGTCGACGACGGGGTTGCTCAGCGACCCGATGCCCTCGATCTCCACGGTGACCTGGTCACCGGGCAGCATCGGCCCCACCCCGGCGGGCGTGCCCGTCAACACGACGTCGCCCGGAAGCAACGTCATGACCCTGCTGACGTACTCGATGATCTCCCCCACGGTGTGCATGAACTGGGAGGTGTTGCCGTCCTGGCGTACCTCCGAGGAGCCGTCCGGGTGGTGCACGGTGGTGCGGACGTCGAGGCCGTTCGGGTCGAGGTCGGTGACGATCCACGGGCCCAGCGGGCAGAAGGTGTCGTACCCCTTCCCCCGCGTCCACTGACCGTCCGCGAGCTGCTGGTCACGGGCCGTCACGTCGTTGGCGCAGGTGTAGCCGAGGATGACCTCGTGGGCCCGGGCGGCCGCGACGTCGCGACAGGGCTGCCCGATCACCACGGCGAGTTCGCCCTCGTGGTCCACCCGCTCGGAGCTGGGAGGGTAGGCGATCGCGGCCTCGGGGCCGACGACGGAGGTGTTGGGCTTGAGGAAGATCAGCGGCTCGGCGGGCGCCTCGGAGCCCATCTCCTGCGCGTGCTCGGCATAGTTCTTGCCCACACACACCACCTTTGAGGCGAGGATCGGAGCGAGCAGGCGCACGTCGGCCAGCGGCCATTCGCGACCGGTGAACTCCGGGGTGCCGAAGGGGTGTTCCGAGATCTCCGCGCAGGTGAGGGTGGCGGGGTCGGTGACGTCCCCTCGAACCTCGACGAAGGCGAATCCCTGCGGGTGGGCGATACGGGCGAGACGCATACCCGCGATCCTATGCCGTTCCCAGATCCCGGAGCGTCGTGACCCCGCGGTCGCGCAGCTCGGCCGTCTGCGCCAGGTACAGCTCCGCGCAGGCGAGCGCGTCGATCAGTGCGTCGTGCGCCCGGTAGCGCGGGAGTCCGTACCGCCGCCGCGCACGCCACAACCGCAGTTCGTCCGGGGAGGCTTCCGGGGCGAAACCCATGTCGACCCCCCCACCGAGCACGCGGCGGTGCAGCTCGAGGGTGTCGACCGGCACGAACGGTGGCCGCACGTCGTGGGCGGTGGAGCACAGCGAGCCGAGGAACTCTGTCTCTATACGACTGTAGTGGGCGACGAGCACCCGCCCGGTCAACGCGGCGAAGACCTGGTCCAGGACCGCGCCGACCCCGACTCCGGTGGCCACCGTGTCGTCGGTGATGCCGTGCAGCGTGGCGCTCTGCCCCACCCCCTCGGCCTCGTCGGCGTGGTCGTCTCGGAGGATCATGGACCGCGCACCGCCGAGGTCGATCCGGTCGCCGTCCACGGGCACCAGCCCCACGGACAGGACGCGGTGGCGCCGGGGGTCGAGCCCCGTGGTCTCCACGTCCACCGCCAGCAGCCGCAGATCGGCCAACGGGGTCGACGACGCCGGCGGCGGGGTCTCGAGGTAGCGACGCAGCGGGCCGTCGGGAAGCCGCCGTGCAGTGCGCCGCCGACGCCCCGACCGGGTGAACAAGTCGCGCATCACATCTGCCCGACCCGGTATTTCAAGCCGAGCGAGCCCTGCACCCCGGCGATGATCCGGAACGCGGCGCGGAGACGGTGGCGGTCGGCGGAGCTCAGCGTTCCCGGGTCGAGGTGGTTGTCCTGCGGGTCGTCGTCCGCGATCTGGCGTGCGTGATGGCTGTAGGTCAGGCCGCGCAGGAACCGGAAGGCCTCGGACAGGTCCTCCGCATCCGCGCGCGCGATCACACCCGCCCCGGCCGCGGCGTCGAGGCGACCGAGCGTGGAGACCTCGTCGAGCCCTGCGGAGAGGGCGTACACGCGGGCGATCTGCACCACCGGCGCGATCCCCCCGGCCTTGAGGTCGAGGGTGTTGCGGTACTCGCCCCGCCGTTCCACCACCAGCCCGCGGAAGAACCCCAGCGGCGGACGCCACTCGCAGGCGATCCGGGCGAGGTGGGCCTGGAACCGCAGGCTGCCCTCGGCGCGCGCGAGCATCTCGTCCCGGACCCTCATGAACAGCGAGGTGTCCCCGTGGACGGGGCGGATGTCCAGGAAGACCTGGGTGTTCAGGACGGCGTCCGCTCCCGGTGCCCGGACCCAGTCCCCCACCTGGCGTTCCCAGGACGCGCACGTGCGACGCCACGCCGGGGTGGAGGCCATGACGTCGCCCGGACACAGCGGGAACCCCGACCGGTCGAGACCTGCACACACCTGCCCGGCCAGCTCGGCGAAGTACCGGTCCGCGTCGGGTGTCGTCTCCGCCGCATCGGCCAGGATGAGCGCGTTGTCCTGGTCGCTCGCCACGCCCAGTTCCCCTCGTGCCTGGGAACCGAGCCCGACCCAGCAGTACGCCACCGGCGGTGGTCCCAGCTCGCCCTCGGCCAGGGAGATCAGTCGACGGGTCGCCGCGTCCGCGGTGGCCGTGACGACCCGCCCGATGTCCTGGGGGGCGGTGCCGCGGCGGACGAACTCCCCGACCAGCGCGGGCAGCCTCGCGGCCAGGTGCGCGACCCCCTCTGCGTCGGGTGCGCGGGCGATGCGGGCCGCGAGGTAGACGGGGTCGGTCTGCGCCAGGCGGAGCAGGTCCCCGCTGGTCACCATCCCCACCGGCGCGCCGTCCTCGCAGACCGGCAGGTGATGGACCCCGCGGTCGATCTGGAGGAGCGTGGCGTCGAACGCGCGGGTCCCGGCGTCGACCGTGACGGGGTCCGGGGTCATGATGGCCGACACCGGGCCCCCGGTGTCGCCGCCGACCGCGACGACCTTCGAGCGCAGGTCCCGGTCGGTGAAGATGCCCACCACGCGACCCGCTTCAACGACGAGCAGCGCGGATACGCGGCGCTCGGTCATCAACCATGCGGCGTCACGGATGGCGGTGTCGGGTCCGGTTGTCACCGCGTCGCGGGCGAGCAACTCCCCGACCGGCGTACCGAGCGCGTCCCCTCCCGCGGCCTCGAGTCGGGCCGAGGCGAGGTCCTGACGGATCCGCTCGCTGCGTTCGCCGAAGAACAGGCCCAGCTGCGGGTGGTCGGTGAGTAGCGAGTCCAGGACGTCGCGGGGCATCTCGAGCAGCAGGGTGTCGGCGACCGCCACCATCCGGTAGCGCGACGGCCCGCCACTCGCCAGGGACGAGTAGCCGAAGCAGTCCCCCTCTCCTCGCGCGTCGAGCAGCGCCCCGTCCGGATCACACACCTCCACGGCGCCCGAGCGGATGAGGTGCAGGGTGTCGTTCCGGGCACCCGCGTCGAGGATCACCGTCCCCCGGCGGTGGTACCGCTGCGAGAGCTGCGCGGGGATCCGGTCGAGCTGATCGACGGTCAGCTGGTCGAAAGGGGCGCACCGGGCGAGGAAATCTCTCACCTCGACGAGTTCGACGTCCATGGGTCCACTGTGGACGTCGACGGCCCGCGGTGTGACGCGCTTCCTGCGATTCACACCCGCGGGCCGCGAGGGTGGGTGGCGGGTCCTAGCCTCCGAGCGCCGCCACGATCCGGTTCCCGACCTCGGACGTCGACACCGGCCCGTCCCCGCGGGACCCCAGGTCCGCCTCGACCGCGGCCTCCACCCGGTCGGCTTCTGCGGCCTTCCCGAGATGCCGCAACATCAGAGCGACGGACAGGATGGCCGCGGTGGGGTCGGCCTTCCCCTGGCCCGCGATGTCCGGGGCGGAACCGTGCACCGGTTCGAACATGGAAGGATTGGTCCCGGATGCGTCGATGTTCCCCGACGCCGCGGTGCCGATCCCCCCGGTGACGGCCGCGGCGAGATCGGTGATGATGTCGCCGAAGAGGTTGTCCGTGACGATGACGTCGAAGCGCGAGGGCTCCGTCACCATGTAGATCGTCGCCGCGTCGATATGGCAGTAATCCACCTCGACGTCCGCGAACTCCGGGGCCACCTCGTCGACCGTGCGCTGCCAGAGTCCGCCCGCATTGACCAGGACGTTGGTCTTGTGGACGAGTGTGAGCTTGCCGCGGCGGGCCCGCGCGCGGTCGAAGGCGTCGCGCACCACCCGCTCCACGCCGAACCGGGTGTTGACCGAGGTCTCTGTCCCGATCTCCTGGGGCGTCCCGACCCGGATCGCACCACCGTTGCCGGTGTAGAGCCCTTCGGTCCCCTCGCGGACGACCACGAAGTCGATCTCCCCCGGGTTCTTGAGCGGGGTCGCCGAGCCCGGGTACAGACGCGACGGGCGGAGGTTGACGTGGTGGTCGAGCGCGAACCGCAGGGGCAGCAGCATCCCGCGTTCGAGCACGCCGGCGGGCACGGAGCGCGGGTCCCCGATAGCGCCGAGCAGGATCGCGTCGTGGCTCTTCAGGCTCTCGACATCCGCGTCGGTGAGCGTCTCACCGGTGCGCAGATAGCGTCGCGCCCCGAGGTCGTACTCCGTCTTCTCGACCCCCGGGACGAGCGCGTCCAGTACCCGGATCGCCTCGGCCGTCACCTCGACACCGATCCCGTCGCCGGGGATGACTGCGAGCTTCATCGTCTGCGTGTTCCTCTCCACCGGTCCCGTCTCTCTCAGTCCAGGTTGATCTGGGTGGCCGTGGCCCCGAGCTCGGAGACGATCCGGTCGACCGTCGGATCGGCGACCGCGCGGTCGACCCGCAGGATCAACGACGCGCCCTCACCGGTGGCGTCCTGGCTCAGGGCGGCGGCCTGGATGTCGATGCCCTCCCCGCCGAGGATGGAACCGACCTTGCCGAGCACACCCGGTCGGTCGGAGTAGTGCACGAAGAGGTTCTGGCCCTGCGCGCGCAGGTCGAAGCCGCGCTCGTTGATCCGGACGATCTTCTGGACCTTCTCGAGGCCCGAGAGGGTTCCGGTGACCTTTCCGGTCGCGCCGTCCGCGGCCACCGCGGTGACGGTCACGGTGCTGCGGTAGGACTTAGACTCGCTGCGGGTCTCCACCGAGTGGGTGACGCCGCGCTGCTCGGCCATCTGACCCACGTTGACGAACGTGGCCGGCTCGTCGGTGATCGCGGAGAACAGGCCACGCAGGGCCGCGAGCCCGAGCACGTCGACCTGCTCGGCGGCGAGCTCACCGGCGACGTCGACGTTGACCGTGGTCGGCACACCCGGGCAGAGGTGGCCGGCGATCAGGCCGACCTTGCGGACCAGGTCGAGCCAGGGGGCGACCTCGTCGCCGACCGGGCCGCCGGAGACGTTCACGGCGTCCGGGACGAACTCGCCGCGCAGGGCCAGCAGCACACTGCGGGCGACGTCGGTGCCGGCGCGGTCCTGGGCCTCGCTGGTGGAGGCGCCCAGGTGGGGGGTGACGACGGTGTTCTCCAGCTCGAACAGCGGCGAATCGGTGCAGGGCTCGGTGTCGAACACGTCGAGGGCGGCGGACCGGACCTTGCCGGACTTCAGTGCGTCGACGAGGGCGTCCTCGACGATCAGCCCACCGCGGGCGGCGTTGACGATCACGACGCCGTCCTTGGCGCGGGCCAGCCGCTCGGCGTCCAGGAGACCGGCCGTCTCCTTGGTCTTGGGCAGGTGCATGGTGATGATGTCGGCGCGGGAAACCAGCTCGTCGATGTCGACCAACTCGATGCCCAGCTGCGCGGCGCGGGCGGCGGGCAGGTAGGGGTCGTAGGCGATGAGGGTGGTCTCGAACGCCGCCAGGCGCTGTGCCACCAACTGGCCGATCCGACCCAGGCCCACCACACCGACGGTCTTGCCGAGCAGTTCGACGCCGTTGAAGGAGCTCCGCTTCCACGTGTGCTCGCGCAGCGTGCGATCGGCGGCGGGGATCTGGCGGCACGCGGACATGAGCAACGCCACCGCGTGCTCGGCGGCCGAGTGGATGTTGGAGGTGGGCGCGTTGACCACCATGACGCCGCGTTCGGTGGCGGCGGGGATCTCGACGTTGTCCAGTCCCACACCCGCGCGGCCGATGATCTTGAGCTTGGGCGCCGCGGCGAGCACCTCGGCGTCGACCGTCGTGGCCGAGCGGACGAGGATCGCGTCCGCGTCCTTCACCGCGTCGAGGAGCTTGGGGCGATCCGGGCCGTCGACCCAACGGACCTCGACGGCGTCGCCGAGTGCGTCGACGGTCGACTGGGCGAGCTTGTCGGCGATGAGGACGACGGGACGTCCGGATGCTGTCACAGTGGGATCTCCTCGGTGTCAATTCGGGCACCGACAGTCTAGGTCACCGCACCCCGCCCACGACCAGTGGCCGGGGTGGCGACGGAGGCCTACCGTGGCTGATGTCACCGCAGCACCCGACCGTGTCACCGCAGGACCCGACCTCCGCCAGACGAACGGAACACCTATGCCGCGCACTCCCCGGTCGACCGGATTCCCGGCCGGCCTGCCCAGTCCCTGGCTGCCCGTCCTCGCGCCCGCTCGCGGCTCGACCGCGGTGGCCACCTACCTGAGGGCTCACCTGTACGGGGCTGCAGTGGGGCGCAGCCTGCTCGACCGCTGCATCCGGGCGGTCGACGATCCCGACCGGGCCCGCCTCGAGCCACTGCGGGAACAGTTCGAGCAGGAGATCACCTTCGCCTCCGAGGTGTTGTCCCGGCTGACCCCCATCGGGACGCCGGGTCGGGGGCTGTTGCGCCGATCCTCCGGGATCGCGCTGGGCGTCCTGCCCGTGGGGCCGGTGCTCAGCGACCCGCTCGCCCGCCTGGGGGTGTTGGAGGCGCTACGCACCCTTGTCGTGGCCAAACGCTCGATGTGGGACCTGCTCGCGGAGTCCTGGGTCGCGGACGCGCCCTCCGGTGGTGAGGGTGCGACGGTGGGCGGCCCCGGGACCCGACGCGTCCTGATGGACCTGGCCGAACAGGCCGCGGCACAGGCGGTCCTGCTCGAGGAACTGCGACGCACCTACGGTCTGGCAGTCTTCGAATGACCCGTTCCGCCCCGGTTCGCGCCGACGTCGCGGTGGTGGGGTCGGGTCCGAACGGACTCGCCGCCGCACTCCTGTGCGCCCGCGCCGGCCGACGGGTCGTGGTCCTCGAGGCCGAGGACACCATCGGGGGCGGGTGTCGCACCCTGCCCATGGACGGCATGCCGGGCGATCTCGGCGAGGGCCTGCTGGTCGACCCGTGTTCGGCTGTCCACCCGATGGCCGGAGCCGCACCGTTCTTCCGGCAGTTCGACCTGGCCGCGCACGGCGTCGAGTTGAGAACGCCGCCGGTTCAGTTGGGCCACGCGCTCCCCGGTCGCGACGCGATCGTGGTGCCCTCCGACCCCTCCCCCGCGACCCTGGCCGAGGGGATGGGGTCCGAGGCGGAGGCCCGGGCCTGGTGGCAGGTCATGGGACCGCTGGCCGGGCGGTCGCTCGAGGTGGCGGCCACGGCGCTGTCCGATCAGCGGTCGATCCCGCCGGTCACGGCGGTAGCGGCGCTGGCGAGGGCCTTCGCCCGGGCACATCCCCTGGGGATCACGGGCGACCGGTTCGGACCGGATGGCCGGACACTGCTCTCGGGGATCGCCTCCCACGCGATCTCGCGCCTCTCCTCGCCGGCGGCGACCGGGGTCGGACTGGTCCTCGGTTCCCTCCTGCACTCCCCGCTCGGGTGGGCCCTTCCCGTCGGGGGGAGCGGTGCGATCACCGGCGCACTGGCAGAGGCGCTGCGCCGGGCCGGCGGGGAGATCCGCACGGGGGTCCGCGTCGAGTCGCTGGCGCGGATCGACGCGCGGGACATCGTCTTCAGCACCTCCTCGCGGATCCTCGGCGAGATCCTGCTGTCGTCCTCGCCGTCGCCGGCCGTGGAGCGACGGGCCCGCCGACTCACCCGCGCGCCCGTGGGTGGCGCCGCGGCGAAGGTCGACATCGTCCTGTCGGGTCCGGTGCCGTGGAGAGACCGACGCCTGCGCGATGCGGGCACGATTCACCTGGGCGGGAACTCGGCCCACATCGACGCGGCCGAGCGCGCGGTGGCGGACGGCCGTCACGCGGACCGTCCGATGGTGTTGGTCTCCCAGCCGTGGGTGACGGATCCGGGTCGCATCGCTCCCGACGGACGACGGCCACTGTGGACCTACGCCCACGTGCCCGCCTACTCGGGGCAGGACCAGACCGAGCAGGTGCTCGCCGCGCTCGAGGCGGTCGCACCCGGGGTCCGCGACGTGGTGGTGGCCACCCGGTGCACTCCCGCGTCCCGGATGGATCGGCACAATGCGAGCTACGCCGGTGGGGACATCGCCGCGGGCCGCGTGGACCTGCGCGGCCTCGTCGCCCGTCCGGTCCCCCGTGTCGACCCCTTCGCCACCGGCGTGCCCGGTGTGTGGCACGCGTCCGGGTCGACGCCCCCGGGGCCGGGCGTCCACGGAATGGCGGGCCAGCACGTCGCCGAGCGGATCCTCCGCGGCTGACGGGTCGGCTCGACCGCCCGACCCGTCTCGGCCGGGCGGTCGGGCGGTCGGGCCGCCTACTGGTAGGACACGAACCAGGGCCGGGGTTCGACCGCCATCGTCTGTTCCGGAGTGAAGGTCGGCGTGTCCTCGTCGTAGAAGTTCTTCCACGCCATCCAGATGTCGGGTGACAGTCCCTGCTGCAGGACCTCCCACGTCTCCATCTTCATCTCCGGCGTGCCGTGCCCGTCGGCGTGGAGGGAGATCGCCACCTCGGGCCGCGAGGTGTCGATGTCCTGGCGGTCGGTGATCATCGCCAGGCTGAACTGGTGCAGGATGAGCAGCTTCTGCGGGCCACCGGAGTCGCGGGTGAGGTCGGCGAGCCAGTGGGTGACCCGGTTGATCTCCTCGGCGCTCGCGCTGCCGATCTGCGCCCCCGGGCGCTGTCCGGGCTCGAGCTTCCACTCGGGGTCCAGGGCCAGTCCCACGTTGGGCCGCCGGAGCAGATCCTCGAACAACCGGGCCTGGTCGAGCAGGTCCGCCATCCCGGGCTGCAGGTCGATCACGGCGTAGCCGCCGGCCTCGGTGATCGCGTCGACGAGCGGCTCGAACTCCTCCGGCGGCCACTCGTTGGTGTAGTTGCCGTCGGGCCCGGGTTCGGTCGCCGCGACGGTGGCGATGATCTCGAACGCGGGGATGACCGGCTCGGGAGAGTACGGCTGGTACTCCTCGACCAACCGACGCACCCGTTCCGCGCTCTCCGCGGGTCCCTGCTCGCCGAGGATGCCCAGCGCCGGCGTGATGGGCGAGCCGTACGCCGCCACGAACCGTCGGCCCGGGAAGAGCAGTTGCCCCCCGCCGGGGAGCTCGGGAACGGACCGGGCCTCGTCGATCCTCTCGGCCAACTCATCCTCGGTGCCCCATCCGGGCCCGAGGGCGATCACGGTGTCGGCGTCGGTCACCGCCTCGACCGAACCGCCGTCGACGCGCGGGTCCGGTGCCCGGAGGTGGGAGACCGCCGCCCCGCCCGCAACGGCGGTCGCGACCGCGGCCACCGGCGTCTGGTCGTGGACGAGCACGCGGGGGGCGTCGTCCGCGGACCAGGCGGGCCCGCCCGCGGTGAACTGCTCGGTGTCCGACGCGGTCTCGCCGCCGGCGGTGAACTGCCCGACCACCATCAGGGATGGCGAACCCGGTGACTGGTGGACGGTGACGTCGTCCACGCGGTCGCCGGGGATCTGCTGCTCCGAGTGGAACGTGATCCCGGTCAGTTCCTCCAGATCGGCGCGGTCCTCAGGGGAATCGACGACCTCGCCGTCGTCGGGGTTGAACGTCACCTCGCCGACCCGCAGCACCCGCTCCGTGCCCATCCGGTCGAGTTCGCCCGCGAGCGCGTCATCGCCACCGGCCACCGCGGTGAGCATCGGCGCGCGCAGCCCCACGGCCACCGACGCGGCGCGGGCCTGGGCGGCCTCGTCCGGCGCCGCCACCACGACCACCGGCGCGGACTCCACCAGCAGGCGGGTCGCCTCGACACCGGACTCGTCGGTGTCCTCGGCGACCCTCGCGCCCTCGACCTGCGCGGCGGTGATGCCCGGCGCGGCGTCGTCGGGCCCGGAGGTGCACGCGGCGGTGGACGCGACCAGACAGAACGAGAGAACCGCCGCCCCCACTCCTCGGTTGAAGTAGCGCACGGCGGTCCTCCTGACAGTCGGGAAACGATCCCGCTGGACCCTACATGGGTCTCAGGCGGTCTCGGTGATCGGCCGGTCGACCCAGCTCATCAGATCGCGCAGTTTCTGGCCGGTGACCTCGATCGGGTGCTCGGCGTTCTCCTTGCGGAGCTGCTCGAGTTCCTTGTTGCCACCCTCGACGTTGGCCACCAGGCGCTTGGTGAACGTGCCGTTCTGGATGTCGGCCAGGATCTCCTTCATACGCTCCTTGGTGCCGGCGTCGATGACGCGCGGGCCCGAGAGGTAACCACCGAACTCGGCGGTGTCGGACACCGAGTAGTTCATCCGCGCGATGCCGCCCTCGTACATCAGGTCGACGATGAGCTTGAGCTCGTGCAGCACCTCGAAGTAGGCGAGCTCGGGTGCGTATCCCGCCTCGACCATCACCTCGAAGCCCGTCTTGACGAGCTCCTCGGTGCCGCCGCAGAGCACGGCCTGCTCACCGAACAGGTCGGTCTCGGTCTCGTCCTTGAAGGTGGTCTTGATGACTCCCGCGCGGGTTCCGCCGATCGCCTTGGCGTAGGACAGCGCCAGCGCCTCGCCCTCGCCCTTGGGGTCCTGCTCCACGGCGATGAGCGCCGGGACGCCCTTGCCGTCGACGAACTGGCGACGCACGAGGTGGCCGGGGCCCTTCGGGGCGACCATCGCGACGGTGACGCCCTCGGCGGGCGTGATCAGACCGAAGTGGATGTTGAGGCCGTGTCCGAAGAACAGCGCGTCGCCGTCGTTCAGGTTGGGCTCGATGTCCTCTGTGAAGATCTGGGCCTGCGAGGTGTCGGGGGCCAGCAGCATGACCACGTCGGCCCACTTGGTGGCCTCGGCGGCGGTCATGACCTTCAGTCCGGCCTCCTCGGCCTTCGCGCGCGACTTGGATCCCTCGCGCAGACCGATCGCGACCCCGACACCGGAGTCACGCAGGCTCAGCGAGTGCGCGTGCCCCTGCGAGCCGTAACCGATGACCGCGACCTTGCGGCCCTGGATCAGCGACAGGTCCGCCGAGTCGTCGTAGAACATCTCCACTGCCATGGTGGATTCCCTTCGTGTTGTTTTCGTGAAGCCGAGACTTGTGTAGAAGTCGAGACTATCGAGTGGTGGTGATGGACTTGGGGCCGCGTCCCAGCGCGACCATGCCGGACTGCACGATCTCGCGGATCCCGTAGCCGTCGAGCATGCGCAGCAGCGCGTCGAGCTTGTCGGGGGTGCCGGTCGCCTCGAGCGTGAGCGACTCCGGGGAGACGTCCACGACGTGGGCGCGGAACAGACTGGCGATCTCGACGATCTGGCCGCGGTTGGTGGTGTCGGCGCGGACCTTGACCAGCGTGAGTTCCCGGGCGACCGAACCGGCCGGGTCCTGCTCCACGATCTTGATCACGTTGACCAGCTTGTTGAGCTGCTTGGTCACCTGTTCGAGGGGGAAGTCCTCGACGGCCACGACGATCGTCATCCGCGAGAGGCCGTCGGTCTCCGTGGGACCCACCGCGAGGGACTCGATGTTGAACCCGCGCCGGGAGAACAGCGACGCCACGCGCGCGAGCACGCCGGGCTTGTCCTCCACCAGCACGCTCAGGGTGTGGGAGCGGGCGGTCACTGGTCCTCCTCCTGGGCGGCGAGCACGGCGGCGTCGATCCGCTCGGTCACCTCGTGGACGTCCGCGGCGTCGTCGGCCACGGAATCGGTGTCGTCGAACAGCGGCCGGATGTCCCGCGCCGCCATGATCTCGTCGTTGGACGTGCCCGCCGCGACCATCGGCCACACCTGGGCGTCCTTGCCCACAATGAAGTCGATGAGCACCGGTCGGTCGTTGATCTCCCGGGCGCGGGCGATCACCCGGTCGACGTCCTCCTCGCGGTCACACCGGAGCGCGACGCACCCCAGTGCCTCCCCGAGCTTGACGAAGTCGGGGATGAGCATGGACTGGGTCGACAGGTCCGTCTGCGAGTAGCGCTGGTCGTAGAACAGCGTCTGCCACTGGCGGACCATGCCGAGGTTTCCATTGTTGATCAGGGCCACCTTGATGGGGGCGCCCTCGATCGCACAGGTGGCGAGCTCCTGGTTGGTCATCTGGAAGCAGCCGTCACCGTCGATGGCCCACACCTCGGCCTCCGGCCGACCGAACTTGGCGCCCATCGCCGCGGGCACCGAGTACCCCATGGTCCCGAGTCCGCCCGAGTTGAGCCACGTGCGCGGCTTCTCGTACTGGACGAACTGCGCGGCCCACATCTGGTGCTGGCCGACTCCCGCGCAGTAGATCGCGTCCGGCCCGGCGGCCGCGCTGAGTCGCTCGATCACGAACTCCGGGGAGAGCGATCCATCGGACTGCGGCCCGTAGCCCAGCGGGTACTCGGACCGGATCGCGTCCAGCTCGCCCACCCACCCGGTGGGCTCGGCGAGCGAGCCGGCGTCGCGTTCTCCGCGCAGCGTCTGGACGAGCTCGACCAGCACCTCCTTGATGTCGCCGACGATCGGGACGTCGACGGCGCGGTTCTTGCCGATCTCCGCCGGATCGATATCGGCGTGGATGACCTTGGCCCCGGGTGCGAAGGTGTCGAGCTGGCCGGTCACCCGGTCGTCGAAACGGGCACCCAGCGTGACGAGCAGATCCGACTTCTGCAGTGCGGCGACCGCGGCCACGGTGCCGTGCATGCCGGGCATGCCGTAGTGGAGCCGGTGTGAGTCGGGGAACGCGCCCCTCGCCATCAGCGTCGTGACCACGGGGATTCCCGTGAGCTCCGCCAGGGCCAGCAGCTCGGCCGAGGCGTCCGCCTTGATGACTCCCCCGCCGACGTAGAGGACCGGGCGCTGGGCCTTGGCGATGAGCCGTGCCGCCTCCCGGATCTGCTTGCCGTGGGGCTTGGTCACCGGTCGGTACCCGGGCAGCTTCATCTCCGGGGGCCAGGAGAAGGTCATCTCGGCCTGCAGGACGTCCTTGGGGATGTCCACGAGGACCGCCCCCGGCCGGCCGGTCTGCGCGATGTGGAACGCCTCCGCGATCATCCGCGGGATGTCGTCCCCGTGCGAGACCAGGAAGTTGTGCTTGGTGATCGGCATCGTGATGCCGGAGATGTCGGCTTCCTGGAAACCGTCCGTGCCGATGAGCGCGGTGCCCACCTGGCCGGTGATGGCCACGATCGGAACCGAGTCCATCTGCGCGTCCGCCAGCGGGGTGACGAGGTTGGTGGCCCCGGGGCCCGAGGTGGCCATGCACACGCCGACCCTGCCCGTGGCCTGCGCGTACCCGGTCGCCGCGTGACCTGCGCCCTGCTCGTGCCGGACCAGCACGTGTCGGACCTTGACCGAGTCGTAGAGGGGATCGTAGACGGGCAGGATCGCGCCGCCGGGGATGCCGAAGACGACCTCGGTGCCGATCTCCTCGAGGGACCGGACGACCGCCTGCGCGCCCGTCATCCTCTCGGGGGCCGCGGACCGGGCCCTGTGCTCTGCACCCGGACGTGGTCCGGGCTGTGCCGTTGGTGCGCTCACTTCAACTGTCCTTCATGGTGGTCGTGGAGCTGACGTTCGTCGCCGCACCCGGTCCGGTGGGACCAGGGGAACCCGGCAACAAAAAACCCCCGACGACCACGGGGGCCGGCGAGGGTGCGCGTCGACGAAAAAGCCAGGTAGCGGCTCAGGCGCCGACGCGCCGGCCGAGTACTAGACCGTTCCAGGTGTTCACGCGCTCAGGTTAGGCCCCGGCCGTCACGGTCGTCAACTCGTGGATACCCGATCCCACATGGTGGACCGTGAGACAGTGGAGGGCACCATGAGCGCCCCATTCAGAGCACCCCACCCGGAATCCACGCCGAGCGACCGCGCCCTGTTCCGGGTCAACCCCATGTCCTACGCCGTTATCGTCATCGTCGTCCTGGCGATCCTCTGGCCCGTCAGCACCTACCCCGTCGCTCTCGGATGGCTCGTGCTGCTCCCGATCGCGTTCGGGTGGTGGGTCGCGCGGACCAACACCAGACTCGACGAGGACGGCGTCCACCTGTCGTCCTGGCGGTCGAGCAGGTTCGTGCCGTGGGACGAGGTCAAGGGGGTGCTGTTCCCCAAGAACGGCTTCGCCCGCCTCGTCACCACCACGGACAGCTCATTCCCGATGGGAGGGGTCTCGTTCCACGACCTCCCCCGACTCTCGGTCGCCAGTCGGGGGCGCATCCGCGACCCCTACTCCGCCTCGCGGGCTGACGACGCCGGTTGAGCGACGGCCCGCCGGGACCCGCTCCGCCACGGCCTGACGCCGCATCCCCATCCGCTCGTACAGCAGGGTGATCACGACCCCGGCGAGGAGTCCCGCCACGGCCCAGCCGCCGAGCACCCAGACCGCGTGGCCCAGACCCGCGTCCCAGCTCGAGTCGAAGAACATGACAGAGCGGATCCCCAGGTAGGCCTGGTGCATGGGTTGGAGGTTTCCGATCACCACGAACACCTGCGGAAGCATCTGGGTCGGGGTGGCGCCTCCCGACGTGGGGATCCCCAGCACCACGAAGACCACGAGGTTGACCAGCAGGCCGGCGTTGCCGATCGCCGCGATGATGGTGTGGGCACAGACTCCCACCGCGACGATGACCAGATTCGAGAACCAGAACAGGTGCCACGGGTCGTACCCCGTGACCCCGATGACGTGGGCGACGAGAAGGGTCAGCCCCGACACGAGCGGGGCCGTCACCAGCGTCACCGCCCATTTGCGGGCAAGGGTCTGGAGCCGACCGAACGGGGCCACGTGGACGTGCAGCGCCAGCGGTCCGATCTCGAGCGGGATGAACCCCAGACGAGCGTCGAGCACGGCGGAGATGATCATCGCCCCGGTGAACCCCGCGAGCACCACGATCAGCGCGTAGAACATCGGCAGCGAGGCGTTCGACACCCCCTCAGGCAGCGGGTTCCACGCGGTGACGTCGATCCCGACCGGGTCCTGGAGTGCGAGGGTCGCGGCGGCGCCGATCGTCCTGCCCTCCGCCTCGGCGAGCAACTGTGAGTCGGCGAGCAACCTGGGGCCCATCCGGTCGCGGAACGACTCCTGCATCGCCTCGGCCATGGTGTTCATCACCTGGCTCGACACGATGGAGACGCGGGGCGAGTACTCGACCGTGACCCGCGCGGGCGCGGGAGGTTCCGCCGCATCCCCCGCCTCGGTGGCGGCCGCCTCGACCAGGCCGACCACCCGCTCACTCAGATCCGCGGGGATCCTCACCGCGCCGAAGTACGACCCGTTGCGCAGACCCTCCTCCGCCGTCTCGGGATCCACGACGTGCAGCCGGATCCTCTCCCAGTCGTTGTTCTGGAGCAGGCCGGCGGTGATCTGCGATCCCACGTCGAGGTCCCGCACCCCGACCGGCGTGTCCAACGAGGCGCCGGCGTCGGAGTCCACCACCGCCACGGGGATGTGGCGGGCATGGGCCTGGGGGTCGGCGGTGCCCCCGAGGTACATGAACGACAGCAGGAAGAACAACCCGCAGACCAGTACGACCGCGCCTGCGGAGTGCGAGACGAACTCCCGGACGCCTCCGGTGTGACCCGAGTCGGTCACGTCGTTCGGGTCGGTCACGTCGGTCACGTCGGTCGAGTCGGTCATGGTGAACCTCATTCGTGTGCAGTGCCGGTCGGTCACTCTCCCGACCGGAACGAAGCTACTCCTGCCCCCGCGGGTACTGTGTACCCGTCCCCTCGAGCGCTCCGCCGCACGTCACGGGCCCGGTCACAGGTCCGTTCCCCGGCCCGGCCGCGGCGCTGCTCAGACGGGGCGCTCCGCCCGTAGTCCTGAGAACCGATCGAGGTCCCATGCCTGCCCTGAGGTCACGCACCAGCACAGCCGGACGCAACGCGGCGGGGGCGCGCGCCCTGTGGCGCGCCACCGGCATGACCGACGCGGACTTCGGCAAGCCGATCATCGCGGTGGCCAACTCGTACACGCAGTTCGTCCCGGGGCACGTGCACCTGAAGAACGTCGGTGAGATCGTCGCCGAGCAGATCACCGCGGCGGGCGGCGTCGCGCGCGAGTTCCACACCATCGCCGTGGACGACGGCATCGCCATGGGACACGCGGGCATGCTGTACTCGCTACCGAGCCGCGAGATCATCGCCGACTCCGTCGAGTACATGGTCAACGCCCACACCGCCGACGCACTGGTGTGCATCTCCAACTGCGACAAGATCACCCCGGGCATGCTCAACGCGGCGATGCGACTGAACATCCCCACGGTGTTCGTCTCCGGTGGCCCCATGGAGTCCGGGTTCTCGGTGGTCGTCGACGGCGTGGTCAAAGCCGGTTCCGACCTCATCACCGCGATCTCCGCCTCGGCCAACACTGCGGTGGGGCAAAAGGACCTCGACGCGATCGAACGCTCGGCGTGCCCCACGTGCGGGTCCTGCTCGGGCATGTTCACCGCCAATTCCATGAACTGCCTCACCGAGGCCCTGGGGCTGTCCCTCCCGGGCAACGGCTCGACCCTCGCCACGCACAGCGCACGACGGGAGCTCTTCGCCGAGGCGGGCCGGCTCATCGTGGACCTGTGCACCCGGTACTACCGCGACGACGACGAGTCCGTCCTCCCCCGCGCGGTGGCCACCCGGCAGGCCTTCAGCAACGCCATGGCGCTGGACGTCGCGATGGGTGGCTCCACCAACACAGTGCTGCACATCCTGGCCGCCGCGCAGGAGGGCGAGGTGGACTTCGACCTGTCCGACATCGAGCGGATCTCCCGCCGGATCCCCTGCCTGGCCAAGGTCGCGCCCAACTCGGACTACTACATGGAACACGTCCACCGGGCCGGCGGCATCCCGGCGATCCTCGGCGAACTGCTCCGCGGTGGCCTGCTGGAGACCGACGTCCATTCCGTCCACTCCCCCTCGCTCGAGCAGTACATCGCGGACTGGGACATCCGTAGCGGCACGGCCACCGAGAAGGCCGTGGAGTTGTTCCACGCCGCCCCGGGCGGGGTCCGGACGATTGAGCCGTTCTCCACCGACAACCGCTGGGAGTCACTCGACACGGACGCCGCGCACGGGTGCATCCACTCCGTCGAGCACCCGGCCACCGCCGAGGGCGGGCTGGCCGTGCTGCGCGGGAACATCGCCCCGGACGGGTCGGTCTTCAAGACGGCCGGCGTGTCCGAGGAGAACTTCCACTTCAGCGGCCCCGCCCGGGTCGTGGAGTCCCAGGAGCAGGCGGTGTCGGTGATCCTCAACAAGACCCTGCGGCCCGGTGAGGTGCTGGTTGTGCTGTACGAGGGCCCCGCCGGCGGGCCGGGGATGCAGGAGATGCTCCACCCCACCGCGTTCATCAAGGGCGCCGGCCTGGGGACCAAGTGTGCACTCATCACCGACGGCCGCTTCTCCGGGGGCTCGTCGGGACTGTCAATCGGGCACATCGCGCCGGAGGCCGCGGCCGGTGGCCCGATCGGGTTGGTCCGGGACGGTGACGTGGTGACGATCGACGTGGCCACCCGGTCCATCTCGGTGGACGTCGACGACGTCGAGATGGACCGTCGCCGGGCGGCCAAGGGACCCACCCCCTGGCGTCCGGACTCCCGCGACCGGAAGGTCTCCGCCGCGCTGCGGGCCTACGCCTCCATGGCGTCGTCCGCCGACAAGGGTGCGGTCCGGATCCTGCCCGACTGATCCTCGTTCGGGCCCCCGCGGTCCCGGCCCTCAGCCGGCGGTGACCGCTGGGCTGTCGGTGGTGGACGTCAGCGGGTCGGTGCCGTTGAGCAGATACCAGATCACTCCCGCCGCGATGACGGCCAGCAGCAGCCAGATCGCACCGCTGAACCGGGGGCGGTGCGACCATCGCCATTTACGGTCGACAGACCACCGTCCGGGACCCGCGAACAGCAGGGCGAGCAGAGCGGCGATGTACAGCACCGAGGTCTCCAGACCACGCGTCGTCTCCCCGAGCAGGGGGATGGGGTCGCCGCCGGTGAGCCGGACCGCGAGGCCCAGACCGACGATGCCGAGCAACCCCGCCGCCGCTACCGGAGTGGCCAGGCCCACGACGAGCAGGGCTCCCGCCACAAGCTCGACGACGCCGCCGGTGACCGCGAGGAGCCGGGCCTGGTCGAAGCCCGACTCGGTGAGTGTCTGCGTGAACCCGTCGAGACCCGGGCCCCCGAACAGACCGAAGAGCTTCTGCAGACCCCGCATCGCCAGCAGGACGCCCACCGCGAGACGCAGGAGGAACAATCCGAAGTCCGCCGTGCCGCGCCGGGGGATCTCGTCCCGGTTCTCAGGGGCGATGGTCGTGGGCTGGTCGCCGAACGGCAACGGCGTCGACGTGTCGTAGGCACCGGAGTCCGGGTAGTGGGAGTAGTCCGTCCGGGTCGCCGCCGGGAATGCCGTGGTCGCCGAGTCCGCGGATCCCGGGGTGGGGCCGGTCCTCGTGGCTTCGGGGACGTCGAGCGGGTAGTCGACGTCGTGGATCATCTCGGTTCGGGCGTCGTCTCCGGGCGTTGAGGAAGTCACCCTGCGACCATAGGCCGCTTCCCGGGCCCCCGCACCCAGGACACGGCGCACCGTAGTCTTGTCGTCATGAGATCGCTCTCGCTGCTGGTGGTCCTGGTCATGGTGATGGCCGGGTGCGCGAGGTTCGACGATCGTCTCGAGGCCCCCTTCACCCCCGCACCGGGCCCGGGGATGGGTGCGGCCCCGCCGTCCACCCCGCCGGGGATCCCCCCGCCGTCTTCGTCTCCCATCCCGGGCGAGCAGGACGCACCCCCGGAGACCGGCCCGTGTGTGGACCCGGACCCGGCCGTCATCGCGACGTGCCTCGAACCGGCCGTCGCGGTCGCCGGCCTCGGAGAGCGGGCGCTGGTGGCGGAGTCGACGGGGGGCGTGAAGATCGTGTCTGTGGACGGCCCTCCCGAGGACTTCGGCCGGGTCGACCCGCGTGGCGGTCGCGTGGCGGCCGTGGCGCCCTCCCCGGACTTCGCCCAGGACAGGCTGCTGTATCTCCTCGTCGTCGGCGACGGCCCCTCCAGGGTCGAACGGCTCGCGCGCGGGGACGCGCCCAGGACGGTCGCCGAACTCGCCCCCGCCGAGACCGGGGGGCTCGCCTTTGTCGACGCGGTCCTGACGGTGGGTGTGGGCTCGGAGGTCGTGAGATTCCCCGGGTTCAGGGGCATCGGCACCGCGCAGAACACCGAGGTCGTCGTCCGCGACGTGGGCCGGATCACCGGACTGTGCACCCATGGGTCCGAGCTCTACCTCGCCACCGTCACCGACCGCGGTGCGGTGATCCGGAGCGCCGATCGCGTCATCTGGACCTGGCCTGACCAGCGTTCGGCCGGAGGGTGCGCCGCGGCCCAGGACTCACTCGCCCTCGCTTTGCCGGACGGCGAACGCGCTGACACCCTCGCCCTGACCGGTGGGGCGGCGCGCGGCCAACCCGAGGCGTTGGCCGAGGGTCGCTACGGACGTATCACCGGCCTGGCGTCAGTCGGTGACGGGGTACTGCTGGGAGGGACCACCAACAAGAGCGGTGGCTCACCCGTCCCCACCGATGACCGCGCCGTCATCCTGCCTCAGTCCGCCGGCGGCGGCGGCGACGCTCGCACCTGAGACCGGGGCCTGGCTGCACACCTAGCCGCAGGCGGCGATGACCAGTTCCTTGACCCTCGCCGGGTCCGCCTGACCGCGGGTGGCCTTCATGACCGCACCCACGATCGCCCCGGCCGCCTGGACCTTCCCGGAGCGGATCTTCTCCGCGATATCCGGCTGGGCCGCGAGGGCGTCGTCGACGGCCTTCTGTAGCGCGGAGTCGTCACGGACCACCTCGAGGCCCCTGTCCGCCACGACGCGGTCGGGCTCACCCTCGCCGTCCAGGACCGCGTCCACGACCTGACGGGCGAGCTTGTTGGTGAGCCTGCCTTCTGCCACGAGCTCGATGACGCGTGCCACCTGGGCCGGGGAGATCTCGAGACCTTGCAGGCCCACGCCACGCTTGTTGGCCTGCTGGGACAGGTAGGACACCCACCACGAGCGGGCCTCGGTGGGCGCAGCGCCGGCGTCAACGGTGGCGAGGATCAGGTCCAGCGCCCCGGCATTGACCAGGTCGCGCATCTCCTCGTCCGAGACGCCCCACTCCGCCTGCACCCGCGCGCGGCGCACCCATGGCAGTTCGGGCAGTTCGGCTCGGATCTTCTCGACGAGCTCGTCGAGCGGTTCCACCGGGGCGAGATCGGGCTCCGGGAAGTACCGGTAGTCCTCGGCGGACTCCTTGGGCCTGCCCGCCGTGGTGGTGCCGTCGGATTCGTGGAAGTGCCGCGTCTCGAGCACCACCTCACCACCGGAGGTCAGCACGTCGGCCTGTCTGCACATCTCGTGGCGCACGGCGATCTCGACACTGCGCAGCGAGTTGACGTTCTTCGTCTCCGTGCGGGTGCCGAACTCGGTGGCCCCCTTGGGCATCAGGGAGACGTTGGCGTCACACCGCATCGATCCCTGGTCCATGCGGACGTCCGAGACGTCGAGGCTCCGGAGCAGGTCGCGCAACGCCGAGACGTAGGCGCGGGCGATCTCGGGTGCACGCTCCCCCGCCCCGACGATCGGCTTGGAGACGATCTCGATCAGCGGAACGCCGGCGCGATTGAAGTCGAGCAGCGAATGGGTGGCACCGTGGATCCGGCCGGTGGCCGAGCCGACATGCGTGGACTTGCCGGTGTCCTCCTCCATGTGCGCCCGCTCGACCTCGACGCGCCAGGTGGAGCCGTCATCGAGCTGGACGTCGAGGAACCCGTCGTGCGCGATCGGCTCGTCGTACTGGGAGATCTGGTAGTTCTTCGGCTGGTCCGGGTAGAAGTAGTTCTTGCGCGCGAACCGGCTGTACGGCGCGATCGAACACCCCAGGGCCAGGCCGATCTTGATGGCCCATTCGACGGCCTGCCCGTTGACCACCGGCAGCGCCCCCGGCAGCCCGATACACACCGGGCACACCTGCGTGTTGGGGTCGGCTCCGAACGCCGTCGGGCACCCGCAGAACATCTTGGTGGCGGTGTGCAACTCGACGTGCACCTCCATGCCCATGACGGGATCGAAACGTGACACGACCTCGGTGAACTCCATGCGGAACAATCTAGCCGAAGAGGCAGGCGGCCTCGCGGTAGCGGTCCTCCGGAACGGTCTTGAGCACGGCCACGGCCTCGGCGACCGGCACCATCTCGATGGACTCCCCCCGCAGCGCCACCACCTGACCGAAGTCCCCACGGTGGGCGGCGTGTGCGGCATGGACGCCGTACCGGGTCGCCAGGACGCGGTCGTACGCGGTCGGGGTCCCCCCGCGCTGGATATGTCCCAGCACGGTGGTGCGGACGTCGCGGTTCATCCGCTCGGCGATCGCCGACGCCATCTGGTCGGCGACACCGGTGAACACCTCGTGCCCGAACTGGTCGGTGCCTCCCCGCCGCAACGTCATCCCCGAGCCCTCGGCGGGAGTGGCACCCTCCGCGACCACGCAGATCCCGTACGCCTCCCCCATCTGGAATCGGCGCTTCATCACCTTGCACACGTAGTCGATGTCGAACGGCACCTCGGGGATGACGATCATGTGCGCCCCGGAGGCGAGCCCGGCGTGCAGGGCGATCCACCCGGCGTGCCGCCCCATCACCTCCACCAGCATCACCCGCTCGTGGGACTCCGCCGTGGTGTGCAGCCGGTCGATCGCGTCGGACGCGATCGAGACGGCGGTATCGAAGCCGAACGTGTAGTCCGTCCCGGCGACGTCGTTGTCGATGGTCTTCGGCACGCCCACGACCGGGATGCCGTTCTCCGTGAGCCACCTGGCGGCCTTCAGCGTCCCGTCCCCGCCGATCGCCACCAGCGCGTCGAGGGAGTGACGCGCGAGGGTCCGGCGGATCTGCGGCAGGCTCGCGGTGAGGATGTCCGGGTTGAGCCGGCCCGTTCCGAGGATCGTGCCCCCGCGGAGCAGGATGCGGTCGATCCCCTCGTCGTCGAACAGTGGCACCGCACGGTCGTGGACCAGCCCCGACCACCCGTCCTGGAAACCCAGGACCGGCGAGTCGTACTCGGAGTTGGCGGTCCGCACCAACGCCCGGATCACCGCGTTGAGTCCGGGACAGTCCCCACCTGCGGTCAGCACGCCTATACGCACGTCGGACTCCTCTCGGTTCTCCAGCAGTCTAGGGCCGGGGCCTGCTCATCGCGCCAGGGTCCGGTGACTGTTCACCGGTACGAAACGCCATCGTGGCCAGGCCACCGAGCAGGACCACCACGGCGGGGAGATACATGGCGTCAGCGACCGCCTGCCCCACGTCGCCGTGGACGACCAACCGTGCTTGCATCAACGCACCGATCGCCGCGGAGCCCAGGACGGCGCCCACCTGACGGGTGGTGTTGTAGACCCCCGATCCAGCCCCCGCGGAGGCCAGTTCGAGACGCCGCATCGCGGTCGACGAGGTAGGCGCCCAGACACACCCGTTGGCCACCCCCATCAACGCGATCGGACCGAGCAACGCGGGGATGGAGGTCTGGGAGTCCATGACCACCGCCAACCAGAACAGGGAGATCGCGTAGGAGAAGTAGCCGATCCCCGTGAACAGCCGCGGATCGATCCTGTCCGCCCAGCGTCCGACGACCGGCGCGAGGACACCGGCGATCAGGGCCATCGGCAACAGCATCAGGCCCGCGCGTGTGGCACTGAGGTCCTTGACCCCCTGGAGGTAGAACATCAGCGGGACCATGGTGCCCGCGGTGACGAAGCCGATCGTGGAGACCCCGAAGGTCCCGATCGAGAAGTTCCGGTCCCGGAACAGACGTAGAGGGACCAGCGGCTCGGTACGCACCCGTGACTGCCACCAGAGGAACGCCGCAAGGCCCGCCGTACCGGCCAGGATGAGCGCGAGGGTGGTCCCCGCCCATCCGTGGGACTCGCCCTGCTGGATGCCGAAGACCAGCAGGAACATACCCGCGGCCGACAGGACGATGCCGGGGACGTCATAGGAGTGCGAGCGGGTCTCGAGCCTCGGGACCCACCGCCACACCAGGATCACCGCCAGGATCCCGAAGGGGATGTTGACGAAGAAGATGGCCCGCCAGTCGAACGCGTCGATGAGCACCCCACCCAGCACGGGACCGACGACCGAGGCGATTCCCGCGACCGCCCCCCAGGCCCCCATGGCCGCCCCGCGACGCGCCGGAGCGAAGACCCGGGTGATCACGCTGAGCGACTGGGGGGTGAGCAACGCGGCGCCGAGGCCCTGGAAGACCCTCGCCACGATGAGTGTCTCGATGCTGCCCGCCAACCCGCACCACAGAGAGGCACCCGTGAACAGCACGAGTCCCGCGATCGACACCGTGCGCGGGCCGATCTGGTCGCCCAGTCGACCCGTGAACAGCAGCGGCACCACGTAGGCCAGCAGGTAGGCGCTGGTCACCCAGATGACCTGGTTGGTCGACGCGCCGAGCTGCGAGACGAAGGCATCGGTGGCGACCGCGACGATCGTCTGGTCCACCAGGATCATGAAGAACCCGATGACGAGTGCCGTCAACGCCTTCCATGCGTCCCTCTCGGGGACTGTGGTCACGCGATCGGGCCTCTCGCCGCCTCGAAGGCGGCGCCCACCCGGTACAACCGGTCGTCGGCCAGTGCGGGGGCCATGATCTGGAGGCCCGCCGGGAGCCCGTCGACGAGCCCGGACGGAACGGACATCCCGCAGTGCCCGGCGAGGTTGAGCGGAAGGGTGCAGAGGTCGAACTGGTACATGGCCACCGGGTCCTCGACCTTGGCCCCCAGCGGGAACGCGGTCGTCGGCGTGGTGGGCGAGACCAGGACGTCCACCTCCTCGTAGGCGGCGTCGAAATCCCGGGCGATGAGCGTGCGGACCTTCTGCGCCTGGCCGTAGAAGGCGTCGTAGTACCCGGCGGAGAGGGCGTAGGTGCCGAGCATGATGCGGCGCTTGACCTCCGGGCCGAACCCGGCTTCCCGGCTCGCCGCCATGACCTGGTCCGCCGACCCGTCACCGACACGCAGGCCGTACCGCATGGCGTCGAACCGGGCGAGGTTACTGGACACCTCGGAGGGCAGGATCAGGTAGTAGGCCGGCAGGGCGTACCGGAAGTTCGGGCACGAGACCTCGATGACCTCGGCACCCAGGCCCCGCAGGGTGTCCACCGAGGCACGGAATGACGCCTCGACCCCCGGCTGGTATCCCTCCCCGGCGAACTCGGAGACCACGCCCACGCGCACACCCGCCAGGTCTCCCCGCGCGCCCTCGCGCGCGGCGCGGACCATGTCCGGGATCGCCACGTCGACGCTGGTCGAATCGCGCGGGTCGTGTCCGGCGATGACCTGGTGCAGGAGCGCCGTGTCCTCTACGGTGCGGCCGCACGGCCCGCCCTGGTCGAGCGACGACGCACAGGCCACGAGGCCATACCTGGACACGGTGCCGTACGTGGGCTTGACCCCGACAGTGGCGGTGAGCGCGGCGGGCTGACGAATGGAGCCGCCGGTGTCGGTGCCGATGGCGATCGGGGCCTGGTGTGACGCCAGGGCCGCTGCGGAACCACCGCCGGAGCCACCCGGGGTCCGGCTGGTGTCCCACGGGTTGCGCGTCGGTCCGTACGCCGAGTTCTCGGTCGAGGACCCCATGGCGAACTCGTCCATGTTCGTCTTGCCCAGGATCGGGATCCCCGCCTCCCGCAGCCTGGCGGTGACCGTGGCGTCGTACGGCGAGCGGTACCCCTCGAGCATCCGCGAGCCACACGTCGTCGGCGCGTCGGTGGTGGTGAACACGTCCTTGAGGGCGACCGGGACCCCGGCCAGAGGGCCGAGTTCCTCGCCGGCCGCGCGTCGGGCGTCCACGGCGCGCGCGGCCTCGAGAGCCTCGTCGGCGCCGACGTGCAGGAAGGCGTTGATCTCCCCGTCGACCTCCGAGATCCGGTCGAGGTGCGCCCGGGTGACCTCCTCGGAGGAGACCTCCCCCGCGGCGATCCGGCGGGCCAGTTCCGCGGCGGTGGCGGTGGTGAGCGTGCTCATGCCTCCTCCCCCAGGATCTGCGGGACCTCGAAGCGCTGCTGGTCCGCGGCCGGCGCCTGGTCGAGCGCCTGGTCCGGGGTCAGCCCCGGGGTGACCACGTCGGCGCGGTACACGTTGGAGATCGCGGTGGGGTGGCTCATCGCCGGGACGTCGTCCGCCGCCACCTCGGACACCGCCTGCACGTGGTCGAGGATGTCGGTGAGCTGTCGCGCGAACGACTCCAGCTCGGAGTCGCTCAGTTCCAGGCGGGAGAGCCTGGCCAGATGCGCGACGTCCCCGCGTGAGATCGAGGTCACGTGTGTAGTCCCTTCGGCGTGGCGTGTCGGTACCGACCCAGCCTAGTCAGGCCCTCGGAGTGCGGCACAATGGGCGCTATGTCTTATCTGCTCCGCGTCCTGCTCCCCGATCGTCCGGGGAGCCTCGGCTCCCTCGCGGTCGCACTGGGTACCGCGGGCGCGGACATCATCAGCCTCGACGTGGTGGACAGGTTCGACGGTGTGGCCGTGGACGACATCGTGGTGAACGTCCCCAACGGAACCTTCCCCGACACCCTGATCACCGCCGCCGAGCAGCTCGACGGCGTCATGGTGGACTCACTGCGGCCGTTCGGCGGGATACTCGACGCGCACCGCGAACTCGAGCTCATCGACGCGGTGGCGGGTGCGGGTGCCGGTGCGGACCAGATGCTCGCAGACGAGTTGCCGGCCGCGCTGCGCCTCGGATGGGCGCTCGTGGTGGAGGAGACGGCCGACGGCTGCCGACTGATCGCCCGGGGACCCGCCGCGCCGTTGTGGGACGGTGGCCAGGTCGGGGCTGTGTGCAGCCTCGAGAGGGCGACCGCGCTGGAGGACGACCTGCCCGAGGAGTGGACGGCGATGGACACCGCCGTCGCCGCGGCGCCGCTGGCCTCCGGTCACGTCCTCGTCGTCGGACGACCGGGCGGGCCGTCGTTCCGACCGTCCGAGATCGCGCGACTCGGATATCTCACGGGGATCCTGCGGTCTCTCAACGCCGGTTGAGCCGACACACCCCGGCCCTCCGACTTGCGCGGCCCCTTTGCCCGCCCCCGGCATGCGCGGCCCCTTTGCCCGCATCCCGAAGGCTTGCGCGGCCGGTTGGGTCCCGACACGCAGCGCACCCGAACGGTCACCCCGAGTGGTCACCCCGAACGGCGACCCGGCGGCGGGGCATCCGAAGTCAGGTCCCGGCAGGCGCCCCGTCGGCCCGAGGCTCCGGGCCGTTCTCCATCAGCTCCACGAATCCGGCCTCGTCGAGGATGGTCAGCCCCAGCTCCTGCGCCTTGGTCGCCTTCGACCCCGGGTTGTCCCCCACCACGACGTAGTCGGTCTTCTTGGACACCGATCCCGAGGCCTTGCCGCCCCTGGCGATGATCGCCTCCTTGATCCCGTCACGGGTGAACCCCTCGAGGGATCCCGTCGCCACGATGGTCAGGCCCTCCAGGGTGCGCGGGATCGACTCGTCGCGTTCGTCGGCCATCGACACTCCGGAGGCCGCCCACCGGTCGACGATCTCGCGGTGCCAGTCCACGTCGAACCACTCGACCACCGAGGCCGCGATGGTCGACCCGACGCCGTCCGTCTCGGCCAACTCCTCCTCGGTGGCGGCGCGGAGTGCCTCCATCGAACCGAAGCGTGTGGCCAACGCCCGCGCGGCCGTTGGCCCCACATGGCGGATGGACAGTGCCACCAACACCCGCCACAGGGGTCGGTCGCTCGCCGTCTCCAGATTCGCCAGCAACTTGCGGCCGTTCTCGTTGAGCACGGTGCGCTCGGGGTCGGCGCCCTCCTCGACCTGCTTGCGGGTCGCCTTCTCCACGCGGGTGTAGAGGGAGGTGCGGAGGAGGTCGGCCTCGGTGAGGTCGAACAGGCCTGCCTCGTTGACCAACACCCCGCTCGTGAGCAGATCGGAGGCCCCCTCGTAGCCGAGCGCCTCGATGTCCAGGGCGTTGCGCGACGACAGGTAGAACAGTCGCTCACGGAGTTGTGCCGGACAGGAACGCTGGTTCGGGCAGCGCCAGTCGGCGTCACCTTCCTTCGCCGGGGCCAGGACCGTGTCGCACTCCGGACAGCGCTCGGGGAAGACGAACTCCCGCTCGGTACCATCCCGGCGCTCCACCACCGGGCCGAGCACCTCGGGGATGACGTCGCCGGCCTTGCGGATCACGACGGTGTCGCCGATCAGCACGCCCTTCCGCCTGACCTCGGTCTGGTTGTGCAGGGTCGCGAGTGAGACCGTGGAGCCGGCGACCAGTACCGGCTTCATGTGGGCGAACGGGGTGACGCGCCCCGTCCTGCCCACGGAGACCCGGATGTCGAGGAGGTCGGTCATCACCTCTTCGGGTGGGTACTTGTAGGCGATCGCCCACCGCGGTGCCCGCGACGTCTGACCGAGTCGACGCTGGACCGACCGGTCGTCGATCTTGACGACGAGGCCGTCGATCTCGTGCTCCGGGTCGTCGCGGTGCTCTCCCCAGTACCGCATCCGCTCGAGGACCTCGTCGATCCCGGTCGCCGGGGCGGTGTGTGGCGAGACGGGAAGCCCCCAGTCCGCGAGCGCGAGGTAGACGTCGTGGAGGCTGTCGAAGGTCGCGCCCTCGACCACTCCGAGACCGTGGCAGTACATGCCGAGTCGTCGCTGGGCGGTGATCGCCGGGTTCTTCTGGCGCAGTGACCCGGCGGCACTGTTGCGCGGGTTGGCGAACGGCGGCTTGCCCTCGGCGACGAGCCGGGCGTTGAGTTCGGCGAAATCCTCGAGGCGGAAGAACACCTCCCCTCTCACCTCGAGCACCGCGGGTACGGGGCGGTCCCGTGTGGGGGTGAGCGTGACCGGGATGTCGTCGATCGTCCGGGCGTTGAGGGTCACGTCCTCACCTGTCCGACCGTCGCCGCGGGTGGCCGCACTGACCAGCCTGCCGTCGCGGTAGACCAGGTCGAGCGCCACCCCGTCGATCTTGACTTCACACAGGAAGCGCAGGTCGTCCGCCGCGAGGTGCGACTGTTCGACGGCTGACGCCACCCACGCACGCAGCTCCTCCTCGGAGAACACGTTGTCCAGGCTCGTCATCCGCTGCAGGTGCTCCACCGGCGCGAAGTCGGTGGAGAACCCACCACCCACGAGCTGTGTCGGCGAGTCCGCGGTCCGCAGGGCGGGGTGGCGCTCCTCGAGCGCCTCCAACTCGTGGAAAAGTGCGTCGAACTCGGCGTCGGAGACGATGGGGGCATCCCTGACGTAGTAGCGGAACTGGTGGTCCCTCACCGTCTCCGCGAGCTCGGTCCACTGCTGACGAACCTCCGGAGGGATGTCCCCGGTGCCGAGGGGTGCGGTGCTTCGACTGGCGTGGGTCACCAGCACAGGGTAATCCGACACGTGCCCGCGATGTCGGGGCGCTGGCCTACGGTGGCCGCATGAACCCGGAGATCACGAACGCCGTCCCACCCGATCGGAACCGGCTGCTGGCCTTCGACCTCGAGACCACCGGGCCCGATCCCCGGACCGCCCACGTCGTCACCTCGGCCCTCCTGGCGATCGACGGGCCCCGCAAGGTGGAGCGCACCTGGCTGGCCGATCCCGGGATCGACATCCCGGAGGGCGCGACGGCGGTCCACGGCATCACGACCGCCCATGCCCGGGCCCACGGACGTCCGCATGCGGAGGTGGTGGCCGAGACCATCGCGGGCGTCCGGACGGGGTGGCGGGAGGGGCGGACCCTGGTGGTGTTCAACGCCGCGTACGACCTCACCATCCTCAGGAGATGGGACCCGTCATTCGAGGTGCTCGGCCCGGTGGTCGACCCGTTCGTCATCGACCGCGCGGTAGACCCGTACCGCCGGGGCAAGCGCACCCTCGGGGCCCTGTGCACTCACCACGGCGTGAGGTTGGACGGTGCACATGAGGCCGGTGCCGACGCACTCGCGGCGGCCCGCCTGGCATGGAAACTGCTTGGCTCGCTCCCCGACCTGGCCGGAGCGGACTGGCGCGCGGTCAACGCCCAGCAGGCGCTGTGGCACGAAGCGCGGCAGCGGGATTTCGCCGCCTATCTCCAGCAGTCGGGCAAGGACGCCTCGGACGTCAACACGCAGTGGCCGGTCGCCCTCGACCGGACCGGCCCGCGACCAATCGACCCGGGGCACACCGACCCGCGACCGATCGACGCGGGACCGGCTACTCGGCCAACCGTGGCGCGGCCTCGGCCACCCGACGCACAGTCCCCAGTACCTCCCCTGAGGTGAGGTGTGGCGAGACCATGTCGTCCACGGTCGGGGTGAGGACCAACTGTCGCAACCCCGCGTACCGGGGTGCGCTCAGCCGCTCGAGAAGCGCCAGGATCGCGGCGACACGACGTTCCACCTCCGGCCCGGACGACGGGGGTCTCGTCGACCCCGGCAGGCCCTCGAGCTGGAGGATCCGCCCGCCGTCGAGGACCGTCCCCGCGGCGTCGAGAGCGGCATGGGAGCCACCCGAGTGGAGTGTGTCGGCCGCCATGCAGAGCCCGTCGAGGGGGGTCTCACCGTCGGGGGTGCGGGTGAGGGCGGCCCAGCTGGCGGGCGCCTCGTCTCCACCGTCCGTGGGGACGCGGAGCATCACCTCCGCCACCCCGTGGCGCCGCAGGACGTCGGCGAACCGGCAGAGGGACAGCGACAGCCGATCCTCGGGCACCGCCGGGATCGGGTCGAACCGGCTCGGTCCGGCAACGGAGCCGGCCGCGATGTGCCAGATCATCGGCTCGTCGAGCAGGATTCTCGCACCGGCGCCCAGGCGCGCCGCCAGCCGGGTGACGCGGGCGGCCACCCCTTCGGCCAGCGCCTCGGCGAGGTCCCTCCGGGCCCCTCGATCGGTGAGGACCGGTGACCCGGCGGGCAACTCCACCCGCGCGGCGAGAGACCAGGGGCCCAGTACCCGCACCACGAGGCGACGGTCCTCCGAGGCGCGATCGACCTCGGGATCCCTCACCGATTCGTCGGCCTCCTCCAGCGCGTCGAGGTCACGGTCGAGCAGATCGGAGGCCCTCCGGGCCGGTCGCCCCGGTGAGCCCGCGAGTCGCCAGCCCCGGGTGGAGACGTCGACCGGGAGGTCGGCGAGCATGGCCAGGGTCCTGCCCACCTGATCGGCTCCGAGCCCCCGGTCGGTCAGCTCCGGGAGGAACGGCATCCGGTGGCATTCACCGAGAACCACCCGCGCGGCCTCCCGGGGATCCGTTCCCCGCATGGGGCCAGGGCCGGTGAACCCCGGCACGACGGAGGTCACGGAGCGGTCGCGGCCGGGACGGAGGCGGTGATGGTGCCACTTCCCAGAACGCGGTCGCCACCGGGCTCGGGCCGGTAGAGCACGGCCGCCTGGCCGGCGGCGACCCCACGCACGGGTTCGTCGAGCGAGATCTCCAACCGGGCGTCCGCACCGTCCCCCACCCGTCTGACATACCCCGGAGTGGCCTGTCCGTGCGCACGGATCTGCACGTGGCACGCGGCCTCCCGGATGGTCTCGTCGACCAACCAGTAGGGCGAGGACGCGGTCATCGCCCGGGACAGCAGGTGCTCGGCCCCCCCGACGGTCACGGTCCCGGAGTCCGCGTCGATGGACGTCACGTATCTGGGGCGGCCGTCGGGCGCCGGGCCCGGCAGACCGAGTCCCTTGCGCTGTCCGATCGTGAACCCGTACACGCCGTCGTGCCGGCCGAGTTCGTCACCGCTGTCGGCGTCGACCACCGCACCGGGCCGCACGCCGATCCGCGCGCCGAGGAAGGCTCGGGTGTCCCCGGAGGGGATGAAGCAGATGTCGTGGCTGTCGGGCTTGGTCGCCACGGGAAGACCCGACGACTCGGCCTCGGCGCGGACCTCGGACTTGTGGGAGTCCCCCAGCGGGAACATCGAGTGCGCGAGTTGTCGCGGGGTGAGCACACCCAGGACATAGGACTGGTCCTTGCCGGGATCGACCGCGCGGCGCAGGACCGGGCGCGACTCGCCGGACTCCGTCTCCTCGACGGACAGTCGGGCATAGTGTCCGGTGGCCACCGCGTCGAACCCGAGCGCCATCCCCCGGTCGAGGAGGGCCTCGAACTTGATCCGCTCGTTGCACCTCAGGCACGGATTGGGGGTCTCGCCGCGGGAGTACGACTCGACGAAGTCGTCGATCACGTCCGCCCTGAACCGCTCCGCGAAGTCCCAGACGTAGAACGGGATGCCCAGCAGATCGGCCACTCGGCGCGCATCACCCGCGTCCTCACGCGAACAGCACCCGCGGGAGCCCGTCCGCAGCGTCGCCGGGTCCGCACTCAGAGCGAGGTGCACACCCACCACCTCATGACCGGCGGCCACGGCGCGCGCGGCGGCGACGGCGGAATCGACTCCCCCGCTCATGGCGGCCAGGACCCTCACGACGTCGTCACCCCGGTGCCGATCAACCCGAGCCCCGCGACGCGGGCCCTCTCGGCCGCGGGGGCCAGTGCGGCGATCGCCGCGTCCACGTCGTCCTCGGTCGTGGTGTGGCCGAGACTCAGTCGCAGACTGCTCCTCGCGGCCGCGTCCCCCGCGCCCAGGGCCAGCAGCACGTGACTGGGCTCGGCCACCCCCGCCGTGCACGCGGAGCCCGTGGAGCACTCGATCCCCGCGGCATCGAGCAGCAGGATCAGGGATTCCCCGGAGCAGCCCGGGAAGGTGAGGTTGGCGATCCCCGGCAGACGCTGCCCTCCGCCGTTGGACACGGCGTCCGGGACCGCGGCGAGGACACCCGCGACCAACCGGTCCCGCAGGCGTTCCAGGCGGATCGCCTCGGCCTCCATGTCCCGGACGGCCTCATCGAGGGCAGCGGCCATCGCCACGACGCCCGGGACGTCGACCGTCCCCGACCTGAGATCCCGCTCCTGGCCACCGCCGAAGCCCACCGGGAGACACGCAGCGCCGCGGTCGATGATCAACGCACCGACCCCCAGGGGGCCACCGAACTTGTGCGCGGACAGGCTCAGGGACGTCACACCCAGGGCGCCGAAGTCGACCGGGACGTGTCCGACGGCCTGTACGGCGTCGGTGTGGACGGCCGCACCGGCGGCGGTGGCGACGGCCGCCACCCCGGCGACGTCGCTGAGGGTGCCGATCTCGTTGTTGCCGAGCATGACGGCGACGAGGGCCAGGCGCCCACCCACCTCGTCCACGATCCCGCGGACCGAGGCGGGCGCCACGGCCCCACACCGGTCCACCGGAAGCAGGCGGACGTCCATACCCCCGCCGCGCGGGGTGGCCAGGTGCGCGGCGGAGTCGAGAACCGAGTGGTGTTCGGTCGCCCCGACGGCCACGACGTCACCGCTCGAGGCGGCCGCCTGACCCAACACCGCGAGGTTGTCGGACTCGGTCCCACCGGAGGTGAACACGACCTCGGAGGGCCTGCACCCGAGGTGGGCGGCCAGCGACTCGCGGGCCTCCTCGAGCCGACGACGCGCGTGTCGGCCGGCTCCGTGCAGAGACGAGGCGTTACCGACGCTCGCGGCGGCCTCGATGTACGCGGCCAGAGCCGACTGACGCATCGGGGTGGTGGCGGCGTGGTCGAGATAGTGCGGTGTGCGGATCGTGAGCATGACGTCGGCAAGAATACGCCCGAACGCGCCGGACCCCGGCACCGCAGGGGTGCCGGGGTCCGGTCGATGCGGCTCGACGCCGCTACGACGCTCTTACTTGCGGGCGTTGATGGCCTCGGTGAGCTGCGGGGCAACAGCGAACAGGTCGCCGACGATGCCGTAGTCCGCGATCTCGAAGATCGGGGCCTCCTCGTCCTTGTTGACGGCGACGATCGTCTTGGACGTCTGCATCCCGGCGCGGTGCTGGATGGCGCCCGAGATGCCGAGGGCGATGTACAGCTGCGGCGAGACGGTCTTGCCCGTCTGACCCACCTGGAACTGACCCGGGTAGTACCCCGAGTCGACGGCCGCACGCGAGGCACCGACGGCGCCCTTGAGCGAGTCCGCCAGCGGCTCCACGACCTCCTCGAACTTCTCGGCCGAACCCACGCCGCGGCCACCGGCGACGACGACGGTCGCCTCCGTGAGTTCCGGACGGTCGCCACCGACGATCGGGTTGCGGGAGATGACCCTGGCGGCGTTCTCGGGCTCGGGGACGTCGATCTCGACGACCTCACCGGCACCGGCGCTCGGTACGGCCTCGACGGCACCCGGACGCAGGGTGTAGATGGGCGTGTCGCCGGCGACGGTCGCCTCGACGGTGAACGCGCCGCCGAAGATCGAGTGGACGGCGGAGCCGTCGGACTTGATCTCGACGACGTCGCAGAGGGTGCCGGAGCCGGTGCGGGCGGCGAGCCGACCCGCCACCTCCTTGCCCTCGAACGTGGCGGCCAGGACGATCGCCGCCGCACCCTGCTCGGCGAGCCCGGCGAGGACGTCGACCTTGGGGGTGACGAGGTAGTTCTGCACCGCGTCGCCCTCGGCCACGTAGATCTTCTCCGCGCCGGCCTCCTTCAGGGCGTCGGTGAGCGCCGCGGCGGTGCCGGACTCACCGAACACAACGGCGGACGGCTCGCCGAGCGCGCGTGCGGCGGTGAGCAGCTCGAGGGTGACCTTCTTCAGTTCGCCGTCGACGTGCTCGACCGCGACGAGGACTTCAGCCATGGTGGATTCTCCTTGGAAAACAGTGGTGGGAGTCGTTCGGGGTGAGCGCGATCAGATGAGCTTCTGCGCCACGAGGTACTTGGCGACCTCGTTGCCGCCCTCGCCCTCGTCGTTGAACTTCTCACCGGCGCTGCGCGGCGGCTTCGGGACGGACGAGGTCACGGTGGACGCGGCGTTGTCCTTGCCCACCTGGCCGGCCTCGACGTTGGTGTCGGCGAGCGTCAGGACCTCGACCGGCTTCTTCTTGGCGGCCATGATGCCCTTGAAGGAGGGGAACCGCGGCTCGTTGATCTTCTCGCCGACCGACACGACGCACGGTAGCGAGGCCTCGATCTCGAAGACGCCCTCGTCGGTCTCGCGCTCGCCCTTGATCGTCCCGCCGGAGACCTCGAGGGTGCGCATGTGCGTGACCTGCGGCAGGCCCAGGTACTCGGCGATGATGGCCGGGACGCTGCCCATGCGGCCGTCGGTGGCCTCGTTGCCACAGATGACCAGTTCGGTGCCCTCGATGGTGCCCAGCACGTTGGCGATGGCCCACGCGGTCTGGACCACGTCCGAACCGTGGAGCGCCTCGTCGTTGAGGTGGACGGCCTTGTCCGCGCCCATCGACAGAGCCTTGCGGATCGCCTCGGTGGCGCGGTCGGGACCGGCGGTCAGGACGGTCACCTCGCCCCCCTCGGCCTCCTTGATCTGGAGTGCCTGCTCAACGGCCTTCTCATTGATCTCATCGAGCACCGCGTCCGCGGCCTCACGGTCCAGGGTGAAGTCCCCATCGGAGAGCTTGCGCTCCGAGTAGGTGTCCGGAACCTGCTTGATCAGTACGACGATGTTCGTCATGGGCCTGCGTCGACCTCCTGCGAGTCGGGGCTGGGTGCGTTCCGAACTGACCGGGCGCACCGGATTGTGGTCCTGGGGACAACAATAACGCCACCCGGGCCCTCACCGCAGGAGCGGGGCCGTCGGTACCGCCGGAGCGGGTCCGTCAGTTGATGCGCGTGTCCCACCCCGCCCACGCCGCGTCGCGCAGTTCGTTCTTGCGGACCTTGCCGGTGGAGGTCCGCGGCAGGGCCTCGGTGATCTCCACCGCTCCCGGCACCTTGTAGCGGGCGATCCTCGTCCGGCAGTGGTCGATCACGCCGTGCTCGTCGAGTTCCGACCCGGGCCTGACCACGACGTAGGCCTTGGGTCGCTCTCCCCACTTCTCGTCGGGCATCGAGACCACGGCGCAGTCGACCACGTCGGGGTGCGCCACGATCGCCTGTTCGACCTCGATCGTGGAGATGTTCTCGCCGCCGGAGACGACCACGTCCTTGGCGCGGTCGAGCAGCTGGACGTACCCGTCCGGATGCATCACCCCGAGATCGCCCGAGTGGAACCACCCGCCGGCGAACGCGGTGGCGGTGGCCTCGGGGTCGGCGAAGTACCCCTTCATCACGCCGTTGCCGGTCATGACAACCTCGCCCATCGTCACACCGTCCGCCGGGACGTCGACGAGGTGCTTCTCCCCGGGGCTGGTCCGCTCGACCACCCGGACCGTGTCGGCGTGGATCATCGCCACGCCCTGCCTGGACTTCAGGCTCGCCCGCTCGTCCGGGTCCAGCTCCGCCCACCCGGGCTGGGGCGTGCACACCGTGAACGGTCCGTAGGTCTCGGTCAGCCCGTAGACCTGCGTCACGTCGATGCCCAGGTCCTCGAACCGTCGCAGGATCGTGGGCGAGGGGGGCGCACCGGCCGTGACCATGCGGATCCCCTCCACCGGCCGGGCCGCCGGATCGTCGGCGATCGTGCTCAACACCGCCGGGGCGCCGGCGAGGCGGTTGATCCCCTCGTCGTCGAACATTCTCCAGATCTCCTCGCCCCGGACGGCGCGCAGACACACGTGGGTACCCATCGCGCCGGTCAGGGCCCACGTGGTGCACCAGCCGTTGCAGTGGAACATCGGCAGCGTCCACAGATAGCGGGAGTCCGCGTCGAGCCCCTGGGTGATGATCTCGCCGAGCGCGTTGAGGTACGCACCTCGGTGGGTGTACATCACTCCCTTCGGGCGTCCCGTGGTCCCCGAGGTGTAGTTGACGGCGATGACGGAGTCCTCGTCCTCCACCGTCCACGCCACCGGCTGCGGGGAGGCCAGCGCGAGGCTCTCCTCCAGTGCCTCGGCGCGGGGGCCGAAGCGGGCGGGGTCCGGTTGGGTGCCGTCGGCGTCCGGGGTCACCAGGATCAGGCTGATCGACTCCGGCACCTCGTTCCCCAACCCCTCCAGGAGCCCGGCGTCGGCGATGAGCACGGAGATCCCGGCGTGCTCGACGATGTAGGAGACCTCCGGGGGCGCGAGACGGGTGTTGAGCGCCACCACCGCTCCCCCGGCGAGCGGGACGGCGAACTGGGCCAGGAGCGCCTCGGCGGAGTTGGGGGCCAGAACCCCGACGCGCTCTCCCCTGGCGACCCCGCGCATCCGCAGTAGCGAGGCCAGGCGCGTGGCCCGGTCGGCGAACTCGGCGTAGCTCTGCCGGCGGGGCCCGTCCACCACGGCGGTCGCGTCAGGGACCACGCGCGCGGCCTTCTCCAGGAAGGCGAGAGGGGTGAGAGCGGTGTCGAGTCCTGAACTGGCTGCCATCGCGCGGGGTCCGCCTCTCGTGGGGTCGTCCGGTGACCCGGTCTCGGGTGATCACGGTCACGGTAGCCGCGGCGGCTCTCGCGCACCGGCGGATTGCGCCCCGGTCCCCCCGGCGACGCCCCTCGGACTACGCTCTCCGGTGACGATCCGACGTGAAGGGGACCTCCAGGTGGCACCGGCATCGATTCCGCGGCGGGCCGCACCGACCGCGCGGGCTCTGGCGGTGGGTGCGGTCGCGGTCGGGCTCGCCGCGGGGTGCGCGTCCCACACCGAGAGCGGGGGCGCCCGCCTGGAGCAGGCCGAGAGCTGGTCGTCCGTCGCCGGCGGCCCCCCGAACTCCGGACGCGCACACGCATCGGTCTCCGATTCTCCGGCGCTGGTCTGGTCACGACCACTGGGGGCGCCCGCGACCGGGGTCGCCGGTTCCGACGGGATCGGCTCCTTCTTCCAGGCGACCGTCTCCGAGCAGGGGTGCAACCTCTTCGCACTGACCGCCGACGACGGCCGCAAGCGGTGGTGCCTGCGCCTGCCGACGCACGGGCCGCGGATCACCGCGACCGTCGACGGCCGAGGATCCCTCTTCGTTCCCTTCTACGGAGGGGTGGGTGCGGTGTCGGCGGAGGGTGAGAACCGGTGGTTCGCCCGGACCCGGGGCATCCCCACCACCATCACGCTGCTCGACAACCGCCACCTCCTGACGGTCTCCCACCTGGGGATCGTCCGGGTGGTCAACACCCAGACCGGTCTGGACGCCTCGCCCGAACTGCCGGTCGCCGGGGAGATCGCACCGTCCGATCCGGGGTTCGGGTCGCCGTGGTGCGGCATCGGTGAACGCGGGTGCCCCGTGCCCGGCCCGGCAGCGGTCGACACGGAGACCGGCACCGCCTATCTCACCGCGTGGACACCAGGGGGCCCGGCCCCCGAGCTGGTCGCCGTGCGGTTCACCGCCGGCGACGCGGGGCGCCTGGAGGTGCTGTGGCGCGCCGGGCTCCCCGAGGGTCGTCTCGGGGTCCCGGTGGTCCTGTCGGACGACCGGGACGAGGTCTACCTGCACTCCGAGGACGGCGCCCTGTCCGCCTACTCGACCGCCGACGGGTCACCCGTGTGGTCGTCCCCGATCGGATACCGACCCGACACGCCCCCCGCCCTGCTCCCGGACGGCACGCTGGTCACCGGTGGTCGCACCTCGACCGTGTGGAGGGGGCAGGACGACGACCACGCCGCCGACGCCGGACCCGCGCCCGTGGTCGCCGTCCGCGGGGCCGGTGGCCGGGGGGAGGACGGCCAGGGCGGCGAGGTGTGGCGGCGCGACGACCTGCGCCAGCTCACCAACCCCGCCGCCACCGCCGACGGGCGGGTGCTGGTGGCGGTGAGGTCGGGCGGGACCGACGACGAGCCGGGGATCGCCCTGCTCCTGCTCGACGGCGACGACGGCAGCACCCTGCACGAGATCGAGGTCCCGGCCGCCGCGGGGCCGGTCTCCGGCCTGAGTGTGGACGACGACGGCCGCATCGCGCTCACGACCGCGGTCGGTGCGGTCTATCTCTACGAGTGAACGCCGGCGTCTCTACGACTGAACGTCGGCGGACTGATCGGTCCGCGGCCCGCACACGAACACCACAGCGGCCCTGCCGATCCTCGTCACCACCAGCGCCAGCGGGCGGGAGCCGCCCGGTGCCAGGGACCGCCGCAGCACGTCCGGGTCGGTGTCCACCCCGCGGACCAGGATCTCCAGTGACCCGCAGTCCCGGCGCCTGAGGGCCCTGCGCAGTTCCTTGCGGTCGAGCCGGCACCGCTCCAGCACCTCGAACCCCGTGTACCCGGCCGGGATGTGCGGCCCGGTCAGGTGGGCGATCCGGGGGTCGAGCTGACGGAGTCCGCGACGGCGGGCCCAGTGCCGCACCAGGCCGGCCCTGACGACCGCCCCGTCGGGATCGACGATGAACCGGTCCGCCTCCCCGTGGGCGTCGACCTCGTCGTCGTCCTCGTCCGTCACCTCCTCCGCATGGACCGCGATGCCGTCGGCGACCAGTCGCGGTGCCCCCCACGGCGCGGGCGCGTCGGCGACGGTGGTGCGCACCACGGTCGCGCGGCGCCGCGCCCGGCCGGACAGGCCCGCCGACCACAGGCACGCCTCGCGCACCGACCCGTCCAGTGAGACGAGTTCGACCTCCCCCGGGTGGTCGAGAACCGAGGTGTCCAGACCGGGCGCACACTTGATCGCGTAGTCCGCGCCGCGCGCCACGGCCAGCAGGTCCGGCAGAGGGGGGCTGAGCCGGGCGGGGTCGTGGATCCGGCGGCCCCCGGACCGTCGGGCGGGGTCGGCGAGCAGCACGACGTCCCGACTGGGCGGGGCGAGGGCATCCGCCACACACACCAGCGCGTCGGGCACGTTGTGCGCGGCCATCCGGGCCCTGACCCGGTCGAGATCGGACCCCACGACCCGGTCGGCGGTCCGCACAAGTTCGCCCAGTTCGGCCCCCACCGAGCAGGTGACGTCGTGGACGTCCCGGCCCGCCAACCGCGCGGCCCGCAGTGCGGCGACGGGCCAGGCGGTGGCCTGCTGAACCGCGTCGTCCGTCACGAGCATCCGGTCCGCACCCCGGATCCGACCGTCCGCGCGGCGGCGCGCGGTGACGAGGTCGATCGCCGCGGCGGCGTGGCCGGCGTCGGCCCTCCTGACGGCAGCCGTCGAGGCGACGAGGCGGTCACGGGACCAGTCCAGCCCGGCGGCCAGGTCGAGCAGGTCCCGGCCGGCGGCGGTGAGCAGGAAATCGAGGTCCTCCGGGGTCACCGTCCCACCACCTACCTGCCGCCCGGTGCGATGGACCGGGCCGTGGCGAGGAGTTCGGAGACGTCGGCCGCCGCCGCGAGACCGGCCAGGACGTCGAGGGTCGGGCGCAGCATGCCGAGCCGCCCGAGGGTTCCCGCGGTCGCCGCGTCGTCGGCGCGCATCCATCCCGCCGCGCGCGCCTCGCTCGTGCCGGCGTCCGGTTCCATCCCTGCTGGCACCGCGGCCACGAAGAACAGCGTGTCGTACCGGCGAGGGGGTCCCGGCGGAGTGGTCCAACGGTCCCACGGACGCAGCAGGTGCGCGGACAGGGTCAGCCGGTGCTCCTCGAGAAGCGCATCCAGGTCGCCCTCCCCCGCGGCCAGCGCGCGACGCTCCTCGGGTCCGGGACCGGGTGCGCCACCGGGACGGGGCCGCCCGGTGGCGGTCCGGTCGGGCTCGGCCAGAAGCACGCCGGTTTCCTCGAAGAGTTCCCGCACCACGCCCCGGACGGCCGCGGCCGCGCGGGCGTCGTCGATCCCGAACGCGTCGGCCCACCAGCGCGGATCCGGGCCCCGCCAGGGCCGGGAGCCCCGGTAGTCACGCGGTTCCACCCCGCCCCCGGGGAAGACGGACATCCCGGCCGCGAACTGCATGGTGGCCACACGGTGCTGCAGGAACACCTCGACTCCCCCGCCCACGCGGGCGTCACGCACCAGGGCCACCGTGGCGGCCTCGCGGACGGGGACGTCCGCGGGTGGGGTCGTCACGGGGTCGCAGACGCGGCTCACGGACGTCGGTGCCGGCCGGACCGGCGCGCGCGGCGGGCGAAGTAGCGTCCGTCGACGGCGTCGACGACGATCGACTGCGCGAAAGCGCGACTGAGGTTCTCGGAGGTGATCACGTCGTCGATCAGCCCGGTGGCCGTCACCCCGCCCTCCGCGAGCAGCATCGCGTGGGTGAAACCCGGGGGAATCTCCTCCACGTGGTGGGTCACCAGGACCGTGGCCGGGGCGTCGGGGTCGAGAGCCATGTCCGCCAGACGGGCGACCAGATCCTCCCGGCCCCCCAGATCCAGGCCCGCTCCGGGTTCGTCGAGCAGGAGCAGTTCCGGGTCGGTCATCATCGCGCGGGCGATCAGCACCCTCTTGCGTTCGCCCTCCGACAAGGTCCCCCAGGTGCGGTCGGCCAGGTGCTCGCCACCGATCATCTCCAGGGTGTCCGCCGCGCGGTCGAAGTCGGCCTCGTCGTAGGCCTCCCGCCACCTCCCCAACACGGCGTACCCGGCGGAGACCACCAGGTCCTTGACCACCTCGTCGCCCGGGATCCGGCCGGCCACCGCGGCGGACGACAACCCCACCCGGCTCCGGAGTTCGGTGACCTCGGTGCGACCCAGTTGCTCACCGAGGATCACCGCCGAGCCGGTGCTCGGGTACTCGAGCGCCGAGGCGATGCGCAGCAGCGAGGTCTTGCCCGCACCGTTGGGCCCCAGGACGACCCATCTCTCGTCCAGCTCGACCTGCCAGGTGACGGGTCCCACGAGCGTCCGCCCGTCCCTGCGAAGCGAGACGTCGGTCAGATCCAGGACGAGGTCGGGGTCGGTCTCGATAGGCGTTCTCACGACCCCCATCTAACCCCCTCCCCGGTGGCCGGGTGTCGAGGAACACGGCACGAGCCCGTGAACACCGGCGCCACGCCCCTGACGGATCGGTGCCCGCTTCGATAGCGTCGTGTCGTAGAGGCGTCCACACCCCGGAGCCCGCAGCCGAGAGGAGCACCGACGTGAACGACCGTCTGGCCATCGACGAGGTCCGCCCCCTGGTCTCCTGCGGGAGGTTCCCCGCCAAGTCGGTCGTGGGTGAGGTGTTGCCGATCTCGGCGACCGTGTGGCGGGAGGGCCACGACGCGTTGTCGGCGAGCCTGGTGGTCCGCCGACCCGGCGGCGCCTCCTACCGCACGACGATGATACCCGGGGAGGAGGCGGACACCGTCCACGCGCTCCTGAACACCGATGTCCCCGGGATGTGGTCGTTCCGCGTCGAGGCGTGGTCCGACCCGTTCGCCACGTGGAACAGCGGCATCGTCAAGAAGATGGACGCCGGCCAGGGCGCCGACGTCCTGGGCAACGAGTTCGAGGTGGGCGCGCGGGTCCTGGACGCCGGGGCCGCGCAGGCGGCCGCGTCGGGCGACACCGACCGCGCCACGCTCCTGACGGAGGCGGCCACCGCGCTCCGCGGCACCGGGGACGCCGGGACACGGACGTCGCTCGCGCTGTCCGATGACGTCGCGGCCGCGATGGCCGCGGGGCCCGTCCGCGAGCTCGTGACGCCCGGCCAGACCCACCGCGTGTGGGTCGACCGCCGTGAGGCCCAGTTCAGCTCCTGGTACGAGTTCTTCCCCCGCTCCACGGGCGGATGGGACGAGCAGGGTCGGCCGGTCCACGGCACCTTCGCCACCTCCCGCGGGTACATCGACCACGCCGCGGACATGGGCTTCGACGTGGTCTACCTGCCGCCGATCCACCCGATCGGGGTGGTCAACCGCAAGGGCCGGAACAACTCCCTCACCCCGGCCGAGGGAGACGTCGGGTCGCCGTGGGCCATCGGCTCGGCGGACGGTGGACACGATGCCGTGCACCCGGAACTCGGCACGATCGAGGACTTCCGCGAACTGGTCGAGTACTCCACCGGTCGCGGCGTCGAGATCGCCCTGGACCTGGCGTTGCAGTGCGCCCCGGACCACCCGTGGGCGCAGGCCCACCCGGAGTGGTTCACGGTGCTGCCCGACGGCCACATCGCCTACGCCGAGAACCCACCCAAGAAGTACCAGGACATCTACCCCGTCAACTTCGACCTCGATCCCGAGGGGATCTACGCCGAGGTGCTCCGGGTGGTGCGGATGTGGACCTCCCTGGGCGTACGGATCTTCCGGGTGGACAACCCGCACACCAAGCCCGCGGATTTCTGGAGCCGCCTGATCGCGGAGGTCAAGCGCACCGAACCGGACGTGCTGTTCCTCGCCGAGGCCTTCACCCGCCCGGCCCGTCTGTTCGGGCTCGCGAAGCGGGGTTTCTCGCAGTCCTACACGTACTTCACTTGGAAGACCACGAAGTCCGACCTGGTCGAGTTCTGCGAGCAGTTGCTGGCGCACGTCGACGAAGCCCGGCCGAACATGTTCACCAACACCCCGGACATCCTGCACGAGTCGCTGCAGCGCGGAGGCCCGGCGATGTTCGCGATCCGGTCGGTCCTCGCGGCCACGCTCAGCCCGGCGTGGGGCGTGTACTCGGGCTTCGAGCTGTTCGAATGGCAACCCGTCACCGAGGGCAGCGAGGAGTACCTGGACTCGGAGAAGTACGAACTCCGACCCCGGGACTTCGCCGGCGCCGAGGCGGCGGGGCAGTCCCTGGCCCCGTGGCTGCGGACCCTCAACCGCATCCGGCGTGAGCATCCCGCTCTCCAGCAGCTGCGCACGCTGCGTTTCCACGACGTGGACAACGATCAGATCATCGCCTACTCCAAGGTCGACCCCGCCACCGGTGACTGCGTCCTGACCGTCGTCTCGCTCGATTCCCACGGGGTGCAGGAGGGCACGCTCAGGCTGGACATGGCAGCCCTCGGGTACGACGACGACGCCCGGTTCAGCGTCCACGACGAGGTCTCCGGCAACGAGTTCCACTGGGGCTCGAGTAACTACGTGCGACTCGAGCCGTGGACGGCGGTCGCGCACATCGTCGTGGTCCCGCCCTGCGACGAAGCACGTAGGGTCGAACTGACCTACCGCACGCACATCGTGGATTGAGGGACAACGGCATGGCAAAGCACCACGGCGCGGGTCGACCCGCCTCCGGCAGGCCCGCCTCCGACAAGCCCACCACCACGCCAGGCCGGGTGCCTCCGCCCGTCGACCCGGGGGCCACCTGGCGGACGCCCGAGGATCTCGCGCGGGACTCGTCGGGGCAGACCCCGGCTCCGGCCGCGCCGGAAGGTCCGACCGCGCCGGCGGGTCCGGCGGGCGAGATCCCCCGCGACGAGTTCGACGCGCTGCGCTCGGGGACCCACCGCGACCCGCATTCGGTCTACGGCGCCCACCGGGCCGGCGGCGGTTCCGTCGTGCGGACCATGCAGCCCGGCGCCACCTCGGTGGAGATCGTGCTCGGCTCCCGCACCGTCCCCATGGATCCGCTCGGTGACGGCGTGTTCGGGGCGACGATGGACGAGCCGGATGTCCCCGACTACCGGTTCCACGTCACCTACCCGGACGGATACACCCGGACCGTCGCGGACGGGTACAGGTTCCTGCCCACCCTGGGCGAGATGGACCTCCATCTGGTCAACGAGGGCCGTCACGAGCGGCTGTGGACCGTCCTCGGGGCGCACGTCCGCACGTACGAGACCCCCGGCGGTCCCGTCACCGGCACGTCGTTCGCCGTCTGGGCCCCGAACGCCCGTGGCGTCAGCGTGGTGGGTGACTTCTGCGGGTGGAACCCCGTCGCGCTGCCCCTGCGCGCGATCGGCGCCTCCGGGGTGTGGGAGGTGTTCGTTCCCGACGTCGCCGACGGCGCCGTGTACAAGTACTGCGTCCGCGGCGCCGACGGTCGCACCGTCGACCACGCCGATCCGCTGGCCGTGGCCACCGAGGTGCCACCCGCGACAGGATCCAGGGTGTTCACGTCCGGGTACGAGTGGAACGACGACGAGTGGGTCGCCACCCGCGCGACCCGCGACCACTCCCGGTCCCCGATGACGGTCCTCGAGGTCCACGTGGGCTCCTGGCGGCCGGGGCTGGGCTACCGGGAGTTCGCCCACCAGTTGGCCGACCACGTGGCCGAGACCGGCTTCACCCACGTCGAACTCATGCCCGTCGCCGAGCACCCCTTCGGCGGGTCCTGGGGTTACCAGGTCTCCTCCTATTACGCCCCCACCAGTCGCTTCGGCTCCCCGGACGACCTGCGCTACGTGGTCGACCACCTGCACTCGCGCGGCATCGGCGTGCTCATGGACTGGGTCCCCGCACACTTCCCCAAGGACGAGTGGTCCCTCGGCCGCTTCGACGGCACCCCGCTCTACGAACACGCGGACCCCCGCCGCGGTGAACAGCCCGACTGGGGCACCTATGTCTTCGACTTCGGCCGTCACGAGGTCCGGAACTTCCTGGTGGCCAACGCGTTGTACTGGGCCGAGGAGTTCCACGTGGACGGTCTGCGCGTGGACGCCGTGGCGTCGATGCTCTACCTGGACTACTCGCGCAACGAGGGCGAGTGGACCCCCAACCGCTATGGCGGGAGGGAGAACCTCGAGGCCATCTCGTTCCTCCAGGAGGTCAACGCGACCGTGCAGCGGGAGCACCCGGGATTCCTCATGGTCGCCGAGGAATCGACGTCGTGGGGCGGCGTCACCGCCCCCACCGAGACCGGCGGGCTCGGATTCTCCATGAAGTGGAACATGGGGTGGATGAACGACACCCTGCGGTACGTGGGCCTCGACCCGGTCTACCGGGGCCACCACCACGGCGAGATCACGTTCTCGCTGATGTACGCCTGGAGCGAGCGCTTCGTGCTCCCGCTCAGCCACGACGAGGTGGTGCACGGCAAGGGATCGATGTGGCAGCGCATGCCGGGTTCCTCGTGGGACCGGGCGGCCGGGTTGCGGGGACTCTACGCCTACATGTGGGCCCACCCGGGCAAGAAGCTCCTCTTCCAGGGACTGGAGTTCGGCCAGGTCGGCGAGTGGAACGACGAACAGGGCGTGACCTGGGGGGACCTCGAGGGTTGGGAGGGCGAGTACCACCGCGGCATCCTCGCCTCGGTCAGCGACATGAACGCCCGCTACGCGGAGAACCCCGGTCTCTGGTCACTCGACGACGACCCGTCGGGATTCTCGTGGATCGATGCCAACGACTCCGACCACAACGCCCTGTCCTTCCTGCGGACGGATCATTCGGGCAGCACCATCGCCTGCGTGGTGAACTTCTCGGGCAGCGCCCTGCACGACTACCGGATCGGGCTCCCCGAGGCCGGGTTCTGGGAGGAGATCCTCAACACCGACGCCGCCGCCTACGAGGGATCCGGTACTGGCAACCTCGGTGGGGTCGACGCCGAGGAGCGGCCACACCACGGCCGGACGCACTCGGCGGGCATCACCGTCGGTCCCCGCGCCACGATCTGGTTGCGACACACCCGGTGACCGGGGGAGGCGCAGCGGCGTCAGTACAGCGCGTTGGCGAGGTTGCGGCGGGCGGCCAGGGCTCGCGGGTCGTCCGTCGGGAGCGACTCGAGGAGATCGACCAGCCGGGACCGCAGGACCGCCCTGTCGTCGCCCGCGCTCACCCGGATCGCGTCGACGAGGACCGCGAACGCCGACTCGTACTCTCCGCCCACCAAAGCCCTGTCGGCCGCCCGCAGGGCCGCGGCAACCGTGCCCTCGCCGGCATCGGCGTCCTCGGCCGCACGACGAGCGGCCTGCACGTACCTCAGCGCCTCGAGGAGCGAGTGGTCACGCGGGCGTGAGTCCACCAGCGCGGCGAAGCGCTCCTCCGCGGTAGCCAACTCGCCGTCCGCGAGTGCGTCCTCGGCCGCGTCACGTTCGGGATCTGCCGGGTCGTCCGGCTGCCCGGTGGCCTCGGACCCGGGGACTCCGCTGAGCTTCCCCTCGGTGGCCTGGAGGACGGCCGCGATCCACTGACGCAGCGCGTCCTCGGGCTGCTCCCCCTCGAAGTCCGCCAGCGGCCGCCCCGCCGCGACGGCGACGACGGTCGGGACCGCCCGCGCCTGGAACGCCTGCGCGATCCCCGGGTTGGCGTCCACGTCGACGACCGCGTGTACCCACTGACCGCCCCCCTCCTCGGCCAGCGAGGACAGCAGGGTGGTCAGTACCGTGGGTGCCCGGCGGGACATGAGTTCGACGACGACGGGGACCTGAGTCGACCGGACCAACACCTCTTGCTCGAAGGTCGCCTCGTCGACCTCGACCAGGGTCACCGGCCCCGTGTCCCCACCGGGCGTGCGGGCGGCGACGGGGTCCCGCTTCGCCTCCGCCCGCTTCTTCAACCCCGACAGGTCGACGGCGCCGGCGAGGGAGGCCGCGAGCTTCTGCTCGGACGCGGACGGGGGTCGGTTACCTGGTCTCGTCACGCCTTCGATCCTGCCACGGCCGGTCCGATCGGGGGTCAGCTGGTCGCGGGCACGCGGATCAACAGAGCATCTCCCTGCCCACCGCCGCCGCAGAGGGCGGCCGCCCCGAGGCCACCACCACGGCGGGCGAGCTCGAGCGCGAGGGTCAGGACGACGCGGTTGCCCGACACGCCGATCGGGTGACCGATCGAGATGGCGCCGCCGTTCACGTTCACCTGGTCCGGGCTCAGATCGAGCATGCGGGTCGAGTGCAGTCCGACCGAGGCGAAGGCCTCGTTGAACTCGAACAGGTCGACGTCCTTCACGTTGACGTCCGCTCGCCTGCACGCGTCCAGTACCGCGTCCGCGGGCTGGTGCTGCAGGGTCGAGTCCGGGCCCGCGACGGTGCCGTACCCGACGATCTCGGCGAGGACCGGCCACCCCTCGGCCTCCGCGCGCGCGGCCGAGGTCACGATGACCGCCGAGGCGCCGTCGGAGATCTGCGACGAGGACCCGGCGGTGATGGTCCCGTCCTTCGAGAACGCCGGCCGGAGCTTGCCCATCGACTCCGCGGTCGACTCCGCACGGACCCCCTCGTCGGTCTCCACGACGGTGTCGCCCTTGCGGCCCTTGACCGTCACCGGGACGATCTCGTCCGCGAACCGGCCGGCCTCCGCGGCGGCGGCGGCACGCTGATGGGAGGTCGCGGCGAACTCGTCCTGGTGCTCACGGGTGATCTCGAGCTCGACGTTGCGCGCCTCGGTGAGGGCGCCCATCGGCTGGTCGGTCGGAACGTCGTGCAGGCCGTCGTAGGCCATGTGGTCGAGGACCTCGATCGATCCGTACTTGTACCCGGCGCGGCTCTTGGGCAGCAGGTGCGGAGCCTGCGACATCGACTCCTGACCCCCGGCCACGACCACCTCGGAGTACCCGGAGCGGATCGCCTGATCGGCGAGCGCGATCGCGGTCAGTCCGGACAGGCACATCTTGTTGATGCTCAGGGCGTCGACCCGCTTGGGGATGCCCGCAGCCAGCGAGGCCTGACGAGCGGGCATCTGACCATTTCCGGCGGAGAGCACCTGTCCCATGATCACCTGGTCGACGGCCTCCGGGGAGACACCGCCCCGCTCGAGGGCGGCGCTGATCGCGATGCCACCGAGCTCCGGGGCCGAGAGCGAGGACAACCCGCCCTGGAGGCGGCCGAACGGGGTGCGGGCCCCGGAGACGATGACGGTGCGGGTGGAGTCGGCGGGCATTGCGGACCTTCCATTCGAGGGGCTGAACGTGTACACGCCAAACTACCGTCTCCACTCACCGACTACCGTGGTCCCCATGACCTCTACCCCAGCCGACCAGCCCCTACTGCCCTCCGAGCTCGTCGTGGCGATCGACCACGTCGGCGTGGCCGTCCCCGACTTCGATGCCGCCGTCGCCTGGTACCGCGACAACCTCGGGCTGGAGAACCTGCACGAGGAGGTCAACGAGGAGCAGGGCGTACGCGAGGCCATGCTCGGATCGCCGGGACGACCGGACGGTGGCGCGCTGCTGCAGGTGCTCGCACCCCTGGACGAGTCCTCGACCATCGCCAAGTACCTCGACCGCAACGGTCCGGGAATCCAGCAGATGGCGGTGAGGGTGACCGACATCGACGCGATCACGTTCCACCTCACCGGGCGGGGGGTGCGGGTGCTGTACCCGGCTCCGAAGAACGGGACCGCGGGTTCGCGGATCAACTTCATCCACCCCAAGGACGCAGGGGGCGTCCTGCTCGAACTGGTCGAGCCGGCCGCCGGATCGCACTAGTCCCCCGGCGTGGCCGCCCCGCTAGGGTGGGGTCATGTCGAGCACACAGATGGCCGCCACGGGCGCCGGCCCGTTCGCGGTGGTCCGCAGGGGCTTCGACCGCGAGCAGGTGACCTCAGCGCTCCAACGCCTCGAGGCCGAGGTGGAACTCCTCCGCGCGGACCGCGACGCCGCCGTCGAGAGGGCTGAACGAGCGGCGGCCGAGGCGGCGCAGGAACGGTCCCGCGCCGCCTCCCTCGAGGCCCGCGTCGCGGAACTCGGCCGGACCCCGGTCACCAACGAGCAGATGTCCGACCGGCTCTCCACCATGCTGTCCCTCGCCTCCGCCGAGGCCGAGTCGATGCGCGACGCCGCCCTCGCCGCCGCTGATCGCATCCGGGCCGACGCCGAGGACGAGGCCTGGAACCTGCGCGACTCGGCCCGACGAGACGCCGAGGCCGACCGCGGGGCCGCCGCCGCGGAGCTCACCGCTGCGCGAGAGCGCGCCGCCGCGGTGCGGACGGAACAGACCGGCATCCTCGATGCGGCGCGGGCGAGAGCTGAGGAGATCGTCCTCGCCGCCGAGCGGGAGGCCGCCAGGCTCGATCTCGAGGCCGCCCACCGTCGCGATCTGATCGACGAGGACCACCGCATCGCCTCCGACGCGAGGAGGACGCGGTCCCTGCTCGAGGACCGGGAGCGCCGGGAGGCCTCAAAGGCCGCGGCGGACTCCGTCCGGCGGGAGGCCGAGGAGCAGGCTCGCGGGACGATCGACCGGGCCACCTCCGAGGCGGCGGCTCTCGTCTCGAAGGCGCGTGCCCACGTGGAGCAGCTGAAGTCGGTCCGCGAGCAGGTCGTCGCCGATCTCGCGTCGATACGAGCCCGTCTGGAGCCCATCCCCGGCCGCCTGGACGACGATCCGGCCCTGCCCGCCGATCCCCTTGTCGACGTTCCACAGCGTGACGATCGTCGGCTCAGCTCCACCGACGGGTGAGGCCACGGTTCGCCCTCCCGGACCAGCATCCGCTGTGCCAGTGGCGCCGGTCGTCCTCGCCGCGCGGCCTGTCGGGCCACGCGACCACGTGCGGGGAACCCGCGGTGATGACCTGGTCACACCCCGGGCAGCGATAGTCCTTCCCGGCGCGCGAGCCGGGCACACGCCGAACGTGGTAGTCGTCCGGATCCCCCGACGGGCCGGATTCCAGTGCGGCGCCTCCGAGGCCGTCCCTCCGGGGCGCCGGGCGCTCACCTCCCGCGCGTCTGTGACGTCTCGGCACCTGGTCCCCTCACCTCAGAACAGCCGCAGGTCCGTCGACTCGATGCCGCGAAGCGAGTCGTAGTCGAGCGTCACGCAACGGATGCCGCGGTCCTCGGCGAGAGTCCTGGCCTGCGGCTTGATGACCTGCGCCGCGAACACCCCTCTCACCGGGGACAACAACGGGTCGCGATTGAGCAGTTCCAGATAGCGCGTGAGCTGTTCCACGCCGTCGATCTCACCGCGGCGCTTGATCTCGACCGCCACGGTCACGCCATCGGCGTCCCGGCCGAGGATGTCCACAGGCCCGATCGCCGTCATGTACTCACGGCGGACCAGGGTGTAGCCGGGACCGAGAGTCTCCAGGTGCTCGGCCAGCAGTTCCTGGAGATGGGCCTCCACCCCGTCCTTGACCAGGCCGGGGTCCACCCCCAGCTCGTGACGGGAGTCGTGGTGGACCTCGGCGAGTGTGATCCGGAGTTGCTCCCCGGCCTTGTTCTCCACCACCCAGAGCAGGTGCGCAGGATCCTCCGGATGCTCCTGCTCAACGAGCGAACAGGGTGGCGTCATCCAGTTGAGCGGCTTGTAGGCGCGGTCGTCGGCGTGCACGCTGACGGACCCGTCCGCCTTGAGCACCAGCAGCCTGGGTGCCATGGGGAGATGGGCCGACAGACGGCCGACGTAGTCGACCTGGCATGTGGCGACGACGAGACGCACGGATCCTCCTCGATTCGGGGTGTGCGGGACCGCCCTCCGGACAGTCGTCGCCGAGCGCGGTGCTCGAGACCGTCACCGCCGTCGGCGGTCCGCGGAGCGGAATTGGTCAGCGGAGCGGAACTGGTCGGCGGAGCGGATCTGATCGGTGGAGCAGGCCTCCACCCACGCCAGCAGCGCGGTCAGCTCTGCCGGGCCCACACACAGTTCGCCTTCTCTGATCCCGAGCCTGCGGTCACGACCCGCGAAGGACACGATCAGCTCCCCCGACTCCGCGATGTCGAGCTCGTGGCCGGTCGGCTGTCGCCGGGGGCCGAGTTCGAGGCTCCGGCGGTCCAACCGGACGTCCGCACCGAACCTCACGCTGAGCAACCGGTAGAAGGCCAGATCGGTATCGGAATACCTCACGGCGCCGTGGCGCCAGGAGTCCTCACCGTCCCGCCTGACGAGGACCGAGGTGGCGTTCCTGCGGACGACCACCAGGCGATACACCACGGCCGCGGCCACCGGGGCCAGGACGAGCAGCACGACGACACCGAGAATGATCCCGGTGATCGCCATCTACCCAACCCCTTCCGGTGGCCGCGGCCGTCAGGTCACGGGAGGACCGTATCGTACCGCTAGCTGCCGGCCTTCTCGACCGCCCGGAGACGACCGCGGGCGGCGGCGGCCGCCTGCTGGTCGTCCCCTGCCTCGGACAGTGCGCGCTCGGCCTCGGCCCGGTCGATGGACTCCGCCCACTCCGCGGTCTCGCCGAGGATGCTGACCTTGTTCGCCGTCACGGAGAGGAATCCGCCCTGCACCGCGGCGACCTTCTTGCCCTCGTCCGTGTAGACCGTCACGGTGCCGCCGGCATCCAGCTCGCCGAGCAGCGGCTCGTGCCCGGACTGGATACCGATCTCGCCCTCGGTGGTCTTGGCGACCACCATGGTGGCGGTACCGGACCAGAAGCGGCGCTCGACCGTGACGAACTCGACCTCGATGTCAGCCATGGTCAGCGGTCACTTCCCCGAGAGCTTCTTGGCGGCCGCCTCGACGTCGTCCAGACCACCGATACCGTTGAACGCCTGCTCCGGGAGATGGTCCAGCTCGCCCTTGCACAGCTTGTCGAACGCCTCGATGGTGTCCGACAGCGGCACGACCGAACCGACCTGGCCGGTGAACTTCTCGGCGACCAGGAAGTTCTGGCCGAGGAAGCGCTCGAGGCGACGGGCACGCTGAACGGTGACCTTGTCCTCCTCGGAGAGCTCGTCCATGCCCAGGATGGCGATGATGTCCTGGAGTTCCTTGTACTTCTGCAGGATCTGGATGACGTTCTGCGCCACCCGGTAGTGCTCCTCCCCCACGATGCCCGGCTCGAGGATGCGGGAGGTCGAGGTGAGCGGGTCGACGGCCGGGTAGATGCCCTTCGAGGCGATCGAGCGGGAGAGCTCGGTGGTCGCGTCGAGGTGGGCGAAGGTGGTCGCCGGCGCGGGGTCGGTGTAGTCGTCCGCGGGGACGTAGATCGCCTGCAGCGAGGTGATCGACCGGCCACGCGTCGAGGTGATCCGCTCCTGCAGCATGCCCATCTCGTCCGCGAGGGTCGGCTGGTAACCGACGGCGGACGGCATGCGGCCGAGCAGGGTCGAGACCTCGGAGCCGGCCTGCGTGAAGCGGAAGATGTTGTCCACGAACAGCAGGACGTCCTGGCCCTGAACGTCGCGGAAGTACTCGGCCATGGTCAGCGCCGAGAGGGCGACGCGCATACGCGTCCCCGGCGGCTCGTCCATCTGGCCGAACACCAACGCGGTGTCCTGGAGGACGCCCATCTCCTCCATCTCGAGGAAGAGGTCGGTGCCCTCACGGGTGCGCTCACCGACGCCGGCGAACACCGAGGTGCCGGAGAACTCGCGGGCGATACGGGTGATCATCTCCTGGATCAGCACGGTCTTGCCGACGCCGGCACCACCGAACAGGCCGATCTTGCCACCCTTGACGTACGGGGTGAGGAGGTCGATGACCTTCACGCCGGTCTCGAGGATCTCGGTCTTGCCCTCGAGCTGGTCGAAGGCGGGCGGCTCACGGTGGATACCCCACTGCTCACCGTCCCGGCCGGTGCCGGGCGCGTCGAGGCAGTCGCCGAGGGCGTTGAAGACGTGGCCCTTGACGACGTCGCCCACGGGGACCGAGATCGGCTTACCCGAGTCGACGACCTCCGCGCCACGGACGAGCCCGTCGGTCGACTGCATGGAGATGCAGCGGACCATGTTGTCGCCGAGGTGCTGGGCGACCTCGAAGGTCACGGTCTTGGCCACGGCCTCGAGGGTGATCTCTGTGGTCAGGGCGTTGAAGAGTGCCGGGAGGGCGCCGCGCGGGAACTCCACGTCGACGACCGCACCCAGGACGCGGGCGACCCGACCGGTGAGACCGGCCGTGCCCGTCGTGCTCTGATCGGTAACAGCTGTGGTCATTGCTTAGTCACTTCCTGCGCTAGCGGCGAGCGCACCAGCGCCACCGACAATCTCGCTGATTTCCTGGGTGATCTGTGCCTGGCGGGCCTGGTTGGCCTCGCGGCTCAGGCCTTCCACCAGTTCGGTCGCGTTGTCCGTCGCGGACTTCATGGCCGTGCGTCGCGCGGCCGACTCCGACGCCGCCGACTCGAGCAGCGACGCGAACGCCCGCGTCGACATGTACCTCGGGAGGAGATTGTCGAGGAGGGTGTCCGCGTCGGGCTCGAAGGTGACCTCGGGCTTGAAGTCCGTCTTGGACGTGTCCAGCATGTCCTCGCCCAGGTCCAGCTCCTCGACCTCGACACGGGTCTCGATCGGGGCCAGACGCCGTGCACGCGGGGTCTGCGTGAGCATCGACTTGAACTGGGTGTAGACGATGTGGACCTCGTCGACGCCCTTGCGGGTGGTGTCGCCGGAGTAGTCGCTGCCGAGGTACTCCGACGCGTCGAACGTCGCCTCGCCCCCAGCCGCGAAGGCGGCGGACAGGAGCTGGAAGGCCGGACGGGCCTCCTGGTAGTCCGGCTTCTGGGAGTGCCCGTGCCACGAACCCGCCAGTTCGACCTCGCGGAACGTGTAATACACGATGCCCTTGTTGCCCAGCACGTAGATGTCGACCTCGCGGCCGGCCTCCTCCAGGAACGCGATGAGCTCGGCGGCCTCCTTGAGGACGTTGTGGTTGTATCCACCGCACATCCCGCGGTCGGACGTCACCACCAGCACGGCGGAGCGTGTGGCGTCCTCCGGCTCGTTGAGCATCCTGTGCTGGACCGACGACGCGCTGGCGAGATCGGTCAGGATGGCGGTGATCTGATCGGCGAAGGGCTGAGCGGCCTCGACCCTCGCCTGGGCCTTGGAGATCTGCGAGGTGGCGATCAGCTCCTGGGCCTTGGTGATCTTCTTGGTCGAGTTGACGGACTTGATCCGGTCGCGCAGTTCACGCATGTTCGCCATTACTTCAGATCACTCTCCTCTCGGCCTTGAATCGGATGGCTGTCATCTCGAGGCCTCAGGCCTTCTTCTTCTTGGTGAGCGTGAGGGTCTCACGGTCGATCTCGTCCTCCGAGAGGGCCTCGGCTTCGGGCTCGTTGACCACGCGGGAGCCGTCGGAGGCGACGAAGCCCTCCTTGAACTCATTGGTCTTGGCCTCGAGAGTCGCCTTGGACTCCTCGGACAGAGCGGCGCCGCCGTCGATCTGGCTGTAGACGTCGGCGGCGGAGTGCCGCAGGCTCTCGAGCAGCTCGCCCTCGAACCGACGGACGTCCTCGACGGGGACCGTGTCGTAGAAACCCTCGCCGGCGAGGTAGATCGAGACGATCTGGTCCTCGACGGCCACCGGGGAGCTCTGGTCCTGCTTGAGGATCTCGACCAGACGCTGACCACGCTCGAGCTGCGCCTTGGACGCGGCGTCGAGGTCGGAGGCGAAGGTCGCGAACGACTCGAGGTCGCGGTACGCGGCCAGGTCGAGACGCAGTGACCCGGAGACCTTCTTCATGCCCTTGGTCTGGGCGGCGCCGCCGACTCGGGAGACGGAGATACCGACGTTGACGGCGGGGCGCACACCGCGGTTGAACAGGTCGGACTCGAGGAAGACCTGGCCGTCGGTGATGGAGATGACGTTGGTCGGGATGAACGCGGAGACGTCGTTGGCCTTGGTCTCGATGATCGGCAGGCCGGTCAGCGATCCCCCGCCCATGTCGTCGGAGAGCTTGGCGCAGCGCTCGAGGAGACGGGAGTGCAGGTAGAAGACGTCACCCGGGTAGGCCTCGCGACCCGGCGGGCGGCGCAGCAGCAGCGAGATGGCGCGGTAGGCGTCGGCCTGCTTGGACAGGTCGTCGAACACCACCAGGACGTGCGCACCCTCGTACATCCAGTGCTGGCCGATGGCCGAGCCGGTGAAGGGGGCGAGCCACTTGAAGCCGGCGGAGTCGGAGGCGGGGGCCGCGACGATGGTGGTGTACTCCATCGCGCCGTGCTCCTCGAGCGTGGCCTTGACGCCCGCGATGGTCGAGCCCTTCTGGCCGATCGCGACGTAGATGCACCGGAGCTGCTTGCTCTTGTCGCCCGACTCCCAGTTGGCCTTCTGGTTAAGGATCGCGTCGATGCAGACCGCGGTCTTGCCGGTCTTACGGTCGCCGATGATCAGCTGACGCTGTCCGCGGCCGATCGGGGTCATGGCGTCGATGGCCTTGATGCCGGTCTGCATCGGCTCCTCGACGGGCTGACGCTCCAGGACGGACGGCGCCTGCAGCTCGAGAGCGCGGGTACCCGCGGACTCGATCTCGCCACGGCCGTCGATGGGCTTGCCGAGCGGGTTGACCACGCGGCCGAGGAAGCCGTCGCCGACGGGGACGGAGAGGACGTCCCCGGTGCGACGTACCTCCTGTCCCTGAGCGATCTCGTCGAAGTTGCCGAGGATGACCGCGCCGATCTCCCGGTCCTCGAGGTTCAGTGCGACACCGAGGATCCCGCCGGGGAACTCCAGCAGCTCGTTGGCCATCGCCGAGGGGAGGCCGCTGATGTGCGCGATGCCGTCACCGGTGTCGACGACGACGCCGACCTCCTCCTTCGTCGCGTCGGTCGAAACGGTCGAGGTGTAGTTCGCAATCGCGCTGCGGATCTCTTCGGAGGAGATCGTCAACTCCGCCATGTCATTCCTGCTCTCAAAGTCGGGATGTGCTTTATGGGTGTTTACGTGAGCCACTACCGCTGGAACACGGCCGAGTCGCAGCTCGTCTTGTGCCGGCCCGGCAGGTCAGCGGAGGGACCGACGCATCGCGTCGAGCCGTCCTGCCACGCTACCGTCGATGATCTCGTCGCCGACCCGGACGACGACGCCGCCCAGGAGGGACTGGTCGACGTCGTTGTGGATGGCGATCTCCCGCCCGTACAACGACGCCAGTCGGGCCCGGAGATCATCCGACTGCTGTCCGGTCAGCGGCTCCGCGCTGGTCACCACGGCGACGGACCGGCCACGCAACTCCGCGGCCTGGACCGAGACCGCCATGATGTCGTCCGCCGGCATACCCGACGGCCGAGCCACCGCCTGGGAGGCCAGAGCTTCGGTGACCGCGGTGACCTTGCCGTACAGCACCTCGGCGAGCAGGCCGCGCCTGGCTCCCACGTCGGCGGTCCGATCAGCCAGCAGCTGCTCGAACTGGGGATCCCCGGCGACGATCCGCCCGAGCCGGAACAGCTCGTCCTCGACGGTCTGGAGCTGGCCCTGCTGGTCGGCCGAGCGCAGGAGCGCCTCGCGGCCCAGGAGGACCAGACCCTCCCGCAGCTCACGAGGGGTGGACCAGTCCTGGGACACCGCAGCGAGGAGAAGGTCCAGGGTCGCCTGGTCGACCTTCCACCCGAACACCCCACGGACCAGGTCCTGTCGGGCCTCCACCGGGGCCGCGGTGTCGGCCACGGACACCCGGAGAGCGCGGTTGTCCTCGAGGACGCCCACGACCTCGAAGAGTTCCTGGCCCACCTTCGCCCCTGTCGCTCCCCCGGCCGGGTTCGCCGCCAGGGTCTGCTCCAGAGCGCTCCGGGTATGGTCGAGCGCTTCGCGACTCGCTGCGTGCATCGGCTCCACTTCCCTTAGTTCCTGCCCGCGCCGGGGACCCGGTCGAGGTCCGCCAGAAAGCGATCGATGGTGCCCGAGCGCCGGACCGGATCCGACAGCTGCTCACCCATGAGCCGCTCGGCGAGATCCACGGACTGACGACCGAGGTCGCTGCGGAGCTCGGCGATGATCTGCTGCCGCTGAGCGGCGAGCTGCTGCTCGCCGGAGGCGATGATGCGGTCGCTCTCCGCCTGTGCCTCGGACTTCATGTCCGCGAGGATCTGCTGACCCTGTGCACGCGCGTCGTCGCGGATCTTGGCCGCTTCGCTGCGCGCCTCGGCGAGTTGGGCCTTGTACTTGGCCAACTCCTCCTTCGCCTCGGCCTGGGTCTGCTCGGCACGACGCAGACCGCCTTCGATGCGCTCGGAGCGCTCGTCGAGGACCTGCTGAAACTTCGGGAGGATGAACTTCCAGAAGAGCCACAGGATGACGGCGAGCGGGATGAGCGACCAGACGATGTCATACAGCGGAGGAATCAGCGGGTTGGGGCTGTCCTCCAGGGGGAGTGATTCTCCACCCTCGGCCGCCAAGATGGCGATGACGTTGTTCATGGTGCGTCCCTACGAGGTCGGTGGTCGTCGATCAGAACAGGAAGCCGGCGACGATACCGATCAGGGCGAGTGCCTCGGTGAAGGCGATACCGAGGAACATCGTGGTACGGAGGGTGCCGGCCATCTCGGGCTGGCGGGCCATGCCCTCGACGGTCTTGCCGACGAGGATGCCGATGCCGATGCCGGGGCCGATGGCGGCGAGGCCGTAGCCGATGGCACCGAAGCCCTCGTTCACGGTGACGGTCTCGGCGGCCTGGGCGAGAGTGACGATGTCCATGGGAGTTCCCTTTCAGATGGCCGGTGCGGGCTTCTCCGCACCGGTCGGACGTGATGTGTCGGGTAGACGGGATGGTCGTGCCGGGCCCGGGGGCCCGGGGTCTAGTGGCTCTCCGCGTGGAGTGCGAGGTCGATGTACACCGAGACCAGCAGCGCGAAGATGTAGGCCTGGAGGAAGAGGACCAGCAGCTTGAACAGCGTGAAGGCGACCGAGAGCAACGAGGTGCCCACCGCCAGCAGCGACCAGCCGTTCAGCTGCCAGAAGAAGAAGTTCGTGGCACTGAACAGCAGGACGATGATCAGGTGCCCCGCCAGCATGTTGGCCATGAGACGAATGGTCAGCGTGGCCGGACGGAGGATGAACGTCGACACCAACTCGATCGGCACCACCAGGATGTGCAGCGCCGGGGGAAGACCCGGGATCACCACACTCGCCTTGATGAACTTGGCGAAGCCGTACCTCTTGGACCCCGCGTAGATGAAGGTCACGTAGCCCAGGACCGCGAGCATCAGCGGGAAGCCGATCCTGGCGTTGGGCGAGATGTTGAGCCCCGGGATGATCGTCGGGAGGTTCATCGCGAAGACCGCGAAGAAGATCGTCGCGATGACCGGCAGGAAACGGCGCCCCTGCTCCTTGCCCAGGATCTCCTCCGCGATGTGGACCCGGACGAAGTCCAGGCAGATCTCGGCGAAGTTCTGGACCCCGCGCGGGACCAGCTTGGGGTTCCGCATGGCGATCACGAAGAAGCCCAGCAGCACCACCGTCATGAGCAACCGGATGATCATGAGCCGGTCGAGGACGAACGCGTCACCGGCGAAACCGGTCAACCACTGCTGGGAAGGGAAGAACTCATAGTCGATGTTCGGGGGATGAAACTCGCCCTTGAAGGCCAGAAGCGTGGTACTCAGTGTGTTCTCCCCTGGTCGTGTTGGGCGACATGCGCCCGAGCGCGTTCGGTACGAGTGGCCCGGTGATCGCGGCCATTTTGGGATTCCGCGCGAACGCCTCGGGCCGTGAAGCAGCCCGGTGACGTGCTCGTCTCACCGTCGATGAGAATAACATCCTGGTCTCGGCACGGGGACACAGGGGGACCCGTCACGTGGCCGCGGGCTCCACGTAGGGCGCACGGGTCTTGAGGATGGCCCACGTCTCCACCGCCAGCACCACGATCAGCGCGGCGATGACCGTGACTGCGAAGGCGGGGCGCGAGTAGAAGTCGAACCTCGAGAGCACGGCGACGATACCCATCGCCGCGAGGAGTTTGACCAGCCAGGTCCCCAGGACGACGGCCGCGGTCGTCTGCGGAGCCGAGTGCGCCGTGGAGATGACCACGATCGCCGTGGTGAGCACGAACGCCCCGCCCACGGCGGCTCCCATCAGCGTGCCCCACAACCCGGGGGTCCCGTCGATCGCGGTCCAGGCCGCGGCACTGAACACGGCGAGCACGGCCAGCGCCAGAGCGCCGAACCGGACCGCCTTGCGGAGACCTGCGGTGTGGGGGCTGTCGGCGGGCTGCGCGGGTGTCGCGGGAGTGTCCGTCATGACCAGCAGCCTAACCCGAGCCCCCGGGGTCGACGGTTCCGCGTTCGCCGCGCGAACTCCGCAACCGCGGCACCAGCGTGGCGGCCAGGACCGAGATGAGCCCGGCGGCGGCGAGCGGGACGATCACCTCGGTCGGGAGCATGGTCGCGCCGACGGCACCGAACGCGATGAGCGAGACCCACGCGTAGATGACGAGGGCGACCCGCCGATGGGAGTGACCCAGATCCAGCAGACGGTGATGGAGATGCATCTTGTCGGGGGCGAACGGGCTGCGGCCGGCGCCCACCCGACGGACCACCGCCATCACGAGGTCGAGCATCGGGACGAACATGGCCGCCGCGACGACGATCATCGGCGAGAGCAGGACGATCATCTCCTGCGGCCCGTACAGGCTCTGGGAGATCTTTCCGGACGCGCTGGTGGAGGCCGCCGCGAGGACCAGGCCGATCAGCATCGACCCCGAGTCCCCCATGAAGATCCGGGCAGGTTGGAAGTTGTGCGGCAAAAAGCCCAGCAACGCGCCGGCGAGGACCGCCGTGACCAGGGCCGGGGGGTACGCGCCGACCGTGCCCCCCTGGTCGAGCATGATCCCGACGGAGAAGACGCAGATCGCGGTGGCCGCGATGGCACCGAGCCCGGCGGCGAGGCCGTCCAGACCGTCGACGAAGTTCATCGCGTTGACGATGGTCAGTGTGAAGACGACGGTGAGCAGACCCGCCTGGAGCTGATCCAGCACCAGGATGTTTCCGTCCCCGAAGGGGATGTACACCAGGTTCCAGGACACGCCCATCGCCACCAGGACGCCCGCCGCCGCCGCCTGACCTGCGAGCTTCGTGACCGCTCCGAGGCCGAGGATGTCGTCGACGATGCCCACCAGCACGATCACTCCGCCCGCGATGATCGTCGCCTCGACGTCCGGGGCGAACGGCGGGAACGCCCGGTTGAGAGCGGGGAGCTGCGCGGACAGGTAGACGGCGACCAGCATCCCGGTGAAGATGCCGACCCCGCCGAGGCGGGGCGTCGGCACCACGTGCACGTCTCTGTCGCGCGGGTAGGCCAGTCCCCCGATCGCCGGTGCGACCCCCCTGACCAGACCTGTGACGACGAACGTGACCAGGCCCGCCGTGACCGCGATGAGCAGGAGCTCGCGGAACGGAACCCCTATGCCCACGCCCAGATCACCCCGGTCAGCCGCGCAGAGACGCGGCGTCGGTGTTCAGGACCTCCCCGACGCGCTCTGCGCTCACGGCCCCCTCCCGCACGATCCGGGGCGCCGGTCCCGTGAGGTCGACGATCGTCGAGGGTTGGCCGACCGAGCACGGGCCGCCGTCGAGGTAGACGGCGACCGAGTCCCCCAGCTGCTCACGGGCCTCCGCGACCGTGGTCGCCGGGGGCTGCCCGGAGACGTTGGCGCTGGAGACGGCGAGCGGCCCGACCTCGCGGAGCAGCTCGATGGCGACGGGATGCAGCGGCATCCGGAGCATCACCGTGCCCTGCGTGTGTCCCAGGTTCCAGTTGAGGGACGGTGCCTGGTGCACGATCAGGCTCAGGCCGCCGGGCCAGAACGCCCGGATGAGGTCTCGCGCCGTCGCGGGTGTGCTGACGACCAGGCCGTCGATGGTCTCCCAGGAACCGACCAGGACGGGCACGGGCATGTCCGGTCCGCGCCGCTTGGCGGAGAGCAGCAGGGTGACCGCATCCGGGTCGAAGGCGTCGGCCGCGATGCCGTAGAGGGTGTCCGTGGGGGTCACGACGAGCCGGCCCGCACGCAGTGCCCCGGCCGCGGAACTGAGGCCGACCTCTCGACCGGTGTCCTCGGTGCAGTCGTAGGTGATGGTCACCGGGTGGTCCCCTTCCGGACTGTCGGGTCGAGCTCGTCGTCGTTGTCAGGATCGCCGTCAGGATCGTCGTCACGATCGCTGTCATGATCGTCGAGTCTGGTCGCGGTGACGAACCGCGGACGTCCGGCGAGGTCGGTGTGCTGCTCCACGGTACCGAAGCATCCCTGCGCCTCGACCACCGCCGCGACGGCGGCGCCGGTCTCCTCGTCGTGCTCCACGGCGAGGTGGCCCCCCGGCGCCAGGAGCCCGGCCGCTACACCGACGAGCGGAGTGATGACGGCGAGGCCGTCGGCTCCCCCGAACAGCGCGGTCGCCGGCTCGTGCCCGAGGACCTCCGCGGGGAGGTCGTCGGTCCGCGGGATGTACGGCGGGTTGGACACCACCGCGTCGACCCGACCCCGTAGTCCCGGCAGGATGCCGGGGTCCGTCGCGTCCCCGGAGTGCACCATGAGTGGCGTGTCCCCCGCGGCCGCCCGCTCGGCGGCGTTGCGCCGCAGCCATTCCAGAGCCTGATCGTGCAGCTCCACGGCGTGGACCCGCGCATCGGGACGGGCATGGGCGATCTCGAGGGCCAGCGTTCCGCTACCGGCACAGAGGTCCACCACGACAGGGCCCGGTCCGTCGCCCGGGGCGGGGAGCGCGGCCAGCGTGTCCTCCACCAACAGCTCGGTCTCAGGTCTGGGGATGAAGACACCGGGCCCCACCGCGAGGTCCAGACGGCCCGACACGGCCCGCCCGAGGAGGTACTGGATCGGGGTGCGATCGGCGATGCGGGCGGCGACCAACCGGTCGATCTCCGCGAGTCCGGAGGCGTCCACCGCGTCGGCCAACGGGAGTGCGGAGCGGGTGATTCCGAGCACATGCGCGCAGATCAGCTGCGCCTCCACGACGGCGGAGTCGACACCGGCGGCCCGCAGGTCGTGCGCGGCCGACCTCACGACCGCGGTCGCCGGCACGGGGCGCGAAGGCACCGCCTAGGCGTCTTCCATGCGTCTGCGGCGGTCCTCGACCGCCAGTGCGTCGAGGACCGCGTCGAGGTCACCGTCGAGGACGGCGTCGAGATTGTGCGCCTTGAACCCGACCCGGTGATCGGCGATCCGGTTCTCGGGAAAGTTGTAGGTGCGAATGCGCTCCGACCGGTCGACGGTGCGGATCTGGCTGGACCGCCCCTCGGAGGCCTCGGCGCTCGCGGCCTCCTCGGCGGCGGCCTGGAGCCGGGCGGCGAGCACCTCCAGCGCGCGCTGCTTGTTCTGCAGTTGACTTCGTTCGTTCTGACACGTGACGACAGTGCCGGTGGGCAGGTGCGTGATCCGCACCGCCGAATCGGTGGTGTTGACCCCCTGGCCGCCCTTTCCCGACGAGCGGTACACGTCGATCCTCAGGTCCGACTCGTCGATCTCGACCGGCCCCACGTCCTCGGGCTCGGGGAAGACGAGCACCCCGGCGGCCGACGTGTGGACCCGGCCCTGCGACTCGGTGACCGGTACCCGTTGGACGCGGTGCACTCCGCCCTCGAATTTCAGGCGGGACCACACACCGTCCCTCGAGGGGTGACGAGACCTGATCGAGAACGAGGCGTCCTTGTACCCGCCCAGATCGGACTCGGTCACCCCGAGGACCTCGACCACCCAGCCGTGCTTCTCCGCGTACCGCGTGTACATGCGGGCCAGGTCTGCCGCGAACAGCGCCGACTCCTCCCCGCCTTCACCGGACTTGATCTCCATGACCACGTCATCCGCGTCGTGGGGGTCCCGCGGTGCCAACAGGTCGGCCAACCGCGACTCCAGCCTCGTGACCTCCTCCGCCAACCGATCGGCCTCCTCGGCGAACGACGAGTCGTCGCCGGCCAGCTCACGCGCGGCGTACAGGTCGCCCCGGGTGGACTCCAGAGCACGGTGACACTGCACCACGGGAGTCAGCTCGGCGAATCGCTTGCCCACCCTGCGCGCGGCCACCGGGTCCTCGTGGAGCGCCGGGTCGGACAGCTGCGCCTCGAGACCCCCGTACTCCGAGAGGACGTCGTCGATGGAGGACGGCGAACGCCCCGGGGCCTGCGTCACTCCTCGTCCTGGGGCAGGGTCGGAGTCGTCTTGGCCACCTGCAGGAGGAACTCGTAGTTGGTGTTGGTCTTGCGCAGCTGCGACATCAGCAGGTCGATCGCCTGGTGCGAGTCGAGCCCGGACAGCACTCTCCGCAGTTTGTGCATGACACCGGCCTCCTCCGGCGTCATCAGGAGCTCCTCCTTGCGGGTGCCCGAGGGCCCCACGTCGACAGCCGGGAAGACGCGCCGCTCCGCGATGCGCCGGTCCAGCTTGAGCTCCGCGTTGCCGGTGCCCTTGAACTCCTCGAAGATCACCGTGTCACCGGCGGACCCCGTCTCGACCATCGCGGTGGAGATGATGGTCAGGGAACCACCGTTCTCGATGTTGCGTGCCGCTCCCAGGAACCGCTTGGGCGGATAGAGCGCGGTGGAGTCGACACCGCCGGACAGGATGCGTCCCGAGGCGGGTGAGGAGTTGTTGTAGGCGCGACCCAACCGGGTGATGGAATCGAGGAGGACCACGACGTCCTGCCCCATCTCCACCAGTCGCTTGGCGCGTTCGATCGCGAGCTCCGCGACCTGGGTGTGGTCCGACGGCGGGCGGTCGAAGGTCGAGGCGATGACCTCGCCGTTGACCGAGCGCTGCATATCGGTCACCTCCTCGGGTCGCTCGTCGACGAGCACGACCATGAGATGACACTCGGGGTTGTTGATCGCGATCGAGTTCGCGATGTTCTGCAGGATCGTGGTCTTGCCCGCCTTGGGCGGGGAGACGATGAGCGCCCGCTGGCCCTTGCCGATGGGCATGATCAGATCGATCACCCGGGTCGAGAGGACGTTCTTCTCGGTCTCGAGACGCAGACGCTGGTTGGGGTAGAGCGGCGTGAGCTTGCCGAACTCCGGGCGGTTGCGCGCGTCCTCCGGCGGTCCCCCGTTGACCGAGTCGATCCGGGCCAACGGGTTGAACTTCGCCCTGTTCTTCCCCCCTTGACCGCCGCCGCGACCGCCGCCCTGACCCCCGCCGGACCCGTCGTTCTGGGCGTCGCCCTGACCGTCCCGAGGCATCTTGACCGCGCCCGTGATCGCGTCGCCGCGACGCAGTCCGTACTTGCGGATCATGTTCATCGAGACGTAGACGTCGTTCGACCCCGCGAGGTAGCCGGAGGTACGGACGAACGCGTAGTTGTCCAGGACGTCGAGAATGCCCGCGACCGGCTGGAGGACGTCGTCGTCCCGCACCTCGGTCTCGCCCTCCTGCGGTCGGCCGCCGCCCCCACCGCGGTTGCGCTCGCGCCGCCGGCGGCTTCGACGACCGCGGCCGCCCCCGTCGTCGTCGTCTCGGTTCTGACCGTCGCCCCGCGGGCCGCTGTCTCCGCCCTGGTTGCCCTGGTTGCCCTGGTTACGAGGGTTCCCGGAATCGCCGCCCTGCTGGTCGCGACCGCGACCGCGCCCGCCCTGGTTGTCTCGACCCTGGTTGTCGCGACCCTGGTTGTCGCGACCCTGCTGACCCCGACCCTGGTGATCGGACTGCTGCTGGTCCCCCGACTGGTGGTCGCGACCGCGACCGCCCTGCTGACCCTGGTCCTGGCGACCCGACTGCTGCTCGTCGCGGTTCTGGCCGCCCCGTCGCTGCCGGGCACCCTGGTTCTGGGACTCCTGCTGGTCCTGGCCCTCGTCGCGGCGAGCCCCCTGATCAGCGTTCTTCGCCTGTCCCCCGGCCCTCTGACCCCCCCCGGCCCTCCGTCCGGCACCGGTCTTCTGCCCGTCCGCGGCCTCCTGGCCGTCCTGCCGGGGGGCGGTGTCCGCAGCCGCGGCCGGCGTGGCCTCGGCGGGAGTCTGGGCGGGCAAGGACTGGGTGGGAGTCTGGGCGGGCGAGGACTGGGCGGGCGATGACTTGGCGGCGGCCTGGGGCCGCCCACCACTGGCGGAGTCGATCATCGCCACCAGATCGCTCTTGCGCTTACCTGACAGGCCCTTGAGGCCCATCTGCTGGGCGAGAGACTTGAGGTCTGCCAGACGCATGGCCGCCAGTGCAGCCCCCTGCGGAGGTGTGGAGTGGGTTTCCGTCGAGGTCACGGGTGTCCTTTCTGGGCCCGGGCCGAGTCGGTGTCAACCGCTCCGCGCCGGGCAACTGTCCGGGACGCAGACACGCGTCCCGGGTGGCCGCTGAGGCCTTCCGTGGCGGCGAACTGGCCGGACACGGAGTCGTCTGAGGGGGATGTGCACGAGGTGATTCCTGCCGGGTCGGCTTCATGTTGACCGTCGACGTCGGACGAGACCCACTCACGGGCACGACAATCCCGATTGGCCACGCGCCGTTCGGCCGCTCCCCCGGGATCGCCTCGCGGACCGCTCACCGCTGGCGGGGCAAGCGTACGGGAGATGTTCCGGGATTCAGGGACGACCGGGCGTCCGTGGCTTCAGAAAAGCATACTACCCGCTGCCCGTCCCCACACGCGTCCCCCTCGCGAGTCCTGCCTGGCGTGTCCTCATCCCCACCGACGGGCGGTAACCTAACAGCCCACTGCGGCTGAGTGGAAGGAGGTCGGATGTTCGGAACGATGCTCGACACCCCGTTGCTCGTGTCGCGGATCCTCGACCACGCCGCGGAGCGCCACTCCAGCTCCACGGTCACCGGTTTCGTCGGCGACATGGTGCCGCGGACCTCCCGGTTCGACGTGATCGCGGCCCGGGCCGCGGCCACTGCGCACGCCCTGACGGATCTCGGTGTGGGTGACGGCGACGTCGTGGCCGTACTGTCCGGTAGCCGCCCCGAGGTCATCGAGTCGATGTTCGCGATCCCGTCGATGGGCGCGGCGATTCTCTCGCTCAACGTCTTTCGATCCCGATCGTTCCTCCTCGCCGCGCTGCGCGACAACGACGTCTCGGTGCTGCTGGTCGATCCGGAGTTGCTGCCCCGCGCACTCGACGTGATCGGCGATCTGGAGCACGCACCCCACCTGGTCGTGTTCGATGACGAGGTCCACGGGGACACCCCCGCAGTGTCCGGGGACGTACGGGGCGGGCAGCTCCACGCCCTCGAGGCACTCCTCGACGGGCGACCGACCACCTTCCCGTGGCCTGCAGTGGACGAACGCACCGCCGCCGCGCTCGCGTACACCTCCGGCACCACGGGACTGTCGAGAGCAGTCGCGTTCACGCACCGGTCGATATGGCTTCACTCCATGCAGATCTGCATGGCCGAGGGTGCCGCCCTCAGTAGTGGGGACAGCGTCCTGACGACCGTGCCGATGCACCACGTGCTGTCCTGGGGGTTGCCGTACGCGGCCTTCATGACCGGGGCCGGCCTCATCACCGCACGGCCGCGGCCGGGTCAGGCCATGCACTCCGGACGCGAGCTGGCGGACCTGCTGGCCACGTTCAGGCCCAACAAGGTCGCGACCACCCCGGCCTCGCTCCAGCGCCTCCTGCGACACCTGGAGAACCACCCGCAACCACTGGGCCACCTGGCCGAGGTCCTGGTCGGCGGCTCTCCGGTGCCGGAGGCGCTGTTCGACGCCTTCGTCACCCGGCACGGGGTCACCATCATGCAGGCCTACGGGCTCACGGAGTCCAGCCCGATCGCCACCTTCGCCCGCGCCGACCCCCACTCCTCGGCGACCCATCGCCGCGCCCAGATCCTCGGGCAGGGCCGGTTTCCCGCCGGGGTCGACGCCCGGATCGTCGAGTCCGGACGAGTCCTCCCGAACGACGGGTGGTCCGTCGGCGAACTCCAGCTCAGGGGCCCGTGGGTCACCGCCCGCTATCTGGACGACGACGCCACCGACCGGTTCGTCGACGGTTGGCTGCGCACCGGGGACATGGCCACCATCTCCCCGCGGGGCTACCTCGACGTGGTCGACCGGGTGGACGACATCATCGCCTCGGGGGGCGAGCTGATCTCCTCGATAGAACTCGAGCACGCGGTCCTGCGGGACGATCGGGTGGCCGATGCAGCGGTGATCGGGGTGCCGGACGAACGCTGGGGCAATCGCCCCATGGTCCTGGTCCACCTCAAACCCGGCGCGGCGGCCACCGCCCGGTCCCTCTGGGACTCACTGGAGGGCCACGTCGAACTCTGGAAACGCCCTGATCACTGGGCTTTCGTCGACGACATCCCGCGCACGTCGGTGGGAAAGTACGACAAGCGGGCCATCCGTTCGCTGCACGCCGAGGGGGCTTATCCGGTCACCACCATCTCGCCCGGTTCCGCCACCTGATCACGCGGGTGTCGTGCTCACTGCTCGGCGAGCACCCGTGCGCCCTCGGCGATCTCCAGGTCCAGGACCTGCCACCCCTGCGCCTCGGCGTCAGCGCGCAGGTCGGTCGGCAGCGGGGTGGTCCCCAGCACCAGAACGGTGGGTCCTGCTCCGGAGACCGTGGCGGCGAGACCCCGGCCCCGTAGCCTAGCGATCCACTCCGTGGTGCCGACGAGCGCCGGCGCCCGGTAGGACTGGTGCAGTCGATCCTCGGTCGCGGCGAGCAGGAACTCGGGGTGCGCGGCCAGCGCCACCGACATCAGCGCGGCTCTACTGGCGTTGAAGGCCGCATCCTCGTGGGGCACCGTCTCCGGGAGCAGACCGCGCGTCTGAGCCGTCGACGAGGTCTCGGAGGGCACCAGCACGGTGGCGACGATCGTCGGGTCCACCTCCATGCGGACCGCCCGGTAGGTCACGGCGGTCGCCGACCTCTCGGTCCACGAGACCACCACCCCACCGAGGACGCTGGCCGCGGCGTTGTCAGGATGGCCCTCGAACTCGCTCGCCAGCTGCACCAGGTGCTCGTCTGTCAGCACCTGACCCATCAACCCGTTCGCCGCGACGAGTCCCCCCACCGCCGCCGACGCGGAGGAACCGAGACCCCGGGAATGGGGGATCGCGTTGGTACAGGTGATCCTGACCCCGGGGGCGCCCGTGCCGCCGGCCCGGAGACCGGCCTCGACCGCCTTGGCGACAAGGTGTGAGGCGTCCTCGGGAACCTGCCCGGCCCCCTCCCCCGAGACCTCGAGTTCCAGGCCCGACGCGATCGTCGTCACCGTGATGGTGTCGTAGAGTCCCAGTGCCACACCGAGGGCGTCGAACCCCGGACCGAGGTTGGCGCTGGAGGCGGGCACCTCGACGGTGACCGAGCGGCCGACCTGCAGGATACGTCCGCCGGAGCTGCCGAAGACCTCCGGACCGGCAACGCTCACGGCGCTCACTCCAGCCCGAGGGCGCCGGCGACGGCGGAGGGATCCACCGGGATGGCCTCCACCTCAGGCATGCCCAGCAAGGCGGTGTCCGGGTCCTTGAGTCCGTTGCCGGTCACGGTGCAGACGATCGTCTGGCCGGGCTCGAGTTCTCCGTTGGCGTGAGCGTCGAGCAGGCCCGCGACCGACGCCGCGGAGGCCGGCTCCACGTACACGCCGTCCTTACCCGCGACGGTGCGGTAGGCCTCGAGGATCTGCTCGTCGGTGCGCTTGCGGAACGTCCCGCCGGACTGGTCGCGGGCGGCGACGGCGCCGTCCCAGGACGCCGGCGCGCCGATGCGGATGGCGGTGGCGATGGTCTCGGGGTTCTTGACCGGCGCGCCGTCCACCAGGGGCGCCGCGCCCGCTGCCTGCACGCCCATCATCCGGGGACGGGTCGAGATGACGCCGTCGGCGTGGTATTCGCTGTAGCCCTTCCAGTACGCGGTGATGTTGCCCGCGTTGCCGACCGGGAGGAAGTGCAGATCGGGAGCCCGCCCGAGCACGTCGACGATCTCGAACGCGGCGGTCTTCTGGCCTTCGATCCGCACCGGGTTGACCGAGTTGACCAGGCCGATCTCCGCGTACGTCGCGGTGGTCTTGCGGGCCAGCTCCAGGCAGTCGTCGAAGTTCCCGTCGACCTGGATGATCGTGGCACCGTGCATGACCGCCTGTGCCAGTTTCCCGGCGGCGATCTTGCCCTGGGGGATCAGCACCGCGCAGCCCATGCCGGCCCGGGTCGCATAGGCGGCGGCCGAGGCGGAGGTGTTGCCGGTCGAGGCACACAGCACGGCCTTCTGACCGCGCGCCCTGGCGTCGGTGACGGCCATCGTCATCCCGCGGTCCTTGAACGAGCCCGTCGGGTTGAGGCCCTCCACCTTGAGGTAGACCTCGCACCCGGTCACCCCGGAGAGGTAGGGGGCCGGCAGGAGCGGGGTACCACCCTCGAAGAGCGTCACCGTCTCCCAGGTGTCCCCGATCGGGAGGCGGTCGCGGTAGGCCTCGATGAGACCGGGCCAGCGGTAATGCACGGGCTGATATGTGCTGCTCATTCTGTGTCCACTCCCTCGAGTCGGATGACGCTGGTGATGACCGAGACCGCGTCCTGGTCGGAGAGCGCTGAGACCGTGTCGGCGAGCGCGCGCTCCGAGGCTCGGTGGGTCAGGACGGTGAGCTCGGCGGTGGGCTCGGCGTCGTCCAGCTCGGAATCGGGGAACTCGACCTCGGTCTGCCGGACCTGGGCGATGGACACCCCGTGGCGCGAGAACTCGGCCGCGACCAGAGCCAGGACCCCGGGCTTGTCGGCCACGCGCATCCGCACGTGATAGCGGGTGGAGACCTCGTCCATCGATGCCACCGGCAGCGCCGCGTAGGTCGACTCCCCCGGTGCCCGGCCCGAGTCGACCTTGTTCCGGGCCGCGGCGACCATGTCCCCGAGGACGGCGGACGCGGTCGGGGATCCCCCGGCTCCCTGCCCGTAGAACATGAGCCGGCCTGCCGCCTCCGCCTCGACCACGACGGCGTTGAAGGCGCCGTTGACGGTGGCGAGCGGATGGCTGTCGGGGAGCAGCGCCGGGTAGACGCGCGCCGAGACGGCCTCACTGCCGTCCTCGCGCTGCAGCTTCTCGCAGATCGCGAGGAGTTTGATGGTGCAGTCCATATCGCGGGCCGAGGCGAAATCGTCGGGCGTGATCCGGGAGATGCCCTCCCGGTAGACATCGCCCGCCGTCACGCGGCTGTGAAACGCGATCGAGGCCAGGATCGCGGCCTTGGCCGCCGCGTCGTATCCCTCGACGTCCGCCGTGGGGTCGGCCTCCGCGTATCCGAGCCGGGAGGCCTCGGCGAGGGTCTCGGCGTAGTCGGCGCCCGTGGACCCCATCGCGGAGAGGATGTAGTTGGTCGTCCCGTTGACGATCCCGAGGACCCGCTGGACCTGGTCACCCGCCATGGAACGCCGCAGGGGTCCGATCACCGGGATCGCGCCGGCCACGGCCGCCTCGAAGTACAGGTCGGAGCGGGTCGAGTCCGCGGCCTCCGCCAGTTCGTCGGTGTACTCGGCGAGCAGGGCCTTGTTGGCGGTGACCACGGCCTTGCCGTTGCCGAGCGCCTCCAGCAGGAGGGGACGCGGGACGTCGATACCGCCCATCAGTTCGACGACGACGTCGACGTCGTCCCGCGAGACGAGCGAGGACGGATCCGCCGTCAGCAGATCGGGGTCGATCCCGCGGTCGCGGGACAGGTCGCGCACCGCGACACCCCGCAGGACGAGCGGAGCCCCGATCCGGGAGGCGAGCGCCTCCGCGTTCTCCGTCATGTAGCGGATGACCTCGGTGCCGACGGTGCCCATTCCGAGCACCGCCACTCCAACGGGTCGCGCGCCAGACGCCGTTGCGTCGCTCACTGTCCCACCTCCAGGCTCGTCAGATCGTCCAGGGTTTCACGTCGGAGCACCAGGCGTGCCCGTCCGTCACGGACCGCGACCACCGCGGGCCGACCGATCAGGTTGTACCGGCTGGACATCGAATAGCAGTAGGCGCCGGTCGCCGCGACGGCCACCAGATCCCCTGCCCCGGTGTCCTCGGGCATCCACAGGTCGCGGACCACCACGTCACCGCTCTCGCAGTGTTTCCCCACGAGTCTCGCCACGACGGGCTCCGCGGTCGACGAGCGGCCCACCAGACGGGCGTCGTACTCGGCGTCGTACAGGGCGGTCCGGATGTTGTCGCTCATCCCGCCGTCGACGCTGATGTAGCGACGTCTCTCCCCTCCGGCGAGCTCGACGTCCTTGACCACGCCGACCTCGTAGAGGGTGACCGTGCCGGGTCCGGCGATCGCGCGGCCGGGCTCGACGACCAACGTGGGGGGCGCGAGCCCGACGTCGGCCGAGAACCCGTCGACGATCTCCGTCAGCGCGGTGGCCAGGTGCGCCACCGGGGGCGGGTCGTCGGTCGGGACGTAGCTGATGCCCAGGCCGCCGCCCAGGTCCAGGTGGTCGAGCTGGGCCGTGCGTTCGGCGCCGAACTCGTCGACGATGTCGCGCAGGAGCCCGATCACGCGACGCGCGGCGAGTTCGAAGCCGTCGACGTCGAAGATCTGCGAACCGATGTGGCTGTGGAGTCCGGTGAGCCGGATGTGCGGTGCGTCGAGCACCGCGCGGACGGCGGCCATGGCCGCGCCTCCCGCGAGGGAGAACCCGAACTTCTGATCCTCGTGCGCGGTGGCGATGAACTCGTGGGTGTGTGCCTCGACGCCCACCGTCACCCGGATGAAGGCGTCCTGGACCAGCCCCTCCTCGGCGGCGATACGGTCCAGCAGCGCGATCTCGGACATCGAGTCGAGGACGACGTGTCCGACTCCGCTGCGCACGGCGAGCCTGAGTTCGTCGGCGGACTTGTTGTTGCCGTGCACCGTGATCCGGGCGGGCGGGAAGTCGGCGCGCAGGGCCACCGCGAGCTCGCCGCCCGAGGCGACGTCCAGGCTCAGCCCCTCCTGCGCCACCCAGCGCGCCACCTCGGTACAGAGGAAGGCCTTGGAGGCGTAATGGACCCGGTCCGCGCCACCGAAGGCCTCCGCCATCTCGCGGCACCGGGAGCGGAAGTCGTCCTCGTCGATCACGAACAGCGGGGTCCCGTACTCGGCCGCGAGGTCATCCGCGGCCACCCCGGCGAACTCCACCACACCGTCGTCACGTCGACCCGCGCCGCGCGGCCAGACCGCCGGGTCCAGGGCCATCACCCGGGCCGCGTCGGCGGGACGCTCGCCGATGCCGGGCGCGTGCGGGAACTCGTGCCGGGACCCGGCCGGGTGCGCGCTCACATCTTCTCCGGGGCGGTGACGCCGATCAACCGCAGACCGTTGGCCAGGGTCTGTCGGGTGGCCGTGCTGAGCGCGAGTCGGGCCGCGTGGAGCGGACCGGCCTCCTCGTCACCCATCGGCAGGACCCGACACGTGTCGTAGAAGCGATGGTAGGCGCCGGCGAGTTCTTCCAGGTACCTGGCGACCCGGTGTGGCTCCCGAAGTTCGGCGGCGCTCGCCACGACCCTGGGGAACTCGCCGATCGTCCTGATGAGGGCGCCCTCGCGGTCCTCGACAAGGAGCGCGAGGTCGGCCGCGTCGGTCGTGACCCCCAGGTCGGCGGCGTTCCGGGCCAGGGAGCACAGGCGGGCGTGCGCGTACTGGACGTAGAAGACCGGGTTGTCGTTGGTCGCCGATGCCCACAGCTGCAGATCGATGTCCATGGTCTGGTCCACCGAGGAGCGGATGAGCGCGTACCGCGCGGCGTCGACGCCGATCGCCTCAACCAGGTCGTCGAGCGTGATGACGGTGCCGGCGCGCTTGCTCATCTTGACCGGGACGCCGTCCCGCACGAGGCTGACCATCTGCCCGATGAGGACCTCGATCGCTGCGGGATCGTCACCGAGCGCCGCCGCTGCGGCCTTGAGCCGTGCGATGTACCCGTGATGGTCGGCCCCGAGCATGTAGATGCACAGGTCGAACCCGCGGTCCCGCTTGTCCAGGAAGTACGCGATATCGCCGGCGATGTAGGCCGCGTTGCCGTCGGACTTAAGGACCACGCGGTCCTTGTCGTCCCCGAAGTCGGTGGAGCGCAACCACCAGGCGCCCTCGGACTCGTACAGGTTGCCGTTGCCCTTGAGCACCTCGATGGCCCGGTCCACGGCGCCGGAGGTGAACATCGAGTTCTCGTGGGTGTAGACGTCGAAGACAGTGCCGAACTCCGCGAGCGACGCCTTGATGTGGGTGAACATCAGATCGACGCCCGTGGCGCGGAACGTCTCGAGCCCCTCGGCCTCCGGCAGTTCGAGGACGTCCGGGTGCTCCGCGACGACCCGGGCGGCGATGTCGTCGATATACGCTCCCGCGTACCCGTCCTCCGGAGTCGCCTCGCCGCGGGCCGCGGCGGCCAGCGACCTGCTGAACCGATCGATCTGGGCACCGTGGTCGTTGAAGTAGTACTCCCGGGTCACCTGCGCACCGGATGCCTCGAGCACGCGCCCGAGGGCGTCGCCGACCGCCGCCCACCGCGTGCCGCCCAGGTGGATGGGGCCGGTCGGGTTGGCGGAGACGAACTCGAGGTTCACCCGACGACCGGCCATCGCGTCCCCGGTGCCGTACGCCTCGCCCTGCTCGATGACGGAGGCCGCGAGCGACCCCTGGGCACCGGAGTCGAGGCGGATGTTGAGGAATCCGGGGCCGGCGATGTCCGCCGACGCCACACCGGGATCGGCGGCGAGCGCGGTGGCGATCTCCTGCGCCAGATCCCGCGGAGAGGCTCCGACCTTCTTGGCCAACTGCAACGCGATGTTGGTGGCGTAGTCGCCGTGTTCCGGGTTGCGCGGGCGTTCGACCGTCACCGTGTCCGGCACCACCGAGATGTCGGCTCCACGCTCGGCGAGAACGGTGATGAGAGCGGCGCGGATGACGGCGGCGAGGTCGGCGGGAGTCACGTCTTCCTATCCTAGGTGTCGGCACGTCGGCAGCGGAATCGGACACCGGCTGGTGCCCAGGCGGCCGAGCCGCGGCGTCCCGATGCAGGGCCGGTTCGGGGCCGATGCGGGGCCGGGAGCGCCCCGGTGCTACGATCGGTCTCGCTGTTCAGCAGGGCGGTTCGATGCAGCCGCCCGGTGGTCAGCCTCCGGCCCCGCGGGGCCGGTATTCCGCCCTCGTAGCTCAGGGGATAGAGCGTTGGTTTCCGGTACCAAAGGTCAGAGGTTCGATTCCTCTCGGGGGCACGACAGAAACCCTCTCCCCCCCCTGCAATAGAGCGGGACGGGGAGAGGGTTTCGCCGCATCCAGCGTCCGCCCATCCCAGGGATTACACACGGATTCGGCCCACGACCAGAGGATTGTTGTCGCAGAATGGCATGCCCTGGCCCCTTGCCGAGCATCGACGTGGTCTCTAACGAGAGATTTCTCCTCGGCTCCGGCCACCCGACAGCAGAGCAGGGCCTAGGCCGATGCGCCAAACGTGGGCGGCCCACAGAATGAGCGGTGAAATCGATGTAGCGGACGGGCCCGCACAGCCTAAGGGTGACGACGAGCGGCAAATCCCGCAGTCGATCACGTCCGCACTACACGTCGTTGAGCAGAAGGGTTCCACAGGCGGCCGGGGCTAAGCCCCGCCGCCGGTTCGGGAGCGGGGTGAACGCCCGATGCACTCAGGCCTCCTGACAGGAAACTCCGTCCGGAGAATCCGCCTCGCCGATAGCCCGCCTGAACGCTACCCAAACGACGAATATGACCTTCGCCGTCTGGCCCGCTGCAACGACGAGGAGGGTCAGTTCTCACGGCCCCTTCCACCTGTCGCCCGGGTCCTGGTTCTCTTCAGCGGAGACACTGGCGGCCTGTCGCGACCAAATCCCGACGGCGATCGCCACCGGAACGCCGAGTAACCAAGCGACGGCGCCGCCGCCGGGAGATCCGAGTCCGGAGATTAGGATTCCGAGGGCGAATGCGGCGAAGAACGTTGCAGCGGCCAGGCCGAGGGCTCGGCCGATTCCCTTCGAGTTCTTGCGAGATTTCGCCACGGGCAGCGGAGCCTTGCCGCACGAAGATGCACCGTACGGGACGAGCGGGAGTGTCTCCGATACTGGCTGCGGGGGCAGCGGCGGTCTCGCCACAGGTGCGGCCCGCGGCGAAGCCGGGGCATGGTTGGGCTCAGGCGATCTCAAGGGTGGTGCAGAATGGCTGGCCGGTTGTGATCGCGGCGGCTGAGCCAGAGTTGGCTGGATCTTTACCCGCGGTGTGGACGGCATGCGAGCTTCAGCGTCGTGGCCGACATTTGCGCCTCGGCCGAAGGCCTGCTTCTCTTCTCGGATCGAGCGAGCACGCACTGCGGTGGTGGTCTGGCCGTAGGCATTGGGTACGCGGTACTGCGCGTTTGGATCGTAGGGAGGGAGGCTGGGCAGGCGCACCGCTGGGCCGTCTAGGGCTGCGTCGTCCAGCTCGTGAGCTTTGGCTGCGCGGATGGTGAGCTCCGCAGCGATTCCGGAACCCTTGATCGCGGCTCTAACCGCCGTCCCCAGCCCGCGGTCGGTGTTGTGCTCGATCGCAGGCAGAAACTTCTCGCTGGTGGCCTTAGTGAGCTCTCCAACCCGTTCGCCGTCGAGGCGTACCTCAGCAACGACCCGCCGCGATCTCGCGGAGACTATCTCTTCCTTGTGGAGGGTCACGTAGAGCGCACCGGCACCGCTTGGCGGGACGTAGTCGGCGAGAACATCGAAGTGGTCGGCTTCCTTTGTTACCTGAACAACGTTGCCGGAGGGCAGAAGATTGTGGGGCTGGGAGGGCGGATCGTTGAGCGGCAGGCTCAGGTCAGGTTCGCCCAGTCCAAGGCGCACGCTGCCGGTTTCGAATCCGGCAGAATTCTGGTACCAGATCCGGCCTGGTGCGGCCGCAGTGAGCCCGGTCGACGCGACGCGAGCAACGACGGGCCACCAATCCAAGGTGGTCTCTTTCGGGAAGTAGCCGACGACCAGTCCCTGGTAGCGGACGGAGATTGCACGGACATCGTAAGGATTGTCCGGCTCGGGGACCAGTTCCAAGTCCACCCGAACTTCGTTGTACTCGGACTTCGGGGTCCGATTCCACGCCCGCCGGATCGCAGGCAGGTAGTTCGACCCTCCGACGACCTCGAAGTCCTGCCAGATGCGGTTGACACCCCATAGGGCGTAGGGCTGGAAGACGCGGGAGCGCGTCATAGCGGGTCCTCCGTCCCGGAGTCTTGGGCGTTCTCGCTGGCGCACCCAGTTGGGCGGTGCAGATGCTCGTCCCGTGGTCGCCGATAGGTTTCGCATTCGGCGTCCACCTCGTCGTGTCGGCGGGCCTCCTCGACCACCGTGCCGAGCATGATGACGAACTGTGCGGCGCGGTACTCGTCGAGGTCGGTGACGGGAGGCACGAGTCTCCTTGGCAATCGAGGGGTAGTTCCCGGGATTCTCCCCCAGCGGCTCCCGTTTCGCAGTGGAGTCGCTCCGCTGGCTAGAGGGCCCCGAGCGGGCCGCCTTGGGCCTCGCAGAGTCTTCCGGTCTCAGCCGGGCCCGTTCTTCGGCGGCCAATAACCCCAGCCTGCCTCGTCCAAACGAAGGATTCGGCTTAGCAGGAGCTAGTTGCCCCCGGTCGCGCCGTCCTCGTAGTGGGACGACCCACACAGCCGATCACCCTCTAGGCCCATTCCGTGTCGCCAGGCCATATCTGAACAGTTCGACTCCAGGTACCGGCTTTCCGCCGCACCCGGCTGATTCGCGCAGAAGTCCGTGTTCTGAATAGTCCCATCCGACATCCGGGAGGGGCCCGGGGTACCGAATATGCACTCGACGACGTAGGGCTCGGCCTGATCCTGAGCAGGCTCGGCAGGCGCCGCCGCGGGAGGCGCAACCACAGGCGCCGCCGGTACTGAGACGATCTCAACGCTTGACAGATCGAGCACGAAAACCTTGGTGATCGGCCCACCACCGGTCGGAGTGCTGATCAGGAGTTCAGATTCCGTGTTGATGTCATCCGCGAGCCAGATGATCCCCTGGTATTTGTCGCCGGTCTGGACGTTTATTGCGTCGAGCTCGTCTGCGCTGTCGCAGGTCCGTGAGACAACCCGGTCCTTCTTGAGATAACCGTCCGGGGTGCGTTCACGAATGGTGCCGGTGTTCAGGACTGCGGCGGTCCCGTCGCCCGACTCGACGTCCACGTCCACCGCTATCGCCAGCGATTCATTTGGGGAGCCGTTGCAGGTCTCAGGGACATAGATGCGGTCAATTGTAATGTCCGCGGTGTAGTTCGGCCCATCGACGGTGAACGGCTCACCGAGCGCGATCAGGATCTCGGTCGGCTCAACCGGCGCGGCGGTCGCAGTCTCGGGTGGGGGTGAGGCCGGCTCGGAATCAGTGCGCGAGCATCCCGTGAGAGCCAGCAGCGCCACGGCGGCAACAGCAAGTGTGGGGCGCACAAGAGACCTCCCTACAGTAGAAGGTCTTTCATATCAAGCGGGGGCGCCAGTAACCTCGAATTGGGAATTGCGGTCCTCACTTGGTCGCTTGCGACGTCGGGAGCCGCCCGGGGCTCGGCGGACTCCCGCCGGTCAGCCTGCTGGCACTAACCTGCTGGCCGACTACCAACGTGCACGGCATAACCCCAGCTACCAGGCGCTCCTCGAACACACTCGTGCCCTCGCGCCCTAATCCGGCAATGCCGACCCCCGGCCGAGGACTCGATATTCGGTTCCTCTCGGGGCACCGCCGGACCAGGTCAACGCGGCAGGATGATCCCGTCGACCTCACCGATGCGCGCGACCACCCGCTCGAAGATGCCGGTCAGTGTGCTGATCTCGTCCTTCGTGAGTACGTCGATGAGGAGCTCCCGGACCTTCTCCACGTGCATCGGGGCGACCCTGGCGATCGCCTCGGCTCCTGCGGCGGTCAGGGTGACGATCGTGCCCCGGCCGTCCTCGGCGCATTCGCCCTTCGCCACCAGTCCCCGAGCTTCCATACGACGGACCTGGTGTGAGACGCGGCTGCGATCCCACCCCAGAGCAGCTCCCAGGTCCCGGGCGCGCAGACCCCGACCGTCCGCCTCGCTGAGGCTGACCAACACCGCGTAGTCGGACTGGGACATCGACGCGTCGCGCTGAAGCTGGCGTTCGGTCGCGAGGTCGAGCAACTGATTGACTTCCCTGTACCGGCGCCACATGCACTGCTCTTCGTCGGTCAACCAGCGTGTCTCGCTCATGGGGTTATTACAGCACGACCTTCCACCGCAAGGACCTTCAGCCACCGGTCCACCGTCGACCGGGGATCACCGCTCTCACTCGGGGGCCGATCCCGTTGCCCGCATCACGTGGGTGCGCGCGCCACCGACACCCGCGAAACGTGAACGGTCGCAGGTGAGGACGATGACCTGAGAGGTCGACGCCGCCGCGGCGATCACCGCTCCCATCGTGAGGCGCCGGGAGGGATCCGTGTATCCCATGGTGTCGTCGAGGAACACGGGGACACCGTTGTCCCCCACGAGCCTGGCGCAGGCGATCCGCACGATCACCGCCAGCTGCTCCCTGGCCCCACCTGACAGGGACTCGTAGTCCACGGAGACGTCCCCGATCCTCCGGCTGAGGATGGTGAGATCCTCCCCCAGCCGGACGTCGAAATCGCGCCCGTAGACGAGTCTCCCGAGCTCGACCACCGCGCGGTGGAACGGCTCCTGGTATGACCGGAGCGCCTCGGACCGACGTTGTTCGAGCGTTCGGTGGAGGAGGTCGGCCGCGCGGGCCCTGCGCCACAACGCGGCGTTCTCCCTCTCCGCCGCCTCGACCTCACGCTCCGCTACCGCGACATCCCCGAGTCGTCCCTGGTCACTGATGGCGTTGACCCGGCCGAGCGCGGTGGCCACCGCCGACGCGCTCTCCCGTTCCTCCGCGACGAGCGCGGCCAGCGAGGCCCGTGCGTTGTCGAGGAGTTCCGGAGGTGCGTCGGCGAGAGCCTCGTCCAGCCGGGCTCGCGCCTCCCGCGCGGCCTCGCGTCGGGCGTCCAGCTCCCGTCTGGTCCTGTCCATGTCGGCGTCGAGCTCGTCGTCAGACGTGATGGTCCGCGCAGCGGAGAGCGCCTCCTCGGACTCCCGGAGCCGTTCCGCGGCCTCTGCGGCCAACGCACCCCGGGTGGCGAGGTCGGTTCTCAGGGTCTGGGCCTCAGCGGCCGCGGACCGGTCCTCAGCGCGGCACCTGCTCAGCTCCTCCTCCGCCGTTGCCGCCTCCGCAATCGGATCCGGTGAACCGCCGTCGCCCGGTTCGCCGGCGACTGTGGGGTTGTCGATCGAGTCCGCGGGCGCATCCTCGTCAGACGCCACCGCCGCGGCGAGAGCCTCCCGACGTCGGGCCAGGTCCTCGGAGGTGTCCCCGTTGAGCAGGTCGGCCCTGCGTCGCCGGTGTGCCGCGATGTCGGCCCGGAGTCCCTCGGCTCGTCGTTCACGCGTCTCGGCCTCGGCGAGCGACTCGCAGCCACACTCGAGCAGTAGTTCTTCGAGGCGCGCTCTGGCCGTCGTTTCCGCGCGTCGGACGGCGTCGGTGTCCCCGGCGGGGACGACGGTCAGCGACACCGTTCCCACCCGGAACACCGTGTCCTCGACGATCTCGCGCTCCCAGCCCACGGACGCATCGATCGTCTCCTCGCCGATGCGGGCCGTCCCCTCGCCGGCGACCGTCACCGTCGGGGCGCTGGCAGCGCTCCGGACGACGGCTTCGCGCAGGGATGCCTCCGCCGCGCGGATCCGGTCGACGGTGCCACCGGGAAGGTCGATGGCCGCGAGCTCCGCCTCGGTGGCGGCGAGCTCCCGCCCGACAGAACCGAGGGTCTCGAGAAGAGAATCGAGGCCCGACAGGTCCGCGCGACGCCGTGCCTGGTCGCGGGCGTCCCGATCCGCGTCGGCCAGCCTGCGGGCTCTGGTGACCCGGTCCTCTGCCGCCTCAAGTGCGGCTCGCGCCTCACCCGCCCTGTTCTCCGCCGGCTCCAGTCGCCGCGCCGCAGCCTCGGTGGCATCCCGCAGCTCGGATTCCCGGGTCATCGCCTCCCCTCGGAGTGCGATGAGGCTCGCGCGCTCCCGCTGGAGCCGGGTCGCCGCATCGTGCGCGACCGCAGCGCGGTCGACCTCGCCCTCCGCAGCCCTCACTGCCTCTCGTAGCCGGTCGACGGACCGTCCCGACTCCTCCAATCGCGCCACCTCCGCCTCGACGGCCTCCAGGGATGAACGTCTGCTGGAATGGGCTGCGAGGTGGTGGGCGTGCTCGGCCACCGCGGCATCAAGCTCGGCCAGTCTCCCTCTGGCCTCGGAAAGGGCGGTCCGTGCATCGGCGAGCCGGGTCTCGGACCGCGCGAGGTCACCGGTCGGTTCTCCCCGTCGCGCCGTGAGATAGCGGTGACGCTCCTCAGCGACCCGCGTGAGCAGGGTGTCGTCGCCGGTGGGATCGGCCCCACCGGCTGCGGTGTCCAGGGCTCGTCTCAGCGACTCCATCCCCTTACCCGCCTCCACCTGGCCGATGGGCTCGTCCTGGGCGATGCGAAGTGCCCTCCACAGAGACCTGTCGACCCTGCGGTCGAGGACATCCCGCACGTAGTCGTGGGCGTCGTCGCCCGTCAGCGCCACCTTCGCCGACTCAGGGAACTTGAGCGACGTGCGCTTTCCGCGGACGAACTCCTTGCGGTACCGCATCCGCTCGCGGTCCACGGTGAACTCCGCCTCCACCACCACCGGGACGTCACGCCCCACCGGGCTTGCCGCCTTGATCTCCGCCCGCCCGGAGGACGCCTTGTGTTCGAGGAGCATCTCCAGGGCGTCCATGAGGCTCGTCTTCCCCGACTCGTTGGGGCCCTCGATCACGAACACACCGCGAGGGGGCACCTGCACCTCCTCCCGGGTCACGCCGCGGAAGTCCTCGACACGGAGTCTGTGCAGGATCATCTGGTGCCTCCGTCCACGAGCCGGTACAGCAGGCTGAGAGCGTTGCCCGCGTCTTCGGAGTCCGATCCGTCCGAGGCCGCCAACCCCACGAGGTCCCGCACCGCACGCTCGGCGTAGCCGTCGACCATCCCGGCGAAGTCCGAGTCGTCGGCGCGGACCACGAGATGCGTGAGCCGCTCCCGCAGGTAGGCCGCGGCGAACAACTCCGCCCACCTCTCCAGGAGATCGTCGATCCTGGCGCGGAGGGCCACGTCCACGGTTCCGGTGAGGCCCAGTTTGAGGACCGTCCTGGGTTTGTCCCGAACGGCGTCGACGACCTCCGCGAGCGCATCGAGGTCCGAGTCGGTCTCGATCTCCGCGGTGATCGCGCAAAACGCCCATCGCCCGGTGCGCACGGGTGTGACCAGGCAGCTGCCCGGGCCCCCGGTCGCCCCCTCCGCCCCGAGCTCGACGAGGAGTGCATGACCGGATGCCTTCTCCACATCGTCGAAGGCCGTGGTCTCCGGGCTTCCCGAGTACCAGATCCTGTCGCCGGTCCCCACACGGGTGACCGAGTGCCTGTCGCCGAGGGCCACGTAGTCGATCAGCCCCGACCCGACGGCGGCCTCGAGGTCTGCGACGCGGATGGCCTCGACGGACGGGGAGTCACCGCCGTAGACCTCATCGGTACCGCCGTGCGCGAGCAGCACTCGCAGGTTGTCCGTCGGTTCGAGGTCGCCGAGAAGCGCGGGAAGCCGGGCGGGATCCGGGCGTTTCGAGGTCCACGGGACCCCCACCACCTCGATTCCGGGACGCACCTCGACGGGCTCGGAGTCGCAGAGGACGGTGACTGCTCCGCCCTCCACCGCCGAGGAGAAGTCCCGACACCGCAGGACCGAGGAGACGTCGAGCGGGTCGTGGTTCCCGGGGAGGATCAGCACCGGCACCGGGAACGCGGCGAGAACCTCCGCGGCACGGAGCACGATCGAGCGGGGGACCGCGTTGTCCTCGAACGCGTCACCGGCGACGACGACGAACTCGGCGCCGTTCTCGACGGCCAGATCACCCAGCGACGCCACCGCGGCGAGACGGTCCGCGGTGTATACCGCCTGCGACTCCGTGCCGAGGAATCGCCGGGTCATCCCCAGCTGCCAGTCCGCCGAATGAAGGAATCGGATCATGCCGCCGTCCCGTCGCCTGTCCATGGCCGCATCGTAGGTCGACGCTCCGACACGGTCTCCTCGGGATGCACCCCGGCCGCGCCGATCACGGGTACCGGTACCGGGTGAAGGCGTCGAGAAAATCCTCGAGGTCGGCCACCACCCGCAACTGCTCGAGCGGGTCCCCGGTCGCCGCCGCGGCGAGCCTCCTGGTCACCGGCGCGTCGAGCAGGTCCTCGAGGCCTGCCGGGGCCGGTGTGGGAAGAGCGGGGAGCAGCGGATCCCGCCCCCACAGGCTGTCCTCCACATCGAACGCGATCGCGCCGGCGTCTCCGTCGGCGTGCCCTCCCAGCACCGCACCGACCGCCTCGGCGCTCAGTCCCCGGAGTGCGAACATCACCTCGGGGGTGGCGTCCCACCATTCCACCAGCACATAGGCGGCGGACAGCACGTGCCGACAGGGACCCGGTTGCACCGGACAGCGGCATGAGAACCGGGTGGCGCCGTGGACCGCCGGGAGCAGCAGGAACCCGACGGTGTCGGAGAACTCACCGGCGAGCGCGCCCAGGACTCCCCCGTCCTCACCCCGGAGCGCCACCCGTAGCGCCTCGGTGTCCGTGGTGTCGAGCGGGGAGAACTCGAACTCCACCGTGAACGGGTCCGCCTGGCTGCCGTCGACGTCGCACCGCACGATCCGGCCGGAGTGCTCGACCGAGAGCACCCGACCCTCACGCGCATCCCTGCGGCCGAGGGACACCTCGCTGCGGGTCGCACCGGACTCGATGTCCGAGGACCACCGGCGGCTCCACATGTGCGTCCCGAACGGCCCGGCCTTCGACCTGGTGGGGATACCCGTCCGCCCGCCTGTGCTCCGCCCGCCTCTGCCGCGTCGGCTCACGCGTCGTCCCTCCCCTCATCGGTCAGTGCGACCAGAGAGGCCAGGTCCGCGTCGGTGAGCTCGGTGAGCACGCCCGCGAGGGGCCCCAGTGTCAGATCCGCCAGCTCGCGTTTGGATTCGAGCAACTCGTCGATGCGGTCCTCGACCGTCCCGGGGGCCACGAGGGTCCGGATCTGGACGGGACGGGTCTGACCGATCCGGTGCACCCTGTCAGTCGCCTGGTTCTCCACGGCGGGGTTCCACCACCGGTCCAGATGCACCACGTGGTTGGCCTCCGTCAGCGTGAGCCCGGTTCCGCCCGCCCGGAGTGAGGCGAGCATCAGCGGCGGCCCGTGCGGGCTCTGGAACTCCTCGACCATCGATGCCCGACCGCCTGCGGTGACGCCCCCGTGGAGGAAGGGCACCCCTGTCGCCGCGCGACGCTCGAGCAGCGGGAGGATGAGATCCCCGAAAGCGCGGTACTGGGTGAACAACAGGACTTTCTCCCCCGCGTCGAGGATCTCGGTGAGGACCTCGTCCAGCGCCGCGAGTTTGCCGGACCGGTGTCGCCCACCCCGCAGCAGCGAGGACCCGTCCCCGAGATAGTGCGAGGGATGGTTGCAGACCTGCTTGAGCGCGGTGAGACCGGACAGGATCGCACCCTTGCGTGACGCGCCCTCCGACTCCTTGACCTGCTCCATCATGTCCTCGACGACCGCTTGGTACAGGGTCGCCTGCTCACGGGTCAGGGGCGCGTCGACCCTGATGTGCTGCTTGGCCGGGAGATCCGCGGCCACGAGCGGGTCCGACTTGAGCCGACGCAGGACGAACGGGGCCGCCAGGGCGCGCAACCGGGTGGCCGCGGCCTCGTCTCTGTGCGATTCGATGGGAACCGCGAACCGGGCGCGGAAGGTACTGGCCGACCCGAGCAGCCCGGGGTTGGCGAAGTCGAACACCGCCCGCAGCTCGTCCAACCTGTTCTCCACCGGCGTCCCGGTGAGCGCGATCCGGTGCCGGGCGGGGATGGAGCGGATCGCGCGGGACACCGCGGTCACCGGGTTCTTGACGGTCTGGGCCTCGTCGGCGACCACGCGACGCCACTCCACGCCGGCCAGCAGGTCGACGTCCCGGGTGGCCGTTCCATAGGAGGTCAGGACGAGATCCGAGTCCGTCATCCGCTCGGCGGCCACCTCCCCCCTGTCGCGCCCCTGACCATGGTGGACGTGGACCCGGAGCTCCGGGGCGAATCTCGACGCCTCGCGCTCCCACGTGGACACCAGAGTCAGTGGCGCGACCACCAGGGTGGGACCGGGCCCCCCGGCCGCGTGTTCGGTCGCCGTGAGCGCGAGGACCTGCATCGTCTTGCCGAGCCCCATGTCGTCGGCCAGAACCGCCCCGGTGCCGGCCCGTGAGAGGGCCGCGAGCCACCTGACGCCGTCCAGTTGGTACGGCCGTAGTGAGGCCCGGAACCACTCCGGCAGCGCGATCGGCAACGACGACGAGGGTATCCAGTCGAGAGTGGTGGGCGCCTCGACCCCGACGCCCTCCGCCTCGTCGGACATCAGTGCCGCGACGAGGGCCGGGGCTGTCGTCCTCTGACCTCGCCTGGCCGCGAGGAAGCGTGCCGCCCGTCGTAGCGCGCCGGGATCGGCGCGGACCCACTGTCCACGGAGCTTGACCAGATCCGAGGCGGCGTCGAGCAACATCCGGGCTTCCGTGGCGTCCAGCGGGCTGTCGTCGACCACCAGCTCCCAGTCGACGTCCGCCAGCTGGTCGAGCCCGAGTCTCTGCCCCGAGTCCACCGTCTCGGTCCCGGGCTCCGTGACGGTCGCCCTCACCGCGGTTCTGACCCTCGTCCAGGATCTCGGGAGGAGGACCTCGATCCCACGGCCCCGGAGCGCCTCGATTCCCTCGTCGACCAGGTCGACCACGAGGTCGGTCGGGAGCAGCAGATCGGGAGCACCGGCCGCCTGGGTGGCGCGGGACAACGGCGGCCACGAGCGGACCGCCCGCGCCACCACATCTCGTACGGGCCCGTCCACCGAGGAGGTGTCGGCGAGATCGGAGAACGGACGGAGCGAATCCGCGCCCGTCCGGACGAGCACCTGGAACCGCCAGAGGACGTCGACGCCCGGTGGCTCCTCGGCCTGACCCCCCACGGAGGCGACGTCCAGCGTGCCCCTGTCCGGCGCCGTGCCCCTGTCCGCCGCAGTGCCCCCGTCCACGGCAGCGTCCCCGACGGCGATTCCCCCGCCCTCCGTGTCGTCGTCGGACGGTTCGACCACGCGGAACACCACGTCCACGTCCTTCGCCGCAGCCGCGCGGCCGAACTCGCGGACCGCATCGGCCAGGGCCTGCCCGGCCGATGCCACCTGACCACCCGCGACCAACGCCTCGCCGAGTTCGCTGCGGCGTTCGGCCGCGAGGGGAGCCAGTGCCGCGCGGGCGTGATGATCCGCCAACTCCGACAGGAGCCGGTCCAGCTCCTCCCGGGTCGCGACCAACCCGTGACTACGGTGCAGGCTCTCGGCCGTCCAGGCCCCGATGACCGGCGAGGCGACGAGATCCCAGGTGGCGCCCCACGCCCCGTCGAGGCGAGTGAGACGGGGCACCGCGTGACCCGCGGCCACGAGGGACGCCACGCCCGAGGACAGCGCGGCCAGTGCCTGCAGTCCGGCCCCCACCCATCGCTCCTCCGGTCCGAGGAGGCGGCAGAGGTCCACAGCGTCACCGACGGACACCCGGACCCCCGGCACCGTCGCCGATCTGGCCTTGCCGTCCACGATCGCACGTACCCCGATGCGGTGGGACAGCCGATACCGCCCGAGGAAATCCACCACCTCATCCGGGGCGCCGGCCCGGGCGACGGCCGTCACGGCGGCAGCCGGCGCCACCGAGTGCGGCCGTCGCAGCCCCGTGTCGCACCACAACCCCACGACCCCGGAGTGCCAGACGGCGTGGAGACGGGGATCGGCGGTCGGGGTCACGTCGCCATGTAAGCACGTTCGTCCGACACTCCCCCGAGTGCGGGGACGGTACCGCACGCGACCGGGGCGTCCTCCGCCCCTTGTCGCGACGCCGCCGATCCACACCCGGTCGCCGTGTCCACAGGCCCGGGGCGCCGGCCACCGACGAACGGCCCCCGGGGCCGGGCGGTCACCCATACTCATCCCGTGACCGACCACTGCCCCACGCGGCCCCGGCCCCTGGGCTCCGGGCGGATCATCCCCCCGATCGGCCCGAGGGCGCTCTGTCTCACGATGGCGGTCGCGGTGTCGCTCTGCGTGGTCCTGTGGTGGGCGGAACCCAGGCACTCGGCGCCCGGGAGTCCGGGCAGAGAGGCCGTCGAGGCCCTGCTCGCTCGTGTCGACGTGGTCCCCGAACGGATAACGGTGCCGGGCTACGAGCGAGAGTGCTCCGGCGCGTCCGCGTGCGTGTTCGGGCCGGCCTGGAGCGACGCGACGGGAGCACCGGGCTCGGGGAACGGCTGCTCCACGCGTCACGACGTGCTGGCCCGCGACCTCCGGGGCACCCCCGCGGATCGCGCCTCGGGGTGCACGGTCGACGGGGGGACCCTGGTGGATCCCTACACCGGCCGGGTCATGGACGTGAGCGGATCCGGTCTCCGGGGGATCCACGTGGACCACGTGTTCCCGCTCTCCGCCGCGTGGGACCTGGGCGCCTGGGAATGGTCTCCAGGACGGCGGGCGGCGTTCGCCAACGACGTCGAGCGCAACCTGCTCGCCGTGACCGGATCCGTGAACACCCGCAAGAGCGACTTGACACCGGAGGCTTGGCTCCCACCCGACCCCGGCAGGCACTGCTTCTACGCGGCCCGCTACCTCACCGCGGCGGTGGCCTACGGACTGCCGGTGACCACGGGGGACTGGGAGGCGCTGGCTGCGGCGGTCCGGCGCTGCCCTCGTGGCGGGTGACCGCGGGACGGCAACGCCCGGGCCTGCCCGGACCTGATCGGGTGCGGTCAGTACCTGTCCGATCCGCCGCCCGAGCGGCCACGGAACCCGCCTCCGCGGCGGTCGTCGCCGTCGCCTCCCCGCCGGAATCCTCCCCCGCGCTCGTCGCGACGCTCGCCTCTGCGGGCGTCGTCGCGGCCACCGCGATCCCCACCGCGGGGACGGCCCCCGCGGTCGTCCCTCGTCGCGGACGGGCGACCGGCGGGCGGGCCGGAGTCCGGACGGATATCGATCTCCGCACCGGCGACCCGGATTCCGCGCATCGAGTCGATCTGGTCGCGGGACAGACCCGCGGGGAGTTCGACGATCGAGTGGTCGAAACGGATCGAGATGCGTCCGATGTCGCCCCCGCTGAGTCCGGCTTCGTTGGCCAACGCGCCCATGATCGACCCGGGCTTGACGTTGTTCCGCTTGCCCACGGCGATCCGGTACTGCGCCATGTCCTTGCCGGACCGCGAGGGGCGGGGCCCGTCCGAGAAGCCCCGCCCGGGGCGCTCGCGCCGGTCGTCCCGCCGCGAGTCGCGGCGATCGTCCTGACGGTCACGCCGGGCCGGCCGCTCCGGCTCCCGCATGAGGAAGTCGGCGGAATTCCTGGACTGGGTGGCGAGGGCGGCGGCGATGTCAGCCATCGAGACCGAGTGTTCGGCGGCGTACTCCTCCACGAGGCGGCGGAACATCGCCAGGTTCGGGTCGTTCAAACTCTCCGTGATCGACTGGGCGAACTTGGCCATCCGCATCTCGTTGACGTCATCCACGCTCGGCAGCTGGATCTCCGTCAGCGGCTGCCGCGTGGCCCGCTCGATCTGCGAAAGCAGCCGCCGTTCCCGCGGGGTGACGAACAGCAGCGCCTGACCACTGCGACCCGCGCGGCCCGTGCGGCCGATCCGATGGACGTACGACTCCGTGTCGTGCGGGATGTCGTAGTTGACCACATGGCTGATCCGGGGCACGTCCAGACCACGGGCTGCGACGTCCGTGGCCACCAGGATGTCGGTCCGACCGTCCTTGAGCGCCTCGATGGTCCGCTCGCGCAGGTTCTGCGGGATGTCGCCGTTGATCGGTGCCGCGGAGAATCCGCGCGCCCGCAGACGTTCCGCCAGCTCCTCCGTGGCCGACTTGGTGCGGACGAACAGGATCATCGCGTCGAAGTCCTCGACCTCGAAGATCCGCGTCAGCGCGTCGAGCTTGTCGCGGTGGTTCACCAACACATAGCGCTGCTGGATCGTCGGCGCCGTGGCCGTCTTCGACGCGACCTTCACCTCGGCCGCGTCGGTGAGGTACTTCTGGGAGATCCGGCGGATGGCAGCCGGCATCGTGGCCGAGAACAGTGCGACCTGGGTGGACTGCGGGGTGTCCGAGAGGATCCGTTCGACATCCTCCTGGAAGCCCATCGCGAGCATCTCGTCTGCCTCGTCGAGGACCAGATGGCGCAGTCCCGACAGGTCGAGCGTGCCCTTCTTCAGGTGATCGATCACCCGGCCGGGCGTCCCCACGATGATCTGGGCCCCCCGACGCAGACCGGAGAGCTGGATCCCGTAGGCCTGCCCGCCGTAGATCGGCAGGACGCTGACCTGGGGCATGTTGGCGGAGTAGGTGATGCACGCCTCGGCGACCTGGAGCGCGAGCTCGCGGGTGGGGGCGAGCACGAGCGCCTGCGGGCTCTTCACCGACGGGTCGATGAGGGAAAGGATCGGCAGCGCGAAGGCCGCGGTCTTGCCGGTGCCGGTCTGGGCCAACCCCACCACGTCGCGGCCCTCCATCACCAGGGGGATGATGGCGGCCTGGATGCCCGAGGGGACTTCGTACCCGACCTCCTTGACCGCCTTGGCGACGGCCGGGGCGAGCCCCATGTCGGCGAACGTGACGGCGCCGTCGCCCGCGTTCTCCGCGCTCTCCGTGGCCGGGGCGCGGTTCCCCGAGGCGGCTCCGCTCGGCCCGGACTCGGCCGCGGGCTCTCCGGCGGGCTCTGCGGCGGGCTCGGCCACGGGCTCGGCCACGGGCTCCGCGGCGGGCTCGGCCACGGGCTCCGCGGCGGGCTCCGCCACCGACCCGGCGGCGGGCTCCGCCGCAGGCTCCGCGGCGGGCTCAGTGGCGTCTGGGGCGCTGGCGGCGGTCTCGACCTCGTCGCCGGCGGTGGCGGTACGGTCCTCGTTGTCGTTGCTCATGAGAAGACTCATGCTACGGCGTCGACGACCCCGTTCGCGACACCGCGGCGCTGGTCACTCCCCCGTCGCCCTCCCGGCCGAGGCGCTCATGCGTCTCTCTGGCGAACACCCACGGCACCACAGCGGCCAGGAGCAGTGCTCCGGAGAGCACGAATCCGGCGGTGTAGCCGAACCCGTCCACGACGAGACCCACCAGCACCGGACCGAGGATCGCTCCGGAATCACTCGCCATCTGGAAGGTCGCGAGCACCTTACCGCCCGCACGATCCGCACCGATCACGTCCGCGACGGAGGCCTGCTGCGCGGGATTGAGCACCCCCGCACCCATTCCCGCCACGACCGAGGCCGCCACGAGGAGGGGGACGGTATCGCACCAGCCCAGCGCGAGCGTGGACACCCCGGAGACCACCAGTCCACCGATCACCAGTGGCCGTCGTCCGTACCTGTCGGACAACCACCCCGCCACCGAGACGACAGCCGCGGTGCCCACGGCGAAGGAGGCCAGCGCGGTGCCGGCGACACCGGCGCCGGCATCGAAGTTCGCGGCGGCGAAGAGTGGGACGATCGCCACGCGCACGCCGAACGAACTCCACCCGTTGACGAAGCTGGACACGAGCGCTGCGCGGTAGCCGCTGTCGCGTAGCGCCTCCCGCACCGGGAGCGCCTCCTGCTCGGGCATCCCGTCGTCCGCCGAGGGCCGGCGCCCTCCCCGCAGGAACACCGCCACCACCCCGGTCGCGACGAGCAGGGTGAAGGAGTAGACGAAGAACGGCACCCTCATGCCGAACCCGGCCAGCAGCCCGCCGAGAACCGGCCCGCCGATGTTGCCGATCAGGAACGCGGTGGCGTACAGACCGGCGATCCGTCCCCTGGCGCCGGGGGGCGAGAGGCGGGTGAGCAGCGCCATCGCCGAGATGGTGAACATCGTCGACCCGAGCCCGCCGAGCCCCCGGAACACCAGCAACTGCCAGTAGGACTGGGCCATGCCGGTGGCCAGGGTCGACACGACCACGATGAGCAGGCCCGACATGTAGACCCAGCGTTCGCCCAGGCGGTCCACGAGGAACCCACCGGCGGGTGCGAACACCAGACGGAAGAAGGCGAAGGCGCTCACGACGACCGACGCGGCGGTCACCGAGACGTCGAAACTCCGTGCGTACTGCGGGAGTACGGGGGCGACGAGACCGTAACCGATCGCCACGGCGAACGCGGCGGCGACCAGCACCCACACATCCGCGGGTAGCGGGGTCCGCGGTTGCGCGGTCCGGCGACTAGCGGGGAACAGGCCTCTCACGCCGACCGGAGCACCCGGGCGAGGACGTCGGCGCCGAAGTGCAGGGCGTCGACGGGGACCCTCTCGTCGACGGCGTGGAAATGGCCGAAGACGTCGAACTCGTCCGGGACCCTCAGCGGGACGAAACCGTACCCGTGGATCCCCAGAGGAGCGAGGTGCTTGTTGTCCGTGCTGGCCGGCAGGAGATACGGGACGACCAGGGCTCCGGGGTCGGCCTCCAGGACCGCCTCACGGATGGTGGCGACCAAAGGATCGTCCGCGGGCGCGGCGATCGGCGGCTGCCAGATCCAGTCGACCGCGACGTCGGGCCCGAGCTCGGCCTCGATCTCCGCGCGGAAGGTCTCCTCTCCCCCGGGCAGCACGCGGCAGTCGATCTCCGCGAACGCCTCGGAGGGGATGACATTGGTCTTGTACCCGGCGGACAGGACGGTCGGCGACGCGGTGTGCGAGAGCGACGCCTCGACCAGCGGGCCGAAGTGCCCGAGCACGCCGAGGTGCGCTGGCAGGTCCGCGACGTCACCACTCGTCCCGGCGAGCTCCCCGACCACGGACGCGAGGGCGGTGTTGGCCTCCGTGGGTGCGACGGGGAAGTGGCGACTCGCGACCCTATGTACGGCGCCGGCGATCGCGGCGACCGCGTTGTCCGGAGTCGGACGGGACGCGTGGGCGGCGGCACCCTTCGCGCTCACCCGTGCCCAGGCGACGCCCTTCTCGGCGACCGCGATCGGATAGAGCCGGCGCCCGGACACCGGAACGGACCACCCGCCGACCTCGCTGAGCGCGTGGGTCATTCCGTCGAAGATCTCGGGCCGTTCGCGCACCACCCACTGTGCCCCCATCGTCCCCGCGGCCTCTTCGTCGGCGAAGAAGGCGAGCAACAGGGGTCTGCGCGGCACAATCCCCTCGCGGCGGTAGTGGCGCACGACGGCCAGGATCATGCCGATCATGTTCTTCATGTCGACGGTTCCCCGGCCGTAGAGCCAGCCGTCACGGATCTCCCCCGCGAACGGCGGGACCGACCAGTCCTCGGCGACGGCGGGCACCACGTCGACGTGGCCGTGGACCACGAGGCCTCCGGCGGCGGCATCGGACCCGTCCACACGGGCGAACAGACTGCCCCGGCCGGGCACGGACTCCACCAGTTCACTCGGGATGCCCACCTCGTCCAGGTACTCGGCGATCCGTCGGCACACGCGGGTCTCACCGTCGCCGATCGAGGCGGGGTCGCCGGTGTTTGTCGAGTCGATGGAGACGAGGTCGGCGGTGATCGAGACGACCTCGGAGTGCAGGAGGGCCCGCATCTCGTCGGTCATCGGCACGGTGTCCGTCATCCGAAGCACTTCCCTTCCCCACGGTAGGTGGGCCAGCGGTCCACCACCGCGGGCCCCTGTGCAGTCTCGTCCACCACGTGGAGCGTGTCGAACCGCTCGCAGACCTCGCCTGCCTTCGCGTGACGCCACCAGGCGCGGTCCCCGATCGCCACGTCCCCCCGAACCGGGGTCTGCACCTCGCCGGCGCCCTCCCTGCCGAGGTAGCGCAACCCCGTGGGGAGGGCGGGGACCGGCAGCCGGTCCGGCCCCGGCGCCCCGGAGGCCACGTACCCGCCGTAGAGGAACGTCGTCAGGCCGCGCGCCGGGGTCCGGACGGCGGGCAGGGCGTAGAACAGCGCGGGGCGAGGGGTGAATGACCGATAGTGGTCGAACAGACCGGGGACGAAGAGACCGGATCCAGCGGTCACCTCCGTGACCGCCGGATCCGCTGCGCTCTCGGCGATCGAACCGGATCCGCCCGAGTTGACGATCTCCGGCCTCTCGCCGGTGACCCCGGCGATCACGTCGGCGACCGCGTGACGCACTCCCAGCAGGCGGCGCATGGACAGGCGCTTGACCACGCCCACCCCTCGGACGTCGTCGGGGACGCCGGCGACCTGCGCCTCGTAGAACATCGCCCCGACCACCCTGAATCCCAGATCGACGGCGCGACGGACTACAGGCTCCACGTCGACCGGGCCACGCAGCGGGGAGCGCCTCACACCCAGGTGGACCGGTCCGAGCCGGAGGGAGGCGTCCACGTCGATGCACACCCTCGCGCCGCCCGCACCCGACTCCTGCGCGATCTCCAGATGGCGTTCGTCGTCGACCATCAGCGTCACCGCCGCGAGAGCGGCCGGATCCGCGCCCAGCCGGCCGAGCGCCCCACGGTCGACCGTCGGGTACCCGAGCAGGACGTCTCGGCAGCCCGCCCCGACGAGCCACAGGGCCTCGGTGAGCGAGTAGGCCATGATCCCGCGCACCGTCTCGTCGCCGCGGAGCCCCGGGCCCAGGACCTCCTCGAGCACACCTCGCGACCTCACGGACTTGCTGGCGATGCGGATCCGCGTCCCGCCCGCTCGGCGCCGGAGATCGGCGAGGTTCGTCCGCAGAGTGGGCAGGTGGAGCGCGGCGAGCGGTGCGTCGAGTCCGGCGGTGGCGACATCGACCGCCTCGACGGCGCCTGGCGCGAGTCCGGGCATGGCCCTGGTCACCCCCTCGACCCTCACCGGGACGACCTAGTCGCCGTCGATCGGGTGCGCGTCCGCCACCACCAGGTCGACGGCCCGGTGGAGGAGCGAGATCGCCTCGTCGTCATCCCGGCAGATCTGCCAGCGCAACCCGATCCCCGCCACCGTGGCCTCCACGACGCCGACCATGTCGTCGAGCCCCATACCCCAGCGCATACCCGCCGACTGCGCGGTGCGCTCGAGGACGGACCGGATGATCTCCTCGTTGGACTCCTGCTGATGACGGGCCAGACCGATCTCCGGTGTCCCGTGCGTGCGCAGCGAGTAGGAGACGATCTCGTAGGTGAGGAGCTGACGGTCCGGAGAAGCGGAGATGACCGCCCAGATGAGGTCGATGGCCTCGTACAGCCTGCGGCGCAGCCCCTCCCTGCCGAGGGCGCCCGAGTCGAAGTCGACGTTGATGAACGCCCTGGCCGCCTGGTGCACCTCCGAGTTGACCGCACCGATCACCTCGCGGAGGAGCTCCTCCTTGTCCGTGTAGCAGTAGTGCACTACTCCCAGAGAGACGCCGGCGCGCTCGGCGACACCGCGGACGGTCACCGCGCCGAGTCCGTAGTGTTCCGCGATCTCGAGGGCGGCCCGGAGGAGCTGCGCTCGGCGCTGATCGGATGGCAGGCGTCTGGTCACCCGTCCATGGTACGACGACGACGACCCGACGGGCGCACTACACCTCACGGCCCCGCCAGCCGCCGAACCGGCATCAGGTCTGTTGTCCAGATCGACCCCGGGAATCACACCGAGAGGTAGCCTCTGCACCCATGACGACCTCGACCACGCGGTGGAACAACTGGGCCGGAAACGTCCTCGCCTCGCCGTCGGGCCGGTCCGACCCCACGACGGTCGCCGAGGTCGCCGGGGTCGTGACCTCGGCCGCGGAGCGCGGCTCCAGGGTCAAGTGCGTGGGCGCAGGTCACTCCTTCACCCCCGCCGCCGCGACCGACGGGGTACTGGTCTCGCTCGACGACCTGACCGGGATCGAGTCGATCGTCCCGACCCGCGATCCCGAGGGGAACGTCGACGGGGCTGATGTGACCGTCTGGGCGGGCACCCGACTCCACCGGCTCGGCCCCCTCCTCTGGGACCTCGGACTCGCACAGCCGAACCTCGGCGACTTCGCCGAACAATCGTTGGCGGGCGCGGTGTCCACGGGCACCCACGGCACGGGCCGGGCCGCCGTCGGCCTGCCGGCCACCGTGGTCGGACTACAGATCGTCGCGGCGGACGGCACCGTCCTGAACTGTTCGCGAGAGGCGGATCCCGAGGTATTCGAGGCGGCGCGCCTCGGGATCGGTGCGGTCGGGATCATCACCAAGTTGACCATCCACTGCGTGCCCGCGTTCGCACTGAACGCCGAGGAGCACCCGTGGACCCTCACGGCCGCGCTCGCCGATCTCGAGGGCTTCGCGAGTTCCGCCGACCACGCGGAGTTCTTCTGGTTCCCGCACACCGATGCCGTCACCGTCAGACGCAACACCCGGTTGCCGGGTGACGCGGACCTGCGTCCGCTCGGCCGCATCCGTGAGCTCGTCGCCGACGAGTTCCTGTCCAACGAGGCCTTCGGTGCGCTGTGCCGGACGGCCGCGCGCCGGCCGGCGCTGACCCCCAGACTCAACCGCGTCGCCGCACGGGTGATGTCGGCCCGCGTGTACACCGACCGCAGTTACCGGGTCTTCGCCTCCTCGCGGCGGGTGCGCTTCCGCGAGATGGAGTACGCGGTCCCGGTGACTGCCGCGACCACCGTGCTCGGTGACCTGCGCGACATGATCGACCGCACCGGCGTCGTCACGCCGTTCCCCGTCGAGGTGCGGTTCGCCGCGGCGGATGACGTCTGGTTGTCGACCGCCTACCGGCGGGACGTCTGCTACATCGCGGTCCACCAGTTCCACCAGATGGACCACACCGAACTCTTCCGGTCGGCCGAGGAGATCTTCCTCGCCGCGGACGGCCGCCCGCACTGGGGCAAGATGCACACGAGGACCGCCGCCGATCTCTCGGCCACCGTCCCTCACTTCGACGACTTCGTCTCGGTGCGTGACCGACTCGACCCGGACCGGGTCTTCGCGAACCAGTACACCGAACAGGTCCTGCCGTAGGAGGCGAGACCACCTGAATCTCCGTACCGTGGGGTGACGGACAGGACCAGCCGTTCCTGTCGCGACCACCCTCGAGGAGATCCCGTGTCAGAACGCGTCCCCGCCGAAGCCGACGTCTCCGGTCCGCTCGCAGGAATCGCCACCGGGGCCCTGCGCAAGGCGATACGCAGCCAGGCCGGGGCGGCGAAGGGATACGTCCGCATGCTCCGCCAGAGCCACCCCGACGAGAGTCCCGCACGGATCCGCGAGCGGCTCGACTCCCGCTTCCTCACCGCCGTCACCGCGTCCGGCGCCGCCGTGGGCGCCACGGCGGCCGTCCCGGGGGTGGGCACCGTCATCGCTTTCGGCGCCATCGGCGCCGAGTCCCTGGTCTTCATCGAAGCCGCGGCGTTCTACACCCTGGCCGTCGCGGAGGTGCACGGCATCGACGTCAAGCTCGGCGAGCATGAGGAGCTGCTCGTCATGACCGTCATGCTCGGCGCATCGGGTACCGCGATCCTCGCCAACGCGGTCAGCACGAACGGCGGTGCGTCCGCGGGCGGATCACTCGCGGGCAGGTCGCTGGGGCTCCCCGGCCTCAAGGAGGTCAACCGGCGCATGGTGTCCCGGTTCGCCCGGAAGTTCGCGGTCAAGCGGGCCACCCTCGCCATGGGCAAACTGGCCCCCGCCGGTATCGGCGCGGCCGTGGGCGGCTGGGGCAACCGACGGCTGGGGCGGACGGTCGTCACCGCGGCGGCGACCACCTTCGGTACCCCGCCGGACAGCTGGCCCGCCAGCTGACCGCCGTCCACCCGGACACCGCATCCCCCTGTCAGGTGAGATCGGAAGGCCCGGAACGCGCGGAAGGTCTAGCCTGGGTCCATCGCGTGTGAAACCCACCACAGATCAGGAAGGCACCACAACATCGTGAGCAAAACCGTCTCACAGTTCGGACAGAACCAGTGGCTCGTCGACGAGATGTACGAGCGGTTCTCCAAGGACCCCTCCTCCGTGGACAAGTCCTGGCACGAGTTCTTCGACGCGAACCCCGGGGCAGCCACCGGCCGCGATGCGTCGACGGGCTCGTCCGGAGCCGGCGCGGCGTCGGGCGGGGGTGGCACACGCACCGGTGGGAAGAATGGTGACGAGAAGAACGGTGGCGCCAAGAAGGGCAAGAAGGTCTCCGCCGACACATCCGGGGGCGACAACGCCACCCCCGACGCCAACACCCAAAAGACCTCGGAGCTGACCGTGGCCGACGTGTCCCCGGAGTCCTCGGCGAAAGACGTGGCCGCCAAGCCCGCCGACGACAGCACCCCCGCGCGCAAGGCCAGAGGCCAGGGCGTGCCCGCCCCCGTCCGGTCGACCGAGACGCGGAAGAGGTCCGAGGCCCCGGCCGCGAAACGGACCACCAAGCCCGAGTACACGCCGCCGGAGGAACCCGAGAACAAGGTCCTCCGCGGCCCGGCCAACGCCATCGTCAAGAACATGAACGCGTCGCTGGCGTTGCCCACGGCCACCTCGGTCCGTGCGGTCCCGGCGAAGCTGATGATCGACAACCGGATCGTCATCAACAACCACCTCAAGCGCACGCACGGTGGGAAGATCTCGTTCACCCACCTCATCGGGTACGCCATGGTGCAGGCCGTCAAGGCCTACCCCAACATGAACAACTACTTCGAGGAGATCGACGGCAAGCCCAATGTCGTGACCCCGAACGGCATCAACCTGGGCCTGGCGATCGACATGAAGACCAAGGCGGGGCGCACCCTCGTCGTGGCCGCCATCCGGAACTGCGAGAAGCTGGACTTCCGCGGTTTCCTCGACGCCTACGAGGACATCGTCTCCCGCGCCCGGGTCGGCAAGCTGACGATGGAGGACTTCTCCGGCGTCAGCATCTCCCTGACCAACCCCGGCGGTATCGGCACGGTCCACTCGGTCCCGCGCCTCACCCCGGGACAGGGAGCGATCCTCGGCGTCGGCGCGATGGAGTACCCGGCGGAGTTCCAGGGTGCGAGCGACGAACAGCTGGCCAACAACGCCATCGGCAAGATCACCACGCTCACCTCCACCTACGACCACCGGATCATCCAGGGGGCGGAGTCCGGCGAGTTCCTGCGCGAGATCCACCGCCTCCTGCTCGCCGACGAGTTCTACGACGAGATCTTCGACGTCCTCGGCATCCCCTATGAGCCGGTGCGGTGGCGCCAGGACATCACCGACCCGCGCGTGGACAAGGACGCCCGCGTCCTCGAGCTCATCGCGGCCTACCGCGACCGTGGTCACCTCATGGCGGACATCGATCCACTGGACGGTCGGCACGCCCAGCGTCGGCGCACCTTCCATCCGGATCTCGACGTCAACTCGCACGAGCTGACCCTCTGGGACCTGGACCGGAAGTTCTCCGTGGGCGGGTTCGTCGGCAAGGACAAGATGCGCCTGCGCGACGTCCTCTCGGCGCTCCGCGCGGCGTACTGCCGCAAGATCGGCATCGAGTACACGCACATCCTCGAGAACGACCAGCGACAGTGGATCCAGGACCGGCTCGAGGGCGTCGACGACAAGCCGACGGTCGCCGAGCAGAAGTACATCCTGTCGAAGGTCAACGCCGCCGAGGCGTTCGAGACCTTCCTGCAGACCAAGTACGTCGGTCAGAAGCGCTTCTCGTTGGAGGGCGCGGAGTCGGTCATCCCGATGATGGACGCCGTCATCGACGAGGCCGCCGAGTTCGCCCTCGACGAGGTCGTGATCGGGATGCCGCACCGCGGGCGTCTCAACGTGCTGGCCAACATCGTGGGTAAGCCCTATCGCCAGATCTTCACCGAGTTCGAGGGGAACATGGACCCCTCGGCCGCTCACGGCTCCGGGGACGTCAAGTACCACCTCGGAGCCGAGGGGATCCAGTATCAGATGTTCGGGGAGAACGAGATCAAGGTCTCGCTCACCGCCAACCCGTCGCATCTCGAGGCGGTCGACCCCGTCCTGGAGGGGATCGTGCGCGCCAAGCAGGACCTCATCGAGGACCCGGAGTGGCGCGCGGAGTACCCGGTCGTGCCGCTCATGCTGCACGGTGACGCCGCGTTCGCCGGGCAGGGCGTGGTCGCGGAGACCCTCAACCTCTCCCAGATCGACGGCTACCGCACGGGCGGCACGATCCACATCGTCGTCAACAACCAGATCGGCTTCACCACGGCACCCGAGGCGGGCCGGTCGAGCCAGTACGCCACGGACGTGGCCAAGATGATCGGCTCGCCGATCTTCCACGTCAACGGCGACGATCCCGAGGCCTGTGTGCGGGTGGCCCGGTTGGCCATGGACTTCCGCCAGCAGTTCAAGAAGGACGTCGTGATCGACCTCGTCTGCTACCGCCGCCGCGGGCACAACGAGGCCGACGACCCGTCGATGACGCAACCACGGATGTACGAGGTCATCGACGCCAAGAAGAGCGTCCGCCAGTCCTACACAGACGATCTGGTCGGCCGCGGCGACATCACCGAGAAGGAGGCGGAGAACGCCCTCCGCGACTTCCAGGGGCAGCTCGAGCGGGTCTTCAACGAGGTCCGGGAGCTCGAGAAGCACCCGGTCAAGGCGTCCGAGTCGATCCTGCCCAACCAGCCGCTGCCCAAGCGCCTGGTGACGGCGGTCGACGAGTCGGTCATCCACGCCATCGGCGACGCCTTCGGCAACCTGCCGGAGGACTTCCACATCCACTCGCGGGTCAAGCCGGTCTACGAGGCGCGTCAGAAGATGGCCTACAACGGCAACATCGACTGGGCGTTCGCCGAACTGCTGGCGATCGGCTCGCTGGTCCAGGAGGGCCGGACCGTGCGTCTGGCCGGGCAGGACTCGCAGCGCGGGACCTTCACGCAGCGCCACGCCGTTGTGGTCGACAAGACCACATCGGAGCCGTACTCGCCCCTGCAGAACCTCGAGGACGCCGAGGGTCGCTTCGAGGTGTGGAACTCGGCGCTGACCGAGTTCGCCGGCGTCGGATTCGAGTACGGATACTCGGTCGGTGACCCGGAGGCGCTGGTGTTGTGGGAGGCCCAGTTCGGCGACTTCGTCAACGGTGCCCAGACCATCATCGACGAGTACATCTCCTCCGGTGAGGCCAAGTGGGGCCAGAAGTCCTCGGTCACGCTCCTCCTCCCGCACGGACACGAGGGCATGGGACCGGATCACACGTCGGGTCGCATGGAGCGTTTCCTGCAGCTGTGTGCGGAGGGCTCGATGACGGTCGCCCAGCCGTCCACACCTGCGAACTACTTCCACCTCATGCGCCGTCACGCCACGGACGGGATCAAGCGTCCGCAGATCGTCTTCACCCCCAAGTCGATGCTGCGCAACAAGAAGGCCGTCAGCGCCCTCGAGGACTTCACGACGGGCAAGTTCCGCTCGGTTCTCGACGATCCCACCTTCGTCGACGGTGGGAAGGACCCGGAGAAGGTCACGACCATGCTCTTGGTCTCCGGCAAGCTCTACTACGAGCTGGCGGCCCGCCAGGAGAAGGAAGGCCACGACCACATCGCGATCGTGCGGCTGGAACAGATCCACCCGATCCCGTTCCGCCGTCTCCGCGAAGCACTCGGGCACTACCCGAACCTCTCCGAGGTGCGGTGGGTGCAGGAGGAACCGGCCAACCAGGGCGCGTGGAGCTTCCTGGCCCTCAACCTGCCGGAGGTCATCCCGGAGTTCCCCCCGATCAAGCGGGTGTCGCGGCGGGCCATGGCGGCCACGTCGACCGGGCTCAGCAAGGTCCACGCGGTCGAGCAGAAGGCTCTCGTCGACGAGGCGTTCTCCTGATCACGGCCACGGGGTAGGCGCGGGGTAGGCGCGGGCCTCAGCGCCCCCCGAGTCCGATCATCCGAATCCGCTACCCCACCGCAGGATCCGCTACCCGAATCGGGGTAGCGGATCCGACCGGGGGTAGCGGATTCGTGCGTCGGGGGGGACTCGGCTCCGGGAGTCAGTAGTCGTGCGAGTCGAGCCAGTAGTCGGCGAGAGCGGTCGGGGTGGATGTCCCGAACTCCACCCCGAGGAGCAGTTCCCGGACGTCGTCGGTGGTCAGCTCCCCGCTGATCCGGTTGACCAGGGCCAACTGGTCCTCCGAGAGGGAGCCCTTGCGGAACACCGGGACGAGGTGTTGGGCCAGGATCGCGTCCTCGTCGTCGTCCAACACCACCATGTCGTCGGGATCCAGCACCGGGTCGGTCGACTGGACCAACCCCACGCCGATCTCGCCCGCCCGCAGCGCCTCGAGGACCGCGCGAGGGTTCGGTCCGAGCGCCACCCGCCGCCCGAACCCACAGTCGTACGTCCCGCCCACGGCGGTGGCGAGCTCGCGGTCCGCGAGCGCCTCCTGGCGTCCGCCCAGCGTGAATTCGCCGCACCGGCTCTCGAGGTCGGACATGGTCCGTAGACCGCGGGTCTCCGAGGTGTGGCGGGTCACCACGTACACGGGGGCGTCCTCGGCGGGAGCCGGGTCGGCCGCCGTCACACCCTCGGGCAGTGCGGCCATCATCGCGCTGTAGACCTCGTCCGCGTCGACCGCCGTCGAGCGGGGATCGAACGAGCGCAACAGTTCCCCGGTGTACCCGATGGTGAAGGTGGCGTCCCCGCTCGTCACCGACTCGAGAACCTCGGTCTGGCTCCCGGACTGGGACCGGATGGTGGCCCGGGAGCCGGAGCGCAACAGCGCGTTGCCGTAGATGTGGCCGACGATCTCGGCCTCACCGAAGGATGCGGTCTCGATCACCACCACCGGATCGGGCTGGTGGGCGGGGATTATCGAGGACTGCGCCTGGCATCCGCTCAACCCCACCACGGCGGCCCCGGCGATCGCCAGTGCCCGGACCCCGGCCCCACCCCGCGACAGTCGCACCCGACCACGTCCTTCCTCGCCACGCCCGCACCCGCTGGTGCAGCACCTGCCCTACAGTCTCCCAGCAGCACCCTAACGGTCTCGTGTCCAGGCCCCACGCGCGATTGCCCGATAGTGTCAGGGCAACGATCGAGGGGAGCCCAGGTGCCCAGTATCCGCAGACTGCAGAGCACGACGACCGCTCCCGCGCCCCCACCCTCCCGGTTGACCGTCCCCACCGAACGCGCGGTGGTCGGCTGCGGTGTCTACGTCGACGGCGTCCGCGAGCCGGGCCATGTCACCCACCAGGCCGCGCTCGAACGCGTCCGCGAGACCGGGCGGGGTTTCGTGTGGATCGGCCTCCACGATCCGGACCGGCACCAGATGGAGGCGCTCGCGTCGGTGTTCGGTCTGCACGAGCTGATCACCGAGGACGCGGCCGCCGGGCGGCAGCGGCCCAAACTGGAGGTCTACGAGAACTCCCTGGTACTGGCGATGTCGACGGTTGAGTACCTCGAGCATCAGAAGGTGACCGACACCACCGACATCGTCTCCACCGGGGAGATCATGGTGATCCTGGGCCGGGATTTCGTGATTACCGTGCGCCACGGCGACGTCGCGGGCCTGTCAGGCCTCCGCGCAGAACTCGAGGGGACGCCCGAGAGGCTGGCCCGGGGACCCGCGGCGGTGATGCACGCCGTGGTCGACCTGGTGGTGGACGGCTACCTGCGGGTCGCCGAGAAGATGTCACGAGAGGTGGACGATCTCGAGATCGCGGTCTTCGCCCCGCGAACGCGGGTCGGCATCGAGCAGATCTACGTGCTCAAGCGCGAGCTCCTCGAACTCAAGCACGACATCGCGCCGCTCGCGTTTCCCCTGCGGCGGCTGTCGGTCGAGCATCTGGATCTGATCCCCTCGGTGGTGCGGCACTACTTCCGCGACGTCCACGACCACCACACCCGGGTCGCCGCGGGGATCTCGACTCTCGATGAGCAGATCACCTCTCTGGTCCACGCCGCCATGGCGATGATCGGCGTCCAGCAGAACACCGACATGCGGCGGATCTCCGCGTGGGTGGCGATCGCCGTGGTGCCCACGATGATCGCGGGGATCTACGGGATGAACTTCACCAACATGCCCGAACTGCGGTCCGAGTACGGCTACTACGTGGTGCTCGGGGTCATGGCCGCCGCGTGCACGGGGTTGTTCCTGCTCTTCCGGAGGAACCGCTGGCTGTAGTCAGCGCGCCAGGCCCGGGTTCACCGCTCGGCGCGCGGGGTCGGTCACGTCGATCCCGGCCTCGGTCCACGCGTCCTCGAGTTCCGCGGCCCCCTTGAGCCGGACCCAGGCCGCCTCGGTGTGTGTCACCGGGACCGCGCGGAAGACCCGCACGGGCGCGGCCTCCCCGCTCAACTCGACGTCGGGGACCTCGGGCGCGCGCAGGACGACGGCCGTGAACGCCGCGCCCGGCCACAGCGGCTCGCCCAGGTCGATGAGTGCGCCCTCCGAGAGCACCAGACCCTCGACCGCCGGCGCGGCCGCGAGGACGGCCAGCGCGCGCACGACCCCGTCCACCCCGCCCCGGAGCACGAGGCAGAGCTCGGCCCGTGGCGCCGCCGGGTCGGGGACGAGGGCGGACGGGTCCCCCATGGGATCGGCCGAGCATCCGAGCGAGGCGTAGCGGACCAGCCCCGACTCCACGTCCACGAAGCGCAGGACCCGGATCGGAGCCGCACCCAGGAAGGTGACCGACGCCTCCTGCGGTTCCGGGCCGAGTTGGGTGACCAGGTGCTCCCGGACCGCTGCCAGGACGGCAGCCGAGTCGGATCCGGTTCCCGGGAGGGTCACGAGAGGCCGAGGCGCGCGAGCTCGTCGCGGACCTTCTCGGCGTTCGCGGGCTCGCACAGGATGTCGTAGCGCCCGGCGACCAGCTGCGAGGTCGAGGCGAAATCGCGCTTGCCCCGCGTCGCGGCGTAGGACAGCGACGCCGAGACCACGCCGAACACCGAACCGCCCACGAGCCCGGTGAGGACGACCCCCCACATCGGCTGGGTGAAGATCCCGATGAGCAGACCCACGAAGAGCCCCAGCCACGCCCCGGTCGCCAGTCCCCCGAGCAGGACCTTGGGCCAGGTCAGACGGCCGGTGACACGTTCCACCTGCATGAGGTCCACGCCCACGATGGTCACCTCGTGGACGGGGAAGTCCTCGTCGGCGAGGTGGTCCACAGCCGCCTGCGCCTGGGCATAGGTCGGGTAGGAACCCACGACCCACCCGGTGGGTGGGGTGGGGAGCCCGGGCGTCTGCCCGCGGCCGCGCCTGCCGGAGGTCGGGGAGATCGGGGTGGTCATCAGTTCGGTCCTTCCGTCGCCGACCCGGAGGGGTCGGTCTCCTGTGCGCCCGACGTGGTCATCCCTGCGGCGCGGCCCCGCGCGGACACCACCAGGGCCATCTTGCGGCTGGCCTCGTCGAGCATCTCGTCTCCGAACATCACCGCGCCCCGGGCCCCTCCCTCGGCCGACGTCGAGTGAGCGTAGGCGGCGAGGATCCCCTCCGCCTTGTCGAACTCGTCCTGGCGTGGGCTGAACACCTCGTTGCCCGCGTCCACCTGGGCGGGATGCAGGACCCATTTGCCGTCGAACCCCAACGCCGCGGTGCGCGCCGCCGCCCGCGTGAAACCCTCCACGTCCCTCACCTTGAGGAACGGCCCGTCGATCGCCTGCAACCCGTGCGCACGGGCCGAGACGAGGATGCTCAACAGCACGTGGTGGTAGGCGTCCCCCGGCGCGTATCCCTCGGGCTGCTCCCCCACGGTGAGCGTGCGCATACCGATCGAGGCCATGAAGTCGGCGGGTCCGAACACCAGCGTCAGGACCCGGGGGCTGGCGGTGGCGATCTCATCGATGTGGGTGAGCCCGAGCGCGTCCTCGATCTGGGGTTCGATCCCGATGTGCCCTACCGGCAACCCCGCTGACTTCTCGACCTGGGTCAGGACCAGGTCGAGGGCCCGGACCTCCGCGGCCGACCGCGCCTTGGGCAGCAGTAGTGCGTCGACGTGCGCGCCTGCCCGGCCGACCACCTCGGTCACGTCGCGGACCGTGTACTCGGTGTCCCACGCGTTGACCCGCACGACGACGGTCGGCGCGGCAAAGCGCCCCGTGGTGAGCGCGTCGACGACGTTCTCCCGGGCCTGCTCCTTGGCCGGCCCCGCCACGGCGTCCTCGAGGTCGAGGAACACCTCGTCCACCGGCAGGCCGCGCGCCTTGTCGATCATCTTGACGCTGCTGCCGGGGACGGCGAGGACCGTGCGCCGTGGGCGGGCGCGGAGACCGGCGATCGTCGCCGCGGCGGAATCCGACAGTGCGGGATCCGTGTGCTGGGCGGGGGTCATCTGCGGGCACTCCCTTCCGGTGCGGTGCGGGCGGGGTGCGATCCACCACCCGGTGACTAACCTGGTCCGCATGGCGAACCTCAACAAGGCTTTCGTCGCCAGGCTAGCCGGACTGCCGGTGATCGGCCCTGACGGGGACGACATCGGGCGGATCCGTGACGTCGTGGTGACGATGCGTGCCCGGCACAAGCAGCCCCGGGTGCTCGGACTGGTGGTGGAGCTTCCGACCCGTCGGCGGATCTTCGTCCCGATGTTGAGGGTCGCGGCGGTCGAGCCCCGTTCGGTCGCGCTCATCTCCGGAACCATCAATCTTCACCGGTTCCAGTCCAGGCCCGGGGAGAACCTCGTGCTCGGTGCGCTGGTGGACTCGATCGTCGGGGTCGATCCGGACCGCAGTACGACCGGCATCGCGTCCCCCGGCGCGTCCGGGTCTGTCGGCACGGCCCTGTCGGCGCCGGCGGCGCGCTACCAGGTGGTCGACGTGGAGATCGAGCAGCAGCGCACCCGCGATTGGCTCGTCTCCCGTCTGGCCGTCCGGGTTCGACGCGGGCGCGGACCACTCGGTCGCCGGGGGCCGGTGTCGATCCAGCCGTGGGCTCGGATCGAGGGGCTGGACGACGACGCCATCGGCACCCCCGAACACGGGGCCGAGAGCCTGGTCGAACGCTATGCCGATCTCCGGCCGGCGGACGTCGCGCACGCCCTGCGGGAACTGCCCGAGGTGCGCCGGCTCGAGGTGGCCCGCACCCTCGACGACGAGCGGCTCGCGGACATCCTCCAGGAACTCCCCCACGACGAGCAGACCGAGATCGTGACCCGGCTCGAACTCGAACGGGCGGCGGACGTCCTCGAGGCGATGGACCCCGACGACGCCGCGGACCTGTTGGGGGAACTGCCGGAGAAAGACGCGGAATCGTTCCTCGAGCTCATGCACCCGGACGACTCCGCGCCGGTCCGGCGCCTGCTAACGTTCGACGCCGACACCGCCGGCGGGCTCATGACCCCGGAGCCCATCATCTTGTCGCCGCAGACGACCGTCGCGGAGGCCCTGGCCCACTGCCGCAATCCCGACCTGAGCCCGGCGCTGGCGAGTCTCGTCTTCGTGGTCCGGCCCCCCACGGCCACCCCGACGGGGAAGTACCTCGGCTGTGTCCACATCCAGGCACTGCTCAGGGAGTTGCCGTCGACGATGATCGCCGAGACCGTGGACACCAGCCTGTCCACCCTGCGCCCCACGGATTCGGTCGACTCGGTGACCAGGTTCTTCGCGACGTACAACCTCGTATGCGGCCCGGTCGTCGACGACGAGGGCCACCTGCTGGGGGCGGTGGCGGTCGATGATCTCCTCGATCACCTCCTCCCCGAGGACTGGCGTGACATGGACCTGCACGACAACAGGGAGGTACGTCGGTGACCGAACCCGGTACACGCTCGACTCTCTCGACCCCCGTCACCTCACGGCGGCCCCGCATCAGCGTCGATCCCGACGCCGTGGGTCGATACAGCGAGGCCATCGCACGCTTCTTCGGAACCGGCCAGTATCTGCTGATCCAGACGGTCGTCGTCATCGTCTGGATCCTCATCAACGTCACGGTGGTGGCGCTGCGCTTCGACCCCTACCCGTTCATCCTCCTCAATCTCGCCTTCTCCACCCAGGCGGCCTACGCGGCGCCGTTGATCCTGCTGGCACAGAACCGGCAGGAGGACCGGGACAAGGAGTCCATCGCCGTGGACAGGTTGCGCGCGACCCAGACCAAGGCGGACACCGAGTTCCTGGCCCGCGAGTTGGCCTCCGTCCGGCTCTCCGTGGGTGAGACGGTCACCCGCGACTACCTCCGCCGCGAGCTCGACGACCTCAAGAGCTCGGTCGAGCGGATCGAGGCCCTGCTCGCGACACGGGATTGTGATGGCGGTAACACCGAACCGGTCAAGAACGATTCAGACACCAGGGGCCGGAGGTAGCGTCGACCCGCACGGCAGCGATGTCACGACGCACCCCGCTCGCGACACCGTCCGGACGTTGTAGGGGGAACTTTGCGCAAGATCGCGCACGATACTGATCGACGGGCACTGACCAGCGCGGCGGTCGCCGTGGGTGTGATCGGCGTACTCACGGCCGTGAGCCTGACCATGGACCACAGTCGACCCACCGGCGCATCCGGCATAGTCCAGGCGGCCGAGACCGCGGCTCAGGATCCGTCGATCGCGCCCGGAACCACCTCCCCGACCTCTGAGACACCGCCGCCGAGCGAGACGGACGATCCCGGGGCCGCACACATCGAGCCGGCGACGATTCCCGACGGACCCCTGGGCATTCCCGGGATCGCCCTCGACGCCTACCACCGCGCCACCGACCGCCTCAACATCGAGAAGCCCGAGTGCGAGATGGACTGGACCATCCTCGCGGGGATCGGTCAGGTCGAGTCCAACCAGGGCCGAGGCCGCTTCGACGCGCAGGGCAACACCATCGGTCGGATTCTCGGTCCCCGCCTGGACGGATCGCTGCCCGGTACCGCCGTCATCACCGACACCGACGGTGGGAGGTTCGACGGCGACACCGAGTACGACCGGGCGGTCGGGCCCGTGCAGTTCATCCCGTCCACCTGGGCCGTGCTGGGCAGGGACGGCAACGGAGACGGTGTGGCCGACCCCAACAACATCTACGACGGCGCACTCGCGGCCGCGACCCTGTTGTGCGGACAGGGCGGGTCGATGGGCGACCCCGCGGCTCGCACCCGGGCCATCCTCGCCTACAACAACTCGCTCGCCTACGTCGCCAACGTCAACGCCTGGGCCCACGGGTACGCCGTCAACGCCTACCCGTTGCCCGCGGACCTGCCGGAGATCCACAAGCCCGAGCCGATCGTGGAACCCCCGGCGACCCCCGAACACTGCCCGGACGGCTGGGAGGGGCGGCCCACCGCCCCACCGGCGCCTCCCCGGCAGGGAGAGCCCGGAGAGCCCGGTGCCCCGGTGCCCGGGTGCACCGAGGTAACGCCGCCGCCCGCACCCCCTGCGGAGCCCGCACCGCCGTCCCCGTCCCCGGAGAACGTTCCGGCTCCTCGGCCGCCCGCGCCGCCTGCACAAGTCGCCCCGGCTCCACCCGGGTTGCCGGTCTTCGAGCTCCCCTGCATCGCGCCGTTCTGCGTGCCACCACCCGCCTGAATCGCCCGCCCCCACCCCGACGCCCCCACCCGGACGCCTAGACTCGGGGGCATCATGAGTGCACCCAGCGAAGAATCGATCCGCGCCGCCCTGGCCAAAGTCGACGACCCGGAGATCCGAAAGCCGCTCACCGAGCTCGGCATGGTCAAGGGCGTCAGCATCGACGAGGGTTCCGGCCGGGTCGACATAGGCATCTACCTGACGGTGGCCACGTGCCCGATGCGGGACACCATCACGGATCGGGTCCGCACCGCGGTCGCGGACGTCGCCGGCGTGGGCGAGGTCGTGGTCGACCTCGACGTGATGAACGACGAGCAGCGCACGGAACTGCGCAAACACCTCAGGGGCGACGCGGCCGAGCCCGTCATCCCGTTCGCCCAGCCCGGCAACCTGACCCGGGTGTACGCGGTCGCCTCGGGCAAGGGCGGCGTAGGTAAATCCACCGCCACCGTCAACCTCGCGACCGCGCTGGCGTCCCGCGGGCTGTCCGTGGGGGTTCTCGACGCGGACATCTACGGGCACTCCATCCCCCGGATGCTCGGCACCGACGCGCGACCCACCCAGGTCGAGCAGATGATCCTCCCGCCGGTCTCCCACGACGTGAAGGTCATCTCGATCGCCCAGTTCACCAAGGGCAACACCCCGGTGGTCTGGCGTGGCCCGATGTTGCACCGCGCACTCCAGCAGTTCCTCGCCGACGTGTACTGGGGGGACCTCGACGTGCTGCTGATGGATCTGCCGCCCGGCACGGGTGACGTGGCCATCTCGATCGCGCAACTCATCCCGTCGGCGGAGATCCTCGTGGTCACGACACCACAGCAGGCGGCCGCCGAGGTGGCCGAGCGGGCCGGGTCGATCGCCCTCCAGACGCGTCAGCGCATCGCGGGCGTGATCGAGAACATGTCCTGGCTCGAACTGTCCGACGGGACCCGCATGGACGTCTTCGGCACCGGCGGTGGCGCCGAGGTCGCCGCGAACCTCTCCCGCTCGGTGGGGGCGCCGGTCCGGCTGCTCGGCCAGGTGCCGCTCGAGCAGGCCGTCCGCGAGCACGGCGACGAGGGCACCCCGATCGTCCTGGCCGAACCGGACTCTCCGTCCGGCCGGGCCTACCGGGAGATCGCGGACGGTCTCGCGGTCCGGCCTCGCGGCCTGGCGGGGATGAACCTCGGTATCGACACCACCCGCCACCTCTGACCGGCGAACTGCGGTGTCGACCCGTCCGAGGGGGCGGGTGCGGGCGGCTCAGGTGGCGTCCGGGTCCCAGGTCGGCGTGGCGCCCGGAGACGTGGGCGAGGACAGGGGGGACGGCCCGGTCGACCGGGGGGCGGACGGGCGGGGTCCGGTTCTCTGGGGGCCGGCCGACTGCGAGCCGGTGGACTGATGTCCCGTTGACTGCGGCCCGGTGGACTGGGAACCGGCGGGTTGTGGCCCCCCTGCTGGCGCCGCTGCGCCGAAATCGCCCGTGAACAGGGAGTCGTCCCCGTCGAGGAGGTGTTTGGTCACCATCGCGCGGGGGCTCATGCCCCGCAGGTCGCTGAGCTGTTTGAGCGGTTCGCGGAACTCCTCGAAGTCGGCCCCGTAGTCATCGCGCAGCTGCTGCTGGGCGGTCCCTGCGAACTCCTTGACCTTGCGGATCGCGGAGGCGAGCCACCGGGCGGCTTCGGGCAGGCGTTCGGGCCCCAGGACGACGAGCGCGATCACGCCCAACACCAGGAGCTCGGACCAACCCACGTTTGAGAACATCGTCTCTGAGGATACGTCGTCCCGGCGCCCCTGGTCACCACGACCTCGGACCACGGCGGAGTCAGGCGAGGACGGGCCGGACGGTCACCTCGATCCGTGATCCGTCGCGGATGACCTCCACCGGGACGTCCACGTCCGCGCCGGCGCGACGGACGGCCACGATGAGTTCGTCGGAGGAGCGAACCCGACGGTCACCGATCATCGTCACCACGTCGCCTTCCCGCAGGCCGGCCTCGAGCGCGGGCGAGCCTTCGCGGACGTTGACGAGCTCGGCGCCCTCGACGTTGCCGTTGTCCGCCTTGCGCGCGTTCACTCCGATTGTGGCATGACGCACGGAGCCCTCGGTCATGAGCGAGGTCGCGATGGCGCGCACGTCGTTGACGGGAATCGCGAAACCCAGGCCGATCGATCCGCCGGTCCGGGTGAAGATCGAGGTGTTGATGCCGATCACCGCCCCACTGGCGTCGATGAGCGGGCCGCCCGAGTTGCCGGGATTGATCGCCGCGTCCGTCTGGATGGCGTCGATCACCACATCCCCGTCGGACGTCGACTCCCCCAGTGCGATCGGCCGCTCGGTGGCCGACACGATGCCCTCGGTGACCGTCCTGGCCAGGCCCAGGGGCGAACCGATGGCCACCACCTGCTCGCCCACCTCGACCCGCTCGGAATCCCCGAGTGTCGCCACGGTGAGGTTCTGGACCCCGTCGACCTTGAGCACCGCGAGGTCGGTCGCTGGGTCGCGGCCCACCAGTTCGGCCGACGCCCTGGTCCCGTCCGGGAAGACGACGTCGATGTCCGCCCGGTCCGCGGCGCCGTCCATCGTGACGACGTGATTGTTGGTGACGATGTAACCCTGCGGGTCGATGACGATACCGGAGCCCTCACCCCGCGCCGAGGGAGTCGAGACCTGGATGTTGACCACCGCCGGCTGGACGCGCTGGGCCACCTCACCTACCGGGTTGTCGGGCCGCAGGACGTTCGTCGGCGCGTCGGCGATGCGGACGGTCGATGTGGTGAGCACTCGCGCCGAATCGGCGACGACCGCTCCGATCCCACCAGCCACCAGGGCGATGACGGCGACGGCGGCGGCTGCTCCCGCGAGAGCCTGCCGACTCAGTCGCCGTTCGAACAGGGCCTCGGAGAGCGACAGCCTGGAAGGCGGGGGCCCGGAGTCACCGGACAGGTCCTGGGGCCCGAACTCCTCGGCCGCCTCCACGGCGGGTGCGCCGAACCCCACCGGCGCGTGGGGATCGCGCCAGGGGTCGGGTGATGCGGGTGGCGGCTCCTCGGCCTGGTCCTGCCACGACGGGTGTCGCTGGATTCCCCCGCCCGTGTCCTCGGACGGGCCGAACGCGGCGGCCAGTGCGGGGTCGGAATCGTCTCGGTGTGCCGGCCCGGACGCCTGGTCCGGTGACGAGGGGCCCGGTGACGAGGGGGCGTCCGGTAACGCCGGGCGACGGGGATCGAATCCCCCGGTCACCCCAGCCGGACGGGAGAAGATCCCCGCGGCGGCCTCGTCCACCTCGGGCTTGTGGATCGGGGCCGGCTCGCGGAGCGGTCGGTCGGGATCCGCACCCCGCCCCGCCGGGCCCGGCACTCCATTCTCATCCTCCACGCGGCCCAGCCTAACGGCCGGACGGGCGCAGGCGGCGCAGGAGCCTGGACCACGGGCTGCGCGACGAGGGCTCCGTGACCGGTGGGACGTCCTCGGACGCGCCCTCCCCGAGCCGTCGGAGCCGATCCCGCAGGTCCCCGGGCATGTGGATGGGCCCGGAACCGCGGAGAGCCCGACGTGCGTCCTGCTGTTCGGTCACCTCGCGGCGACATTGCGGGCACTGGGCGAGATGGGCGTCCGCGCGGACCTTTCCGGAGGCGGGGAGGCACCCGTCGACATACGCCGCGGCCGCTTCGGTGGAGAGGTGGTCGGTGGACAGGAAGTGGCGCCCCCCACGAGGTAGCGGCGTGCTCTCGGCCACTTCACGGACCGAATCCCGGGACAACCGGTACTCGGGGGTGGACCCGCGTCCCGCCTGGTGTCGGTCCACCCTCGCCCCTTCTCGTCCGTCCGCCTCGGCACCGGATCCCGGCCGGCGCCCGGTGCTCCCACCGTCCAAGGGGATCAACGCGCCGGGAGCGGCTCTGGTTCCCCGCAGACCCGGAGAGATCAGTCGACGCCCTGGTGCACCCCGGTCACCCCGGCCGCCTCGAGCTCGGCTCGCAGGGCGGACCGTCCCCGGTGGATCCGGCTGCGGACCGTCCCCATCTTCACCCCGAGGATGCGCCCGACCTCCTCGTAGCTGAGGTCCTCGATGTCGCACAGCACCACCGCCGCGCGGAACTCGGGTGAGAGGTTGGCCAGGGCGGTCTGGAGTACCGGATCGAAGGTCTCCTCCGAGAGGACCTGCTCCGGACTGCGTTCCCGGCCCGGCACCCGCTCGGCGTCGTCGGGGAGAGCTTCGAAGCGGATGCGGGACCGGCGTCGCGCCATGTCGAGGAAGAGGTTGGTGACGATGCGGTGCATCCACCCCTCGAAGGTGCCCGGCTTGTACTTGTCCAAGGACCTGAACACCCGGATGAACGCCTCCTGGGTGATGTCCTCCGCGTCGTGGGCGTTACCGCAGAGCCGGAAGGCCAGTCGGTAGACCCTGTCCCCGTGCTGGGCGACGAGGTGGGACCAGGACGGCATGTCCGCGGCGTCGCCGCTCGCGTCGAAGCGCGCGGTCCCCACCGCCTCCTCGTGGTCCCCGCCGGGGACGATCGACGTCTCGTGCACGGTCTGCGAGTACATGCGCTGCCGCCGCCTTCCGGCGCGGGATCCTCGCAAGTCGCCCGCGCGGTCTTCCGCCGCACCCTCGTGGCGCGACGTGGTCCCACCCTCCCTCATCGGGCTGTCCTCACGGTATACCCGTACTGAGATCCCCCTGAGAGTCTCATACCGATCCGATCACCGCGCGTTGGACACGTCGTACGCGCACACGGCGATACGCTGATCAGGTGTCCGATTCGACTGATGTCCCCGCCACCGACCGTTCCCGGCTCACCGATCTCGCGCGTCGCAGCGCCGGCCTGGTCGACGACTCGCTCTACGCCCCAGCACGCGCGGACGCGGCCGAACTGGGTGCCGCCTCTCCGGACGCGTTGACCGCCGAGGTGATCCGGTTGGTCGCGAGACTGACCGGCGCCCGGGCCGCGGTGTGCATCTCCCCCGCTCCCGGCGTCCCCGCCCTGGCGATCCTGGCGGCAGCCGGACAGGGCTCCGGGGCCGTGGTCACCTGCATCACCGACGACCCTCATCACCTGGAGGCGGCCCGGGCCGCGGTGCGGGACGCCGGCCACCCCGCGTCCGCCGCCCGCTACATCGCGGCGCGGCCCCTGGAGGTGGCGGACAGGCTCGCCGACGGGGCCTACGACCTGCTCGTCGCCGACGTGCCGGACCACTCGGTCTCCCGGGTACTGGCGAGGGCCCACCATCTGCTGCGCCCCGGTGGCGCGCTGGTGCTGATCGGTGAGCACGCTCCGCTGCCGGAGGGGGCGGACCTGCCCGAGCACGCTCACGCCACCGTCCTGCCCGTCGGCGGCGGGCTGACCGTCGTCACCCTTTGATCCACACCGCACCGGGCTGATCCACACCGGGCCGGGCGGCGGCCGGCCGGTGCCCGCCGATCCGTCTCAGCCCGGTAGCGACGTGACCGAGTTCTTGGACACGCTCACCACGCCGCCGGCACTGACGGGGAACCGCAGACGGTCGCGCTCATGGTCCACCCCGATCACGTCACCCGCCCCGATCTGACAGTTCTTGTCCACGATCGCCTTGCGCACCACGGCCCCCCGGCCGATCCGGACACCGGGCATGAGCACGCTGCCCTCCACCACGGCGCCGTCCTCCACGACCACATTGTTGGAGACCACGGAGTTGCGCACAGTGGCCGCGGAGATGATCGTCCCCGCCCCCACCATCGACTCCTGGGACATCCCACCGTTGACGAACTTGGCGGGCGGGAGGTTGTCCTGCTGCGTACGGATCGGCCACAGCTTGTTGTAGAGATTGAAGACCGGGTGCACCGAGACCAGATCCACGTGGGCGTCGTAGAAGGCGTCGATGGTCCCGACATCACGCCAGTACCCCTTGTCGCGCTCCGTCTCACCCGGGACCCGGTTGCGAGCGAAGTCGTACACGTACGCGCGCTCCTGTTCCACCAGCGCGGGGATGATGTCCCCGCCCATGTCGTGGGTGGAATCCGGCTTCTCCGCATCGGCCTTGAGGGCGTCGACGAGCGCGTCCGCGGTGAAGATGTAGTTGCCCATCGAGGCGAAGGTCGCGTCCGGGTCGTCCGGAGTCCCCGGCGGATCGGAGGGCTTCTCGACCCAGTCGCGGATCAGGTCGTCCTCCCCCGCGTCGATGCAACCGAAGGCGAAGGCCTCACGCCGCGGGACCCGGATCCCGGCGACCGTGACCGCGGCTCCCGTCTCGATGTGGTGCTCCAGCATCTGACGGGGATCCATGCGGTACACGTGGTCCGCCCCGAAGACGACGATGTGGTCGGGCCTCTCGTCGTAGACCAGGTTCAACGATTGCAGGATGGCGTCCGCCGATCCGGTGTACCACCGCGGCCCGAGCCGCTGCTGCGCGGGGACGGGGGTGATGTACTCACCGCCCATCCCGCTCATGTGCCACACCTGCGAGATGTGCCTGTCGAGGGAGTGCGATTTGTACTGCGTGAGGACGCAGATCCGCATGAAGCCGGCGTTGACGAGGTTGCTCAGGACGAAGTCGATCAACCTGTAGGACCCGCCGAACGGGACCGCTGGTTTGGCGCGGTCCGCCGTGTGCGGGAAGAGTCGCTTGCCCTCGCCACCGGCGAGGACTATTGCTAGGACGTGCGGCTGATTCCTCACACCCCCACCGTAACGATTTCCGGGCCGCCGACGCGGGCCATCGCGGGACTTGCCCCCGCACCGCCCCGGCAGGACACCCCGTGGTCGGGCGGGGTTCACCCGCAACGCTCCAGGGGACGCCGTGGGCGGCTAGGTTGGCCGGTGTGCGAGTAGCGATGATGACGAGGGAGTACCCGCCGGAGGTCTACGGCGGGGCGGGCGTCCACGTGACCGAACTGGTGGCCACCCTGAGGCCGCTGTGTGAGGTCGACGTCCTGTGCATGGGCGCCGACCGGGACACCGCTCGGGCGTTTCGCCCCGATCCGGAGCTGGGCGAGGACGCCAACCCCGCGATCCGCACCCTCTCGGCGGGCCTGCGCATGTGTGTGGCCGCGGAGGGGGCGGACATCGTCCACTCCCACACCTGGTACGCGGGCCTCGCGGGTCACCTCGCCGGGGAGCTCTACGGGATCCCGCATGTGGTGTCCGCGCACTCGCTGGAACCCAGTCGCCCGTGGAAGGCGGAACAACTCGGCGGAGGCTACCGCGTCTCGTCGTGGTCCGAGCGCAACGCCTTCGCCCACGCGGATGCGGTGGTCGCCGTGAGTGCGAGGATGAAGGACGAGATCCTCCGCGTCTACCCCGAGGTCGACCCGAGCCGGATCCACGTGATCCTCAACGGTATCGACACCTCCGTGTGGTCGCCGGTCGAGACGTTCGCCGGCGAGGACTCCGTCCTCCGCCGCCACGGTGTCGACCCCGACCGGCCGATCGTGGCGTTCGTCGGCCGCATCACCCGACAGAAGGGGGTGCCCCACCTGGTCCGTGCCGCCCGGGACTTCCACCCGGACGCGCAGCTCGTGCTGTGCGCGGGTGCGCCGGACACCCCGGAGATCGCCGCCGAGATGGAGTCCCTGGTCGGCGATCTGCAGTCCTCCCGTGACGGCGTGTTCTGGCTCCGTGACATGTTGCCGCGCGACGAGGTCATCGAGATCCTCTCCGCCGCCACGGTGTTCGCGTGCCCATCCGTGTACGAACCCCTCGGGATCGTCAACCTCGAGGCGATGGCGTGCGACACCGCGGTCGTGGCTTCTGATGTCGGGGGGATCCCGGAGGTCGTCGTCGACGGCGAGACCGGCATCCTCGTCCATTACGACGAGGCGGACCCGGACGCCTTCGAGGCCGGCCTCGCCGCCGCGGTCAACGAGCTGGTGGCCGACCCCGTCGAGGCCGCCGCCTACGGCCGCGCCGGTCAGGAGCGGGCCCGGACCCGGTTCGCGTGGGAGGCGATCGCCGAGCAGACCCACGCGATGTACGCCTCACTCCTGTAGAGACCTGCGGAAGGACCGCACTTCGACGTGGACCCGCAGGGGAGCGTCACCGACCCCCACCGCGGCCTCGACACCGGCGCGGTCCAGGTGCACGCCACTGGGCCCCATGAGCGCGAGATCCGCGGCGATGCGCGCGGGGACCGCCGTGGTGACGTCGACCACCCGGACCGGTCCGGTGTCGAAGCCCGCGGCCAGTCGGGTGTCGAGGAGTTGCGCTTTGTCCGACGCGGGCGCGAGCATCCCGGCACGGGTCCGCAGGGGCTCGAGGTGGCCCGGGCCCGGCACCGCGACGAGCAGGGTCCCGCCCGGTCGTAGGACCCGCGCGAACTCGGCGGGGTTCCTGGGTGCGAAGACCACCTGGACCACATCGACGCACCCGTCCTCCAGGGGTAACCCGTCCCACGTGTCGACGACCAGCGCCGCGACGAGAGGATTGACGCGGGCCAGCCGACGGGCGGCGGCGACGGAGAGTTCCGTGCCGATGCCGAGCGGGCCTCCCGCGGCGTCCGCGGCCTCATCGCCCCCCGCACCACAGCTCGCACCACTGCCCGCCCCGCTCCTCGGACCGGTACGGCGCAGCGCGTCGATGACCCTGTCGAGATAGAACCCGGTGCCGGCACCGGCGTCCAGGACCACGGGGCGATCGTCTGAGTCGACCGTCCCGGCAAACCCCTTCGACACCGCCTCCACCGCCGCTTCCACCAGCACCTCGGCCACGCCGTCGAACACCCCGTGGCCGAGGACTCGTTCGCGGGCGGCGACCTGGTCCACCGAATCGCCGGGGAATCGTCGGCCCCGTGCGCCGAGGAGCGTCAGATGACCACCGCGCGCGCGGTCGAACGCATGCCCGCCTTCGCACCGCACTCCGGCCTCTGTCGACTCCAGGCGCGCTCGGCACAGCGGACACCGCAACAGCGGCACCGCCCTCGTCAGCGCGGCCGGGGCCGGGGTCACCGCCGCGGCCGGTCCACGAGATCCCGGAGCAGCCCCACCAGGGTGCGGGTGGCGAAACCGGTCGCCACCGGTCCTACCTCGTCGATCTCCTCCGGAGACCGCGCCGGGCCGGCGATGTCCAGGTGAGCCCACGGCCGACCGTCGACGAACCCCTCCAGGAAGAGGGCCGCGGTGATCGCACCCGGGCCCGCGGGAGCCTGCCGCCGATCCGCGATACCGGAATCCACGGCCCGGCGCAGGTCGTCGGGAAGCGGGAGGCGCCACCACCGCTCGCCCGCGTCCGCTCCCGCGGTGGACACGCGGTCCGCGAGATCGTCGTCGGTCGCCATCACCGCACCCGTCCGCATCCCGAGCGCCACCTTCATCGCCCCGGTCAGAGTGGCCACGTCCACGACCACGTCCGGATCGCATTCCGCGATACCGTGCACCAACGCATCGGCCAGCACCATCCGGCCCTCCGCGTCCGTGTTGGTCACCTCCGACGTCGTACCCCCCACGTGCGTGACCACGTCCCCGGGTCGGTACGCGGAACCGGAGAGCATGTTCTCGGCCGAGGGCACCACGACGGTCACATCGAGATCGGCGTACCGGTCACTCGCGTCGGCGCAGTACGAGGCCGCGGCCGCCACGACCGCGGCCGAACCCGCCATGTCCGTGCGCATGAGATGCATCCCGTCCGCCGGTTTGACCGAGATCCCGCCGGTGTCGAACGTGATGCCCTTTCCCACCAGCAGCACGCGCGTACCGGGTCCGGGTCGGCGCGCCACCAGGACCCGGGGGGACGCGGCGGAACCACCGCCCACCGCGAGGACACCCCCGAATCCGCCCTCGACGAGCTCGTCACCCTCGAGCACCCGGGTCCTCATCCCGGCATCGGACAGCACGTCGGCCATCCGCGCCACGAGCCACTCAGGGGTCTTGAGGTCGGCGGGAGCGCCGGCGAGATCGCGGGCCAGGGCGGTCGCCCGAGCGGAGCCCTCGGCGGCCGCCACGGTGGCGCGGACGACCTCCTCGTCGTCGTCCTCGGTCCCCGTGCCGGTCGACACCCGGACCACCAGGGCCGGTGGCACCGGCGTCAGCTCGGCGGCGAAGACGTCCTGACCACGGGCGCCCAGGAGGTATCCCAGCACCAGATCCCCCAGCCGGTCCACCGGAACGACCCCGGGAACCGCGACCGCGACCTGCTCGGTCCTGCCCGTATCGCGCAGGTGCCTCGCCACGGCCGCCCCCGCGCGCCGGAAACCGATCCCGACGTCCACCGTGCCCGCCCAGCCGGGGCGGGGCGACGACGCGTCGACCTCCACCTCCACCACCGGCCGCCCGTCGACGACGCTCGTCCGCGCCTCCGCCGGGCGACCACGGAGGGATCCGACCGTCGCCGCGGGCCGGGTGACCAGGGGCCATCCGTCGACGTCCTCCGATCCGCCGACCACTCGGACGGTGGGAAGTGGACGTGAGGGGATCTCGGACATCGGGTTCACCTTCCGTAGAGCCGAAACGACGCACCCGCCACGTGGGTCGGGTGCGTCGAGTCGACAGAGCAGAGAACGATCAGGAGATGGCCTGGGTCAGCTCCTCGCCGAGCGACCTCGCCTCATCGGGGGTCAACTCCACGACGAGGCGTCCGCCACCCTCGAGAGGGACGCGCATGACGATCCCGCGGCCCTCCTTGGCCGCTTCCATCGGTCCGTCACCGGTCCTGGGCTTCATAGCCGCCATCAGGTCGATTCCCTTCGTCCTTGGCAGTGGGCCGCGTCCGATGAGGACGACCGCGCCCACGTGCGGTGTTGCTGAATGGATGCTGCGATTCTAGCGCGTCACACCGTGCCCGGACGCGGGAGCGCGTTCTGGGCCCGCCTCGTCCGAGGCCTGCGGGCCGTTTCCCGCGCCGTCGAGTCGAGCGCGGAGGCGGTCGATCTCCGCGGCCGCCTCCTCGAGCGCCCAGTCCACCTCCGCCATCGTGTACCCACGTGCGGACATCCCGAACCGGACCGATCGCAGATCGTCTCCACGGAGCGGGCCCTCCGGCAGCGAGGTGACCGTGTGGCCCCGCGCCACGGCCGGCAGTAACTCGGAGCGGCCGAAGACCACGACTGACAGGGCGAAGAGCGCGGCGGCGACGATCAGGGTGAGCACCACGTAGACGACGACGGTGAGCATGCGGGCGAGTCCCCCTCGGATTCCGGGCCGGTCCCCCAGTCTGGCACATCCGCCACGACGGCGGCGGCGGCGACTCGCCCGGGGTCAGGCCAGGCCCCGGACCGTTCGCGCAGGTGGGCGGCTCCCCGAGATGGATGCGACCATTTCCACCGCCCTACGGGTCGCGAGCACGTCGTGGGTGCGGAACACCCGGGCACCCATCATCGCCGCGACGGCGGTCGCGGCCAGTGTGCCCTCCGCCCTGTCGTCGATGCCCGCGTCCAGGGTCTCGCCGATGAAGTCCTTGTTGCTCAGAGCCATGAGGACGGGGTGGCCCAGGGCGACGATCTCGTCCAGCCGCCGCAGCAGTTCCAGACCGTGGAAGGTGTTCTTCCCGAAATCGTGGGTGGGGTCGATCAGGATCCCGTCGGCCGGGACGCCCGCGGCGGTCGCGCGGTCGGTGGCGGCCGACAGTTCCGCGACCACGTCGAGCACGACATCGCGGTACCCGACCCGGAAGGGACGGGTCCGCGGAACCGCGCCGCCGGTGTGGGAACACACGAATCCCGCCCCCACCTCGCCAGCTGCGGCCAGAACCTCGGGATCGTGTCCGGCCCACGTGTCGTTGACCAGATCGGCCCCTGCGGCCAGCGCCTGCCTGGCGACCGACCCGCGCCAGGTGTCGACGGAGAGGACGACGTCGGGGTACCTGCTGCGCACCGCCTCGACGAAGGGGACGACCCGACGCACCTCCTCACGGGCGTCGACGAGCTCACCGGGCCCCGCTTTGACCCCACCGATGTCGAGGATGTCCGCGCCGTCCGCCACGCACCGCTCGACCCGCTCCATCGCCGCCGCGTCGGTGAAGCTCGCTCCGCGGTCGTAGAAGGAGTCGGGGGTGCGATTGACGATCGCCATCACCAGTGGACGGTCGACGGGAACCGGGTGACCGCAGAGCGTGGGCGGTGGGGTCGAGGGCGGTGGGGTCACCGACGCCCTCCGCAGGCGTCGAGGGCTGCCTCCACCTCATCGCGGACCACGAGATGCTCGAACGCCTGAGGTGAGACCAGCCCCGACTCGACGAGTCCCCTTACCCAGTCCAGCAACGGCCGGTAGAAGCCGATCGGGTCGTAGAGCACCACCGGCTTGTGGTGGAAACCGAGCGAGGCGGACGTCCACATCTCGAACATCTCCTCCATAGTCCCGATCCCCCCGGGCAGGGTGAGGAAGGCGTCGGAGCGCTCCTCCATCTCGCGCTTGCGCTCCCGCATGGTGGTCACCACCACCAACTCGTCCGCGGCGGTGTCGGCCACCTCCCGCACCCGCAGCCCCTCGGGGATGACACCCACGGTCCGGGCTCCGCCGTCCCGCACCGCCTCCGCGACCGCGCCCATCATCGACACGTGCCCTCCACCCGAGACCAGGGACCACCCGCGGCGGGCGATAGCCGCCCCCACCTCGGTGGCGATCCCCAGCAGCTCGGGGTCGTACGACGAGGAGGCGCAGTAGACGCAGACCCTGCGCCCGGGCACCGGGGCCATCATCGTTCGACCCCGCGGTGCTCCTCGCCGAACAGGTCTTCCCGCTCCTCTGCGGTCAGCGCGGCCTGATGATGCGCCCGGCGGATGTACTGGACGGCCTCGTCGACGGAATCCGTGACAAGGAACAGATCGAGATCGGACGCCGAGACCATGCCCTGCTCGGCGAGGGTGCCCCGGATCCAGTCCACCAGAGGTGTCCAGAAGTCCACACCCAGCAACACGATCGGGAACCGGGTGATCTTGTTGGTCTGGACCAGGGTGATGGCCTCGAAGAACTCGTCGAGGGTGCCGAAACCGCCCGGGGTGCACACGAAGGCCTGCGTGTACTTGACGAACATCGTCTTGCGGACGAAGAAGTAGCGGAAGTGCAGGCCGAGGTCGACCCAGCGGTTGATCCCCTGCTCCGTGGGCAGCTCGATCCCCAGACCCACGGACTCACCGTTCGCCTCCCAGGCGCCCTTGTTCGCCGCCTCCATCTGACCGGGCCCACCACCGGTCACGACGGCGTACCCCGCCTCGGCGAGCGCACGACCCAGTTCGACCGCCTGCTCGTAGGCGGGATCGCCCGGGCGCGTCCGCGCCGAGCCGAAGACGCTCACCGCGTCGGAGAGCTCCGCGAGTGCACCGAACCCGTTGACGAACTCGCTCTGGATACGCAGGACCCGCCACGGGTCGGTGTGCAACCAGTCTGTGTCCTGATTCTTGTCCAGCAACCGCTGGTCCGTGGTCGTGCGATCGCCGCCCTTGTCCCGTCGTAGGAGGAGCGGGCCGCGCAGGTGTACCGAATCGTTCTGTGCCATCAGGGTCAGATCTCCTACAGTGGTCGGCCCGGAATCGGAGGCCGGATCGTGTCGGCTCCGGGGTTCAGCCGGATGCGGTGAGGTAGGCGTGGAGCATCCCGGTCACCGCGGTGATCTGGGTGGCCGGGCAGTGTTCCTCCCGCGTGTGCGCCAACCCGGGATCGCCCGGGCCGAGGTTCACCGCGGGGATGCCCAGAGCAGCGAACCGCGACACGTCGGTCCACCCGTACTTCGCCCGCACCCGCCCACCCGCCGCACGCACGAGGTCGGCGGCCGCCGGGGCCGCGAGACCGGGCAGCGCTCCCGGGGACATGTCGGTCAGTTCCCAGTACACGCCGGGCTCGTTCGGCGGATCCTCACCCGTGGGGATGCGGTCCGGCCGGGTCAGCCCGAGCGCCTCGAGTGCGTGCGTGAGCGCCGCATGGGGATCCCGGTCCGGGGCGAACCGGAAGTTGACGTCGAGCCATGCCTCGTCTGGGACGGTGTTGCCGGCCACGCCTGCGGACATCCGCACCGCCTGCAGCCCCTCCCTGTACACGCATCCGTCGATGTCCACCGAGCGCGGCTCGTACGACTCGAGCGCCGCCAACAGCGGGGCGAGCCGGTGTACCGCGTTGTCGCCCAACCAACTCCGCGCCGAGTGGGCTCGGGTGCCGCGGGTGTGGATCCGTAGACGGAGGGTCCCCTGACATCCCGCCTCGATCAGACCACCGGTGGGCTCACCGAGGATCGCCACGTCCCCGCGGAGCCAGTCAAGGTGGCTGCGCTCGAGAAACCCCAGGCCGTTGGCGGTGGCCTCGATCTCCTCGCAGTCGTAGAGGACGAGGGTGAGATCGTGTGCGAGCCCGGCGGAGTCGGCCAGGGTCGCGAACAGGTGGAGGAACACCGCGTCCCCGGACTTCATGTCGACCGCCCCGCACCCGTGCAGGACCAGATCCTCGCCTTCTCCGGTGATCGTGGACGGCACGTTGTCCGCCACCGGGACGGTGTCGAGATGGCCCGCGAGTACCACGCGCGTGGGCAGGCCCCTGGTGGTCCGGGCCAGGACGCGGTCGCCGTCCCGGATGAGTTCGGTCCGCCCGGCGGCCGGCCCGGTGAAACCGGCGACCGCCTTCTCGAGCGCGGCGTGGACGGCGCCGGCGATCGCCGCTTCCGCCCGGGAGGGGCTGGGGATGTCGACGAGCGCACGGGCGAGGTCGACCGGGTCTGCGGTCAGATCGAGGGCGGCGGTCACGGCGTCCACCTTAGATGCCCGTCGCCGTTGCGCGCCGGGGACGACCGCTAGCATCGGGGTATGAGTGCACACGGAGCCGTAGCCACCGGAATCGCCACCCTGACGTCCGATCACACCGTTCTCGACGTGTGGTATCCCGCGCCGGAGCTCGGTGCCGCCTCCGAGGGGGGCCACCGGATCCTCTCGGGCGACGAGGTCCCCGCCGAGCTCGCCCCGCTGACCGGACCCGATGCCGACCGCGGTGTCGAGCGCGTCGCGGTCCGGGTGGAGATCGACGACCTCACGCAGGCCCCAACCGACGCGTACGACGCCTACCTCCGGCTCCACCTGATCAGCCATCGCCTCATCAAGCCCCACTACGCGAACATGGACGGCCTCTTCGGGACCCTGAGCAACGTGGTGTGGACCAACTTCGGTCCCTGCGCTGTCCAGGGCTTCGAGCTGGTCCGCGCCAAGCTCCGCGCCCGCGGACCTGTCACGGTCTACGGAATCGACAAGTTCCCGCGCATGGTGGACTACGTGGTCCCGTCCGGGGTGCGGATCGCCGACGCCGACCGCGTCCGTCTGGGGGCTCACCTGGCGGAGGGCACGACCGTCATGCACGAGGGGTTCGTCAACTTCAACGCGGGCACCCTCGGGCCGTCGATGGTCGAGGGACGCATCTCGGCCGGGGTCGTGGTCGGCGCCGACTCCGACGTCGGCGGTGGCGCCTCGATCATGGGCACGCTCTCGGGCGGCGGCAAGGAGACCATCTCGATCGGCGAGCGGTGCCTGCTGGGAGCCAATTCCGGGATAGGGATCTCGCTCGGTGACGACTGCGTGGTCGAAGCCGGGCTCTATGTCACCGCGGGCACGAAGGTCGACGTCCGGGCGGGTGCCTGGGCCGACCGCGAACCCGTCAAGGCCGGCCAGCTCTCCGGGATGGACAACCTGCTCTTCCGTCGCAACTCCGTCTCCGGCGCGGTCGAGGCCGTGCCGTGGAAGAAGGAGGGTGTGGAGCTCAACGACGCGCTCCACGCCAACGACTGACCTCAGGAGGACGTCCCACGTCTGACGTCCAACATCGACAAGAGCGCCGGCCGGGGCTCAGCGGCCTCAGGCCAGCCGCCGCACCGCCTCGGCCACCGTGGCGTCGGTGGCGGTGAGGGCGATGCGGACGTGCCGGGCGCCAGCGGACCCGTAGAACTCGCCGGGCGCCACCAGCAGTCCGCGCCGGGCGAACCAGCCCGCCGTCTCGCGGCAGGGCTCGTCCCGCGTCGCCCAGAGGTACAACCCGGCCTCCGAGTGATCCACCCGGAATCCGGCGGCCTCCACGGCCGGGAGCAGGAGCTCGCGCCGGGCCCGGTATCGCTCGCGCTGCTCGGCCTCGTGTGCGTCGTCCCGCAGCGCCGCGGTCATGGCGTTCTGAACGGGCAGCGGCATCATCAGGCCGGCATGCTTCCGGACCGCCAGCAGCTCCGCCACGAGGGTCGGATCACCCGCCACGAAGCCCGCCCGGTACGAGGCGAGATTCGAGGTCTTGGACAGCGAGTGCAGGGCCAACAGGCCGGAGTGATCGCCGTCGCACACACGGGGGTCCAGGATCGAGGGCGCCTCCCCCTCCCACACCAACCCCAGGTAGCACTCGTCGGAGGCCACGATCACACCGCGATCGCGGGCCCACTCGACAACTTTGCGCAGGTGATCCACTCCGAGTACCCGACCGCTGGGGTTCGCCGGAGAATTGAGGTAGAGCAGGGTGGGCGACGACGGGCCGAGCTGGGTCAGAGAGTCGGCGCGGACGACTGCCGCCCCCGCGAGCAGTGCCCCCACCTCGTACGTCGGATATGCCACCTCCGGTACGACGACCGTGTGGCCCGGACCGAGTCCGAGTTGGGTGGGTAACCCCGCGATGATCTCCTTGGTTCCGATGGCGGGGAGCACCGAGCCGGCATCCAGGCCGGTGACGCCGTACCGGCGCTCCAGCGCGTCAACCGCGGCCCGCCGCAGAGCGGGGGTGCCGACGGTCGTGGGGTACCCGGGCCGGTCCGAGCCTGCGGCGAGCGCCTCGCGGATCACCGGGGCGACCGGATCCACGGGCGTACCGACGGTGAGGTCGACCAGGCCGTCGGGATGCGCCGAGGCGAGGGTCTTCGCCTCGGCGAGGGTGTCCCACGGGAACACGGGAAGTGCGCGCGCGGGAGGACGGCGCTCCGGGCGCGACACCACCGGGGTCACTCCTGGTTCATGGGCGGGAGCGCCTTGACCATCGGGTGGTCGTAGTCGACCTTGCCGACCTTGGCCGCGCCGCCCGGCGATCCGAGCTCGACGAAGAAGTCCGCGTTCACGGCGATGTACTCGGTCCACTCGTCCGGGACGTCGTCCTCGTAGAAGATGGCCTCCACGGGGCAGACCGGCTCACACGCCCCGCAGTCGACGCACTCGTCGGGGTGGATGTACAACATCCGTCCACCCTCGTAGATGCAGTCGACAGGACACTCCTCGACGCAGGACTTGTCCATCACGTCGACGCACGGCTCTGCGATGATGTAGGTCACGTCAGCCACCTTCCTCGTAGCGGTATGACCTGAATCGTATGTCACAGGCCACGCGGATGCGGGAGCCGCCCCGCGAGCCGGTCGACCTATGTGACGACGGTCACCCCGACGGGTCGGTGGGCGGGTCCGTAGACGGTGTCACGACGGCGGACCGGACGTCCGATCCCGGTGGCGATCTCCTCGATCTCCTCCGGGGTCTTGGCCGAGCCGTTCTCTGCGCCGGCCATCCGCGAGATGGTCTCCTCCATCAGGGTCCCGCCCAGGTCGTCGGCGCCGGATCGCAACATGGTCCGCGTCCCCGCGACCCCGAGCTTGACCCAGCTCGTCTGCACGTGGTCGATCGCCCCGTGCAGCATGATGCGGGCCAGGGCGTGGACCGCGACGTTCTCCTCCCAGGTCGGTCCGGGCCGTGAGGCGCCGGCCAGGTACAGCGGCGCGCTGCGGTGCACGTAGGGCAGGGGGACGAACTCGGTGAACCCCCCGGTCCGCTCCTGGATCCCCCGCAGCGTGCGCAGGTGCGCCACCCAGTGCCGCGGCGTGTCCACGTGGCCGTACATCATCGTCGAGCTCGAGCGCAGCCCCACCTCGTGGGCGGTGGTGACGATGTCGATCCACTCGGAGGCCGGGAGTTTGCCCTTGGTCAGCACCCAGCGGACCTCGTCGTCGAGGATCTCGGCCGCCGTCCCGGGGATGGTGTCCAGGCCGGCCGCCCGCAGCTCGGTGAGCCAGTCCCTGACCCCCACTCCGGACCTGGCCGCCCCGTTGGAGATCTCCATGGGGCTGAACGCGTGGACGTGCATCGACGGCACCCGCTCCTTGACCGCCCGGACGAGGTCGGCGTACCCGGTGACCGGAAGGTCCGGGTCGATCCCGCCCTGCATGCACACCTCCGACGCGCCGGCGACGTACGCCTCGTATGCGCGGTCGGCGACCTCGGCTGCCGAGAGCGAGAACGCGTCGGCGTCCCCCTTGCGCTGGGCGAACGCGCAGAACCGGCACCCCGTGTAGCAGATGTTGGAGAAGTTGATGTTCCGGTTGACCACGTACGTCACCGTCTCGCCCACCACGTCCGCGCGGATCCGGTCGGCGAGTCCGGCCACTGCGGCGAGCCCGTCCCCGGTCGCGGTGGCCAGGGCGAGGTACTGGTCGTCCGTGAGGCCGGCGGGGTCCGATTCCGCGGCCCGCAGCGCCGCGACCACCTCGGAATCCGCCCGCTCGGGAACCAGCGCCGCGGCGCCGAGTTCGGCCGCGCGGGCCCGGATGACGTCCCAGTTGCCGAACGCCTCGCCGATGTCCGAACGGGTGTCGGTGTTGCGGCCCTCGGCGTCGATCGCGGTGTGCAGGTCGGTCCGGCCGCTCGAGTCCCAGTCGTCGTCGGGCTCCTGCCACGGCCGCCCCGAGGAACGGACCACCTCGTCGTCGTCGCCCTCGCCACCACCGCCGACCGCCGCCAGGCCCGTGTCCGGGTCGGCGAGCGCGTGGACGTGCCCCGACACCCTGGGGTCGATCCAGGCGTCGCCCGCACCGACGTAGCGCGGGTGGGCGGTGAGTCGCTCGGTCAACGACCAGCCCGCCGCCGCCAGGTCGGCGGTCAGTCCCTCGAGGTGCGGCCACGGACGCTCGGGGTTGACGTGGTCGGGTGTGAGCGGGGAGATGCCGCCCAGGTCGTCCACCCCGGCGCCGACGAGCGCCAGCACGTCCTGACGTTCAACGAGGTTGGGAGGGGCCTGGACGGCGACACGCGGGTCGAGCACCAGCCGCGCGACGGCGATCGCGGCCAGGAACTCGTCGCGATCCGCGTCGGCCACCCCGCGCATCGCGGTGTCGGGCTTGGCCCGGAAATTCTGGACGATCACCTCCTGCAGGTGACCGAACTCCCGGGCCAACGCGGCCAGCGCGAGCAGACTCTCGGCCCGCTCGGTCCGGTTCTCGCCGATGCCCACCAGGATCCCCGAGGTGAACGGCACCGCGAGACGCCCCGCGTCGGTCAGGGTCCGCAGCCTCACCGCAGGGTCCTTGTCCGGGCTGCCGTGGTGGCACGCACCCGGGGTGGTGAACAGCCTCGTGGCGGTGGTCTCGAGCATCATTCCCATCGACGGTGCGACCGGCTTGAGCATGGACATCTCCGACCAGCTCATCACCCCGGGGTTGAGATGCGGCAGCAGCCCGGTCTCCTCCAGAACGCGGATCGCCATGGCCCGGACGTAGTCCAGGGTGGAGGCGAAGCCCCGGGACTCCAGCCACTGCTTCGCCTCCGGCCAGCGGTCCTCCGGCCGGTCCCCCAGCGTGAACAGGGCCTCCTTGCACCCGGCCTCCGCCCCGCGTCGGCACAGGTCGACCACCTCGTCGGGGTCGAGGAACATCCCCTCGCCGGCGGCCCGGAGCTTGCCGGGAACGGTGACGAACGTGCAGTAGTGACAGCGGTCCCGGCACAGTCGGGTCAGCGGGACGAACACCTTGCGGGAATAGGTCACCACCCCCGGGCGTCCCTCGTCGACGAGCCGGGCATCGCGTCGTGCGGCAGCGAGCCCCATGAGCGACTCCAGGTCGTCACCGCGCGCGGCCAGCAGGACCGCCGCCTCCGTCACGTCGAGAGTCAGTCCGTCCCGCGCCCGGCGCAGCGCCCGCCTCATCGCGGACGACGTGGGGTGGGGATCGGCGGGTTCCGGGGCGAGATCCATGCACGCGATGATGCCCCACACCGCCGACGTCCCGGGCGACCGGTGCTCCGTGGGTGGTCAGAGGCGTGCCGAACGGAACCGCGCACTAGTCTGGGCTGCATGCCCGATCCCGACCGCCCCCTGCGCAGCAACGGCGATCCCCTCGTGTCCGCGCCACCCCGTGGCACCGGTGGCGCCCATGCGTTGCGTGACCCGGCGCCGTCGGCGCTCCCCGGCGACTCCTCGGACTCCGGGGAGGATCTGCTGACTTCCAACCGGGTGCTGGTCACTGCTCCGCGACACCGCATCTCGCCCCGCACGCCCGTGCTCTGGGTTATCGAGGGGATCTGGTCGTGGGCGATCCTCGCCGCCCTGCAGGTCGGATGGTACTTCTGGGGCGACAACGTGATGGGTTTCTGGAACTGGGTGGCGCTGGCCGCGACCGTACCGTTCGCGTTCATGTCGATCGTGGTGGCGCCGTGGTGGCGCTACGTCGTGGCCCGGTGGGACGTCTCGGACACGGCCGTGTGTTCGCGCAAGGGCTGGTGGACCACCCAGTTCCGCATCGCCCCGCTGGCACGCCTGCAGACCGTCTACACCACCCGCAACCTGTTCGAGCGGTGGTTCGGCCTGGCCACCGTCCACGCCTCCACCGCCTCCGCACAGGGCACGGTGGAGATCAGGGGCCTGGAGCTCGCCGACGCGGAGGCGCTGGCCCAGCACCTCATCGCCATCGCGAACCTCGACTCGGAGGACGGGACGTGAGCGGACCGCAGGCCGCGACCGGGGTGACGGCCGGTCCGGACGACGACGACGAGGCCGGCTCCCCCGACGACGCCGGCGCGGTCGACCCGGAGGCCCCGTGGCACCGGCTGTCCTGGCGGATGCTGCTGGTGGACCCGCTGGGGATGCTCACCCGGTTGCTCCCGCTCTTCCTCATCTCCCTGTGGCTGGGCTCGAATCGGAACAATTACTGGTTCGAGATCGGCGTCATCTCGTTGATCGTCCTGGGCGGTCTGCTGAGGTGGCTGTCCACGAGCTATCAGGTCGGCCGGACCCACATCGTCCTGAAGAAGGGCTTCTTCAGCCGCAACGTGGTCACGGTGTCGCGCCAGCGGATCCGCAGTGTGGACACCGAGTCGGACCTGTTCCACCGGGTCATGCGGGTGTCGATCGTCGAGGTCGGCACCGGCCGCGCGGACTCCGGGAAGTCGGACGCCGAGCGGTTCCGGCTCAACGCCATCGACACGGCCCAGGTCGAACCGCTGCGCGACGAGCTGCTCAAACACCGACGCGCCCTGGACCCGACGCTGCGCGAGGAGGACGAGGAGCAGTGGGGGTCGAGGTACGGCGAGGACATCTCCCGGTGGCGCGTCACGTGGGCCCGGTTCGCGCCGTTCTCGTTCCTCGGGTTCGGCGTGCTCCTGTCCCTGTGGCTCCTCACCTGGCAGATGGGCGACATGCACGACCGGGTCATGGAGCTCGCGGTGGTCGAGGCGACCGTCTCGTGGCTCGACTCGCTGGGACAGCCGTGGACGCTGGTCGGCGAGGTGATCGCGGTCTGGATGGTGGCCGGGGTCCTGGCGATCATCACGTACGCGATCCGTTACGGGAAGTACGCCCTCACCGACCGTGGACAGTTGCTCTACGTCCAGAACGGCATCCTTCGCCGCAAGCATCAGGCGCTGGACAAGGCCAGGCTCCGCGGGGTCGAGATCCGTCTGCCGGTCTATCTGCGGCTCCTGGGCGGTGGCCGGCTCGAGCCGATCATGACGGGGACCAAGAAGGGTGCCGCCGCGTCGACGCTGCTGCCGCAGGCCCCGATCAAGGACGTCCGGCGGGTGGCCGTCCGCATCCTCGGCGACCCGACGCCGGTCACCGTGAGGCTCCGGCGCCACCAGTGGAAGGCCGCGCGTCGGCGGATCACCCGTGGACTCCTCCCGTTCTGGGTCGTGGCCGGTCTGATCGTCCTGGTGCGGATCGACTCCGGCCCCTCCGCCGACATCTGGGTGCGGTGGGGCATCCCGGCGGCCCTGGTGTTCTTCCTCGCGTTGTCCGTCGACCGGATCAGGATGCTCGGGCACGCCTTGCTGCCGGACGTCCTGGTGAGCTCGAGTGGGTCGTGGACCGCCAAGCGCACCGTGCTCGAGGCGGAGGGGATCATCGGGTGGACGGTCACCCAGTCGGTGTTCCAGCGTTCCGCCGGGGTCGCGACCGTCTCGGCGGCCACCCCGGCGGGCAACGGTGTCTACTCCGTCGTCGACATGGACGCCGATGAGGCGTGGGCACTGGCCGAGGCGCTGACCCCAGGCATCACGGACGTGTGGCACCACGACGGGGATTCCGACGTGCGCTCCTCACCGTCGATGGGCGTCCGCCCGCAGCGGGCGTCTCAGCGTCGCGACCCACAGCGGGATGAGACCGCCCACCACCAGTAGAGCCAGGCCCCGCAACCCGATGGGGACGGGCATGTCACCCCCGGGGCCCAGGTTGAGCGTCACCAGCGTGAGGATCCAGATCAGGGCCGGGAACACGGCCACGATCGTCCGGTCGGACCAGGCCGAGGCGACCCGCACCAGGAACAGCGACCACACACCGGCCACCAGGACGGTGAACGGGAACGGGACGGGGCCGACGTACGTCGTCAGCCAGGCGACGGCCAGCACACAGCTGGTCGCCGCGCCCACGGCGAGCATCACCAGCGCGACGGCGAGTTCGATCACCCTGGTCGTCTGGACGACGGCGGCACGGCCGGTCACCGGTTCTCCCCCGCGAGTCCGTCGAGCAGGTGGGCGGTGCCGGGCGGGCACTTGACGTAGGGCCCGCCGGGGTCGGTGAGGTCGTGGGCGATGTACCACTCGACGTCCGGGACGGGTTGGAGGATCCCGTTGGTCAGGGCGAAGAACCACGGTGCGGAATCCGGCCCCGGTACCAGTTCCAGTTGGGTCGCATGTCCGGTCAGGGCCTCCAGCTTGGCCGCATAGGTGGTGGCGTCCAGCGGGACCCGGTGGGTCAGTCGTGAGTCCGGTACGGAGGGAAGCTCGCCCTCGACCGCGTGACGTAGGTGGCCCGGCGGCGACGGGTGCCGTCGCGAGACGTCGGACCTGGCGGTGACGGTCCACGCCACCCGCCGGGGCCGGTGCGCCGCCCGCTCGATCGCGCTGTGGACGACCTCGTGGGCGCGGATGTGGTCGGGGTGACCGTACCCTCCGCGCGGGTCGTAGGTCACCACGAGGTCGGGACGCCAGTCGTCGACGAGCGCCACCATCTCGTCGACCGCCTCGCGCCCCGACCCCACGAAGGCGCGCGGATGCCGTGCGGACGGCGTCCCGGCCATCCCGGAATCCCGCCACCGGCCGGCGCCCCCGAGGAAGCGGGGCCGGTCGACACCGAGCGCGCGGAGAGAGACCCCCAGTTCGCCGATCCGGAACCCGCCGAGTTGATCGGCGCGGTCGGCCGGCAGCCCGACGAAGTCCTCACCGAGGACCTCGCCCTCCTCTCCGAGGGTGCACGTCACCACCCGCACCTCCACACCGGCCGCGACGAGGGCGGCGATCGAGCCGCCGGTGGTGATGGCCTCGTCGTCCGGGTGGGCGTGGACGAACAGAGCCCGGGGTGCGGCGCCCGGCTGCGATGCGGCGAGGGGTGTCATCCAGTCCTCCTCCAGGTTGGTGCTGAGTCGAAGACGTCGGAGACCATCGGCGGCGCGGCGTCGGCACCGCCGGGATCGGTGCCCGTCACCTCTACGCCGTCCCCGGAGAGCAGCAGCGCCGGTCTGACCAACGGGATCCGGAGGGCCTGCTCGGCGACCAGGTCGCCCGCCGTCTCCAGGTCGGGGCCGCCCGTCGCGTCCCCGAGCCCGAGAGCCCGGTCGAGCTCGGGGTCGCACACCCCGGAGACCCCACTCGCCCGTGCCGGGGCGGAGGTGCCGATGGTGCGCGGCGGGGTACTGGTGGTGGGGGCGGGGGCCCCGGTGGTCGCCGTCGGGTCGAGACGGGCCGTCGGGGTGGCACCGGTGTCGGGTTCCGGCGGGACGAGGCTGGTCACCGTGGTGAGTGATCTGGCCGGTGCGGTGCGGCCGGTGGTGGCGGGGATCGTGGTCGCGGTGGGAGCGCAGGCGAACCGGGACACCGCCGCTACCTCGGGGCGTCCGTCGACCCGTTGCCATCCGACCACGGCGTCCACCAGGCCGTGCGGGAGCGCGTCCCCGTACAGGGCGACCGCGTCGAGCTCCCAGACACGGGCCCCGATGCCCGCGCCGCGGAGCTGGTCCGCGAGAGTGAACGCGGCGGTGAGCGCCCTGTCGTCCTCGGCCTCCACCCCTAGCGTCACGCTCAGCGGTGTCCCGTCACGCTCCCATCGGGGTCCCGTGCGGGTGAACCCGGCGTCACCGAGCGCGCGCCCCACGGCGCCGGGGTCGGCGGTCGCGGTGGCACCGGCCTCCGGCGGGAACGGGTACGACGTGACACCCGGGTCGGACTCCCCCGTGACGACCCGACCGACCACCTCGGGGTCCAACGCCGCCGCGAGGCCGCGCCGGACCGCCGGGTCGCGTACCGCCGGGGCGACGGTGTTGAAGCCCAACTCGAGCTGGGCCGAGGAGTCCACGGTCACCGAGCGGACCCCGGGGACGGTGGCCGACACGTCCGCGGCCAGCGGCGTTGCCGCGACCACCGCGAGCGACCCCGGGCCGCCGCGCAACGCCGCCCCGAACTGCCCGGCCCCGGTCGCCCGTCGCACGAGAATCTGATCCAGTTCCGGTGCGCTGGCCCAGTACCGGTCGTTGCGGACGAACTCGATCTCGCCGCGGCCGATGTCGGCGACGCGGATCATGTACGGCCCCGCGCTCATCGCGGGGAGTCGGGCCATCGCACCCTGGAAACCATCCGGGGCGTCCTTGAGGATGTGCCCGGGCAGCAGGTCGGCGAACAGGGTGTGCCAGTCCTCCGGCGGGGAGTCGAAGACCACGTCCACGACCTTGCCCCCGGCGCCCGAACGGACCTCGACGATCTGCTCGTACCCGGCGGGGTCGACGACCCCGGGCTGGGTGGTCATCTGTCGCCACAGGTACTCGAAGTCCTCGGCCGCGACCGGGACACCGTCGGTCCACTGGGCCTGCGGATCGATGGTGTACCGGATGGTCCGGGGATCCGCGGGCCGGGGCTCGGCGGACACCAGGAGGTCACGGTTGAGCACCGGGTCCCCATCCGGACCGGGGACGAAGGCGCTCGGCAGCACCAGCGAGGCCACCAGATCGGTGTCGACCCCCTGGTCGGCGAGCAGATGTGGGTTGAATCCCGGGTCGATGCGGTCGAGAGCCAGCAGGACCCCGCTGCTCGACAGGCTGACGGCCTCCCCGTCGGCACGGTCCTCCCCCACCACGGTGGGCGGGGGCGGGTCGGCCACACACCCCGCGGCGACGACGAGGGAGAGCACGCCGGCCAGCACGGCGGTGCCGCGTCGACGGCCCGACGCCCCCTTCGTCGCCACCAGGGCCCTCGTCAGCTGACCGACTGCTGCTCGCGGGACTTGGACTTGCTGCGGGCCTTGGCCCGCTCGTTGGCGGTGAGCAGCACCTTGCGCACGCGGATGGCCTCCGGTCCGACCTCGACACACTCGTCGCCGGCGCAGAACTCCATGGCCTCCTCCAGCGAGAGGTTACGGTGCTTGGACAACGTCTCGGTCGCGTCGGAGGACGCCGCACGCATGTTGGTGAGCTTCTTCTCCTTGGTGATGTTGACGTCCATGTCCTCGGAGCGCGGGTTCTCACCCACGACGACCCCCTCGTACACCTCGGAACCGGGTTCGATGAAGAAGTCGCCGCGATCGGCCAGACCCAGCAGGGCGAACGCGGTGGCCTTGCCGGCGCGGTCCGCAACGAGGGAGCCGGTGTGCCGCGAGCGGATCTCCCCGACCCAGGGCTCGTACCCGGCCGACACGGAGTTGGCGATGCCGGCTCCCCTCGTCTCGGTCATGAAGGTCGTGCGGAACCCGATCAGGCCCCTGGCCGGGACGGTGAACTCCATCCGGACCCATCCGGTGCCGTGGTTGCTCATCTGCTCCATGCGACCCTTGCGGGCGGCCATGAGCTGGGTGACCGCACCGAGGTACTCCTCCGGCACGTCGATGGTCATGTGCTCCATCGGCTCGTGGACCTTGCCGTCGATCCGGCGGGTGACCACCTGGGGTTTGCCGACGGTGAGCTCGAAGCCCTCGCGGCGCATGGTCTCGACGAGGATCGACAGCGCCATCTCCCCGCGGCCCTGCACCTCCCAGTCGTCGGGACGCTCGGTGTCGATGACCTTGAGCGAGACGTTGCCCACCAGTTCCTGGTCCAGCCGCGCTTTGACCATCCGGGCCGTGAGCTTCTTGCCGCCGTTCCGCCCAGCGAGCGGCGAGGTGTTGACGCCGATGGTCATCGAGATCGCCGGTTCGTCGACCGTGATCTTGGGGAGGGCGACCGGGTTCTCCGGATCGGCGAGGGTGTCCCCGATCATGATGTCGCTGATCCCGGCCACCGCCACGATGTCACCGGCCACGGCCTCCTCGGTGGGCACGCGCTCGACGCCCTTGGTCGCCAGCAGCTCCGAGATGCGGACCGACTTCGTCTCCGTCTCGCCGTTGACGAGGTGGTGGATCCACGCGACCTGCTGGCCCTTGCGCAGACGCCCGTTGTGGATGCGCACCAGGCCGATCCGGCCCAGGAAGTTGGAGGCGTCCAGGTTGGTGACGTGGGCCTGGAGCGGCGCGTCGGCATCGCCGCGGGGGGCGGGGATCACCTCGTAGAGGAGCTTGAAGAAGTCGTCGAGGTTCTCCGCGTCCGGCTCCTGGCCGTTCGCGGGCTGGGTGGTCGACGCCTTGCCCGCGCGACCGGACGCGAAGACCACGGGGAGTTCGAGAGCATGTTCCGCGGCCGCCTGGGCGGCGGGGTCCTCCAGGTCCGAGGCCAGGTCGATCAGCAGGTCCTGGGCCTCCTCGACCACCTCGTCGATGCGGGCGTCCGGCCGGTCGGTCTTGTTGACGACGATGATGACGGGAAGGGACGCGGCGAGCGCCTTGCGCAACACGAAACGGGTCTGCGGGAGCGGCCCCTCGGAGGAGTCGATGAGCAGGACCACCCCGTCAACCATGTTGAGGCCACGCTCGACCTCCCCGCCGAAGTCCGCGTGACCGGGGGTGTCGATGATGTTGAGGACCAGGTCCGCGCCACCCGCCCCGGCGCCCGGTCGACGCACGGCGGTGTTCTTCGCGAGGATCGTGATGCCCTTCTCGCGCTCGAGGTCACCAGAATCCATAACCCGGTCCACGAGCTCCGCGCGTTCGTCGAACGCTCCGGACTGGCGCAGCATCGCGTCGACGAGTGTCGTCTTACCGTGGTCGACGTGCGCGACTATGGCGACGTTGCGGAACTCGGTCAGGGCCATACGGTGTGTTCTCCCTCAGAGGCTTTCGGCGCCACGAACGACTGTGTGGCCGCGGGGCGCGTGGTGGGAATCTGCGGGACGCCCGCGTGATCCACAAGCGCGGCCGGTCGGGCGCGCGTGCGCATCCACATTACCCGTATCGGTCGCCGAGCCGACATCGTGAGCACGCGGGGAACCCGCCAGGCAGCCCAGTGTTATTTACATCACAGCCCCCATCTGTCACACTGGCCTCAGAAGCCACAGCAATCGGGCCTCCGGTATTGCACCTGTCACCGTTGTGAGAGCATCGAGCCGTAGATCGGTCGGCCCGCCGACCGATCCGTCCGCCTCATCCGAAGAATGGACTCGCCAGTGATCCGCCACTCGCTCAGGAACTCGTTCAAGACCCTCGGTCTCGGTGCCGCCGCCGCCATGGCGGTGTCGCTCGCCGTCCCCGCCTCCGCGAGCGCTCAGTCACTGGACGAGCTGGGGCGGCCGACCGAGCCGGTACTGCAGGCCATCGAGAACCTCTCCGCGCAGCAGTGGATCCCGGAGGAGACTCGGGGCACCATCGCCCGACTGGTCGGATTCTTCCGGGGGTCCGGTGAGCCGGGCACCCCGATCCCCGAGAACGGGCCGGTGATCGCCCAGTTCGCCTATCCGACGATCATGCAGAACTGCATCGACGGGGAGCAGACCGCGGTCGGCGCCGCGACCGCCGTGCCGGGCCCCGCCGGTCTCCCCCTACCCGGCATCCCGGGCGGCCAGCTCGGCTTCGTCTTCACCGCTCTCGGCACCGAGGGGGTCGCGCCGCAGCAGGTGCAGCCCATGACGGTGGACTGGTTCAACATCAACAACGGTCGACGGGGCACCACGGTGCTCACCTACAACGGGATCAACGAGGGTGGTCCGGCGACCCTCAACGGCGTCGCCGACACCGGCCCGGGCCAGGTGCTGATGCTCCTGCAGGGTGGCGTCACGACCACCCTCCCCGGTGGAGGGACCTCCAACTGTGTCTCCCTGCCGCTGGTGGGTTCCGCGTTCGTCCCGTGACCCCCGGCGGCGTGGGGCCCGACCTGCCCCACCCTGACGTGGACCCCGACACGACGACCAAGGCCCGTCTCACCCTCGCCGGCGGCGGGCCTCTCGTCGTTCTCACGGGCGCCGGGATGAGCGCGGAGAGCGGAGTTCCCACCTTCCGGGACGCGCAGACGGGATTGTGGGCACACCACGACCCCGCCGCGCTCGCCACACCGGAGGCCTGGGACCGCGACCCGGAGGCGGTGTGGGCCTGGTACCGCTGGCGCGAGCACCTCGTCGGTTCCGCCGAGCCGAATGCCGGACATCTCGCGATCACGCGGGCCGCCGGGGAGCGCCGCGTGACCGTGGTGACGCAGAACGTGGACGACCTGCACGAACGGGCCGGGACCGCCGATGTCCACCATCTCCACGGCAGCCTCTTCGCCCACCGGTGCGACGTGTGTGGCACGGCGATCGAGGTGGGCCCCGCGCCGTCAGAGCCCGTGGACCGGCTCGCCCCGCCGTCGTGCTCCCGGTGTGGTGGGCGGGCACGACCGGGCGTGGTCTGGTTCGGGGAGATGCTCCCCCGGCAGCCCTGGGACGCCGCCGTCTCCGCGATCTCGACCGCATCCGCGGTCCTCGTCGTCGGAACCTCCGGCCTCGTCCACCCCGCCGCGTCGCTCCCCGGCCTCGCCGCTGACCGGGGAGTACCGCTGGTCGAGGTGAACCCCGGGCCTCCGGGCTTTCCGCATCAGGCGACCGTACACCTGCGCGCCACCGCCGGGCAGGCGTTGCCGTCTCTCCTGGCGCCCTGACCGCGGCGTCACATCGCCTGGGCGATGCGAGGGGTCGCGAAATCGGCGCGGGATCCTCACCGCCGCGCTAGCGTCTTTCCCGCGAGGGTCGTCAACATCGCGGTCCCGCCTCCCGTCCCCGGGAGATCACGACCGGAGGTCAGCTCATGTCCGACACGTCCCCGAGTACTCCACCCGACGCTTCCCCCGCCACGCCTCCCGGGACGGCCGTGATCGCGGCGGGATGATAGGCACCTTCTGGCTCGTACTGGGCGGGTGCGGCACCGCGGTGTTCGCTGCCGTCCAGGTGGCCACCGCCGACACCGGGGACGTCCCCGTGGGCGTCGGGTACCTCGGGGTCTCCCTGGCCTTCGGTTTGACCGTCCTGACCGGGGTGTACGCCCTCGGCCACCTCTCGGGAGGCCACTTCAACCCTGCCGTAACCATCGGCGCGGCGACCGCGGGACGCCTGCCCTGGTCCAAGGCACCCGTCTACATCGTCAGCCAGCTCGTCGGTGGCCTCGCCGCGGGCGCACTGATTCTCGTGGTGGCGTCGGGCAAGGCGGGCTTCGAGGCGACGGGGCACATGGCCGCGAACGGCTACGGGGCGAACTCACCGGATGGTTACGGTCTGCTGTCGGCCCTGATCATCGAGGTCGTGCTGACCGCGATCTTCATCTGGGTGATCCTCGGCGCCACGGATCGCCGGGCACCCGCCGGATTCGCGCCGCTGGCGATCGGTCTGACGCTGACGCTCATCCACCTCATCTCGATCCCGATCACCAACACCTCGGTGAACCCGGCCCGCTCCACCGCCGTCGCGTTTTTCAACGGCGACGGGGCTGTCGGCCAGCTGTGGCTCTTCTGGGTGGCCCCGATCCTCGGCGCGCTCATCGCCGGGGCCCTGTACGGTCCGCTGTTCGGCGAGCGGGTCAAGATCGCCTCGGCTCCGGGGGACCGGGTCTGACCCCACCGAGACCTGAGCACCGGGACGCGACGGGCCCGCGGGACCACGTCCCGCGGGCCCGAGCTCCGCTGAAGACCCCGAGGGGTCAGCGCGTCTGGTCGTCCCGGCCGGTCCGACCGAGCATCTTGTCCACGACTCCCGGCTCGTCGTCCGGGCGGGCGGCCGGGTCCACGTCCTGTGGGTGACGCCCGGCCGGGCCTTTGTCGAGGCCGTGGAGCTCCTCGGGCTGAGCGTGCCGACCACCGGTGTCGGAGCCGGCGGTCCCGGTCGGCGTAGCGACCCCGAGGCCGTCGGTACGGCCCGTGGTCCGGGCGTCGGCCTGGCCCGTGCTCCGGGCGTCGGTCCGACTGTCGTGCCCGACGGACTCGCGGTCCGCGGCCCGGTCCGGGCCGGCGTCACCGACCGGCGCGTCGGCGCGGTGCTTGGGGTCGAGCTTGTCGGCGTGCTCCTCCATGCGCCGCACGTCCTGACGCTGCTCGTCGAGCACGGAACGATGCTGCTCGGCCTCCGCGCGGAGCCGGTCCGCCTCCGCGGCCTTCGCCTTCGCCTCCTGCTCCGCCGCGCCCGCGCGGTGCTCCTGTTCACGGGCGACGGAGTGCTGGCGTTCGAGCTGCTGCTCCCGCTCGCGCGCGTCCTTCCGCAGTTCGGCGGCCTCGCCCAGCTTCTTGCGGTTGCTGTTCTTCGTAGCCAGCGCGATGAGTGCGATGATCACGACCAGGGCGACCACCCCGATGACGATCCAGATGATGGGGTCCATAACAGCCTCCGATTCCAGGGGTCACATTCCACCCGGAACGTAGCCCCCCGCCTGACCACCTGCCACCGGTGGGCGCGCGGACGCCGGAGGTGGTCCGGCCCCTGTCAATGCAGGGTTCGCGACACCAGGCCGACCTCGCGGGCTTCCCGACTCAGACGATCGCGGTGATCCGGGTGGGCGATCGCGATCAGCGCGGCCGCCCGGTCGGACACCGACCGACCCCTGAGCGTGGCGATCCCGTACTCGGTGACCACGCTGTCAATGATGTTCTTGTGGGTCGTCACGGGACTGCCGGGCGTCAGCGAGAGGGTGATGCGGCTGATCCCCCGGGAGGTCTGGGACGGGGTGACGATGAACCCGTGGCCACCGGGCGAGAACCTGCACCCCCTCGCGAAGTCCGCCTGCCCACCGGCGCCGGACCAGTACCGACCCCCGATGGTCTCCGATGCCGCCTGACCGTAGAGATCGACCTCGCTCGTCGCGTTGATCGAGTGGAGATTGTGCTCCTGACCGATCACCCGCGGGTCATTGACGATGTCCACCGGCAACATGGCGACCGAGGGGTTGTTGTGCAACCAGTCCATGAGTTTCTGTGACCCCACCGCGAAGGTGGTGACGTGCTTGTACGGCCTACCGGTCTTCCGCGAACCGTCGATGACGCCGGCGTCCACGAGGTCCATCACCCCGTCCGACAGCGCCTCGGTGTGGATCCCCAGGTTCTCGTGTCCCGTGAGACGGGACAGCACGGCGTTGGGGAGTTTGCCGACGCCGAGCTGCAGGCAGGCCCCGTCGGGTACCCGCTCGGCGATGACATCAGCGATCGCGTGCTCGATCTCACCGGGCACCGGCGGGTCGATGGTGATCATCGGCGCGTCGTTCCGGGTCACCCCCACGACCTGGGAGATGTGGATGTGATTCCGCCCGAAGGTCCGCGGCATGGCGGCGTTGACCTCGACGAAGAACGGCACCTGCCCGATGAAGGACGCCACGTAATCGGCGTTGGTGCCCATCGAGAAGAACCCGTGTTCGTCGATCTCGGACACCGTGGTGATCGCGAGCCCGGGTGGGCTGAACTCCCGCAGTGTCGCGGGGACCTGGGCGAAGTCGACCGGCACCAGATCGCACCTGCCCTCGTGGAAGTTCTTCCGAGACCCCGGGCCGAGGAAGTAGTCCACGTGCCTGAGCTTTCCGGGGTACGCACCCTCCATGAACGGCAGCGACTCCCAGGGGTCCATGTGGTGGACGGTGACGTTCTCGAGTGCCTCCGCGCCCGCGTCGAGGGCGCGCAGCAGAGCCGGGGGCGCCGCGTTCTGGATCGGCGAGATGATGTGCATCCCCGGCGTGACGTGATCGAGAACCGCCTCGGGCGGCAGTTCCTCGTAGTGGATGTCCTTCATCGCGGGTCACACTCCGGTCGTCAGGAATGATGGGGACGTCGGCTCGGGCCGCGGGTCACGCCAGGGCCGGGATGACCTCTCGTTCGAACAGCTCGAGGCCGGAGGTGTCGGTGGCGATCTCGGGGAAGTAGAAGACGCCGTAGGTCATCCCCAGCGACTCGAGTTCGCGGAGCTTGTCCACGATCTGCTCGGGCGTGCCCACCGCGGGCAGGCCGCGGTACGCGCCGAGCTGACGGTCCGCCTCGTCCTGCCCGACGTGGCGGGCCATGCGGTCGCGGAGGAACCCGAGTCTGTCGGCGACGTCCTCCTCCGTCTCCCCCACCGCCACGTTGTAGTTCGCGGTGCGCGTGATCTCGGACGGGTCCCGACCCAGGTCGGCACAGTGCCGTGCGAGGACCTGCGACTTGTGGGCGAACCCCTCGGGGCTGCCGTCGAAGTTGGTGTAGTCGGCGTGGCGGGCGGCTATCCGCAGCGTCTTGCGCTCGCCGCCGCCCGCGATCCACATCGGGATGCCGCCGTCCTGCAGTGGTCGGGGCTGCACGATGGCGCCGTCGACCCGGTACTGATCACCCTCGAGCGAGACGATGCCGTCGGCCCAGGCGTCGCGCATGATGCGCACGCCCTCGTCGAGCATCGCGATCCGCTCGCCCGCGGAGGGGAAGCCGTAGCCGTATGCCCGCCACTCGTGCTCGTACCACCCGGCGCCGATCCCCATCTCGACCCGACCGCCGGAGATGTGGTCGACTGTCGACGCCATCTTGGCCAGCAGCGCGGGATTGCGGTACCCCATGCAGGTGCACATCTGACCGAGCCGGACCCGGGTGGTCGCCGCGCCCAGCGCGGACATCAGCGTCCAGGCCTCGTGGGTGGCCTCACCCGTGGTGAGCGGCGCGGTGTGCATGTGGTCGTACACCCACACCGACTCCCACGGGCCCGCGTCCGCACGGGAGGCGAGGTCGGTGATGACCGGCCAGTGACGGGCGGGAGGAACGTCCACCAGGTCGAGACGCCAGCCCTGGGGGAGAAAGAGTCCGAAGCGCATGCCACGACACTAGTGCCGCCTACGGAGCGCGGAGAGCCGTTCACCCGCGCCCGGGGCCCCGGTGTCGTCGTCGTCAGGACCCCGCAGAGGTCTACCCTCGGACCCACACCCCCGGTGAACGGAGGCCGTCATGCCCACCTCGGAGATCCGCCGGGCGATGCGCGCCCAGGACCGTCGCCGGTTCCTTCCGCCGGAGGTCGCGGGCGAGCACCACCGCGACGCGCCGCTGCCCATCGGCTTCGGGCAGACCAACTCCCAGCCCTCCACCGTGGCGGACATGCTGACCCTTCTCGAACCCTTCCCCGGGATGAGGGTCCTCGACGTCGGTTCCGGCAGCGGCTGGACCTCGGCGATCCTCGGAGAGCTCGGCGGCCCGGAGTCTGCTGTGTTCGCGGTCGAGTTGGTGCCTGAGCTGGTCGAGCGCTCGCGGGCGGCGATCCCCCAGTCCTGGGTGTCGGTTCACCAGGCCCGGCCGGGCGTGCTGGGTCTGCCGGAGCACGGCCCGTTCGACCGGATCCTCGTCTCGGCCATGGGCGATGCCCTCCCGCGGGATCTGGTGGATCAGCTCGCCGACGGCGGCGTGATGGTCGCGCCCTGGGGGGACGTCATGCACCGGGTACGGCGCGGTACAGGGGACCTCGAGGTCACCGACCACGGCGGATACCGCTTCGTCCCCCTGCGGGACACCCGATTCTGACCTGCGCGATCGGGCGATTACCCTGGACCGGAGTGTTAGCCGCGTCTCAGGAATCAGGAGCGTCAATGCCCGAGTTCGTCTATGAGGACCTCCTCCCGGTCGGTGCGGACACCACCGAGTACCGCCTCCTGACCACCGAGGGCGTGTCCACGGTCGAGGGCCCGGACGGCACGACGTTCCTGCGCGTGGACCCCGAGGCGATCCGGTTGCTCACCGAGACGGCGATGCACGACATCTCGCACTACCTGCGCCCGGACCACCTCGCCCAGGTCGCCAAGATCCTCGACGACCCCGAGGCCAGTGACAACGACAAGTTCGTCGCTCTGGATCTGCTCAAGAACGCCAACATCGCCGCCGGCGGGGTGCTGCCGATGTGCCAGGACACGGGCACCGCGATCGTCAAAGGCGAGCGCGGTCAGCACGTGTTGACCCCGGGCCCGGATGAGCAGGCGGTCGCTCGCGGTGTGTACGACGCGTTCACCCGCCTCAACCTGCGCTACTCGCAGAACGCCCCCCTGACCATGTGGGACGAGAAGAACACCGGGAGCAACCTCCCGGCCCAGATCGAGATCGGCGCGGACACCACTCCCGGCCACGAGAACAGCTACAAGTTCCTGTTCATGGCCAAGGGCGGCGGATCGGCCAACAAGTCCTTCCTGTACCAGGAGACCAAGGCGATCCTCAATCCCGAGCGGATGATGCATTTCATCGAGGAGAAGATCCGCTCCATCGGCACCGCGGCCTGCCCGCCCTACCACCTGGCCATCGTGGTGGGCGGGACCTCGGCCGAGTTCGCGGTCAAGACCGCCAAGCTCGCCTCGGCCCACTACCTTGACGAACTCCCCCGTGAGGGCGCCATGTCGGGCCGCGGGTTCCGCGACGTGGAGCTGGAGGAGAAGGTCTTCGAACTGACCCAGCAGATCGGGATCGGAGCGCAGTTCGGCGGCAAGTACTTCTGCCACGACGTGCGCGTGGTGCGGCTCCCCCGCCACGGGGCGTCGCTCCCCGTCGCGATCGCCGTGTCCTGCAGCGCCGATCGTCAGGCCAAGGCCAAGATCACGCCGGAGGGCGTGTTCCTCGAGAAGCTCGAGTTCGACCCCGGCCGGTTCCTGCCCGCGACCACCGACGCGGAGCTCGACGCCGCGACCCACGGCGTGTCCGGTACCGGCAAGGGTGCCGCGGTGAAGATCGACCTCAGCAAGCCCATGCCCGAGATCCTCGCCGAGCTCAGCAAGCATCCGGTCAAGACGCGGTTGTCTCTCACCGGTCCCCTGGTCGTCGCCCGCGACATCGCCCACTCCAAGATCAAGGAGCGGCTCGACGCCGGCGAGGAGATGCCCCAGTACCTCAAGGACCACCCGGTCTACTACGCGGGCCCCGCCAAGACCCCGGAGGGCATGCCGTCCGGGTCGTTCGGTCCCACCACCGCCGGCAGAATGGACTCCTACGTCGAGCAGTTCCAGGCGGCGGGCGGATCCATGGTCATGCTGGCCAAGGGGAACCGTTCGAAGCAGGTCACCGATGCCTGCGCGACCCACGGCGGGTTCTACCTCGGTTCGATCGGCGGCCCCGCGGCGCGGCTGGCGCAGGACTGCATCAAGCACGTCGAGGTGATCGAGTACGAGGAGCTCGGCATGGAGGCGGTGTGGAAGATCGACGTGGAGGACTTCCCCGCGTTCATCGTCGTCGACGACAAGGGCGAGGACTTCTTCGCCCACACCGGCGAGGTCACGCTGACGATCGGTAAACGCCCCGGGCTCTGACCGGCGCGCGCGTCCGCGCCCCGACGACCTCGTCAGGCTCCCCGGGCAGCCCTCTCCAGAGCCGCCACGTCGAGTCTGACCATGTCCATCATCACGGTGAAGGCCCGTGCGGCGGCGGCCTGGTCCCCCGACCGCCACAGTTCGTACAGCGAGTGTGGTGCGACCTGCCACCGCACGCCGAAGCGGTCGATGAGCCACCCGCACTGCATCTCTCGTCCGCCTCCAGCGAGGAGGCCGTCCCAGTAGTGGTCGATCTCGGCCTGGTCGGAGCACCTGATCTCCAGCGAGATCGCGTCGGTGAACTCGACCCCCGGGCCGCCGTTGAGCGCGAGGAATGCCCGTCCGTCGAGCTCGAACTCCACGGTCAGGACCTCGCCGGCCTTCGGTCCCGGGGTGTCGATGGGCGTCTCGTCGACCGCGATGACGCGCGAGTTCGGGAAGACCGAGCAGTAGAACTCCGCAGCCTCTTCCGCCTGGCCGTCCAACCACAGGCACGTGACGAATGTCGTCATCTCGATCCTTCCTCCAGCCCGCGCGGGCGTGGCCCGGATCCAGTGTCCACCCGCCGCGCGCCTCGCGGAACACCCTGGCTCGTCGCGATCCGGCAACGAAAACCGCCTCGACCCGCCAGCGACTAAGATCTGCGTGCATGAACATGATCACGCGCGCCCTCGCCACAGTCGCTGTCGCCGGCGCCGCCACCGCCGGGCTCTCCGCCTGCGGGTCGGACGATCAGCAGGATCAGACCGGGCCGGCGGGGGCGTCACCGACCACGTCCGCGGTACTGACCACGACGCCCTCCGCCCCTGTTCCCGGGCCCGCCGAGTCCATGATCGACATCCCCGCGCCGGTGGCGGACCGCTGGCGCGACCTCGGCGGTGAGACCGGCGAGCTGGGCCGGGCGACCGGCCCCGCCTCAGATGTAGAGGGAGGTTCGATCACGGACTTCGAACGCGGGGCGGTCGTCCTCACCCCGACGGGGCGCGCCTTCGTGGTGCAGGGTGAGATTCTCGCCGCGTACCTCGAGGAAGGCGGGCCTGGCAGCGAGTTGGGCTTCCCCACCGCGGACGAGGCCACCACCGATGGCGGATGGATCTCCACCTTCGAGGGCGGGGTCATCACCTACATCGACGGGGTCACCGAGGTGCAGTTCGACTAGCGGTCGGCGTCGGCCGCACCGGGCGTAGGGTGGCCCTCACGCCCGACCCCCGAGGTGGTGCCCGACATGCCGGTGACGACGACCACGGCGTCCCGACTGCTGACCGCTGCCCGTCGCCGGGCCGGGCTGATGGTGCGCTCCCGGATCGCCGGGGATGACGCCGCCGAGCAACGGCAACGGATCTGGCACTCCGAGGGCGATCGCTGGAACTCTCCCGGGGACGCGATCTACGCGGTGCACGGCGACGCCTCCATGTTCGCCGCCGGACTGACGGCTCTGCTGCTGCAGTCGCTGCACCCGTTGGCCATGGCAGGGGTGGCGGACCACAGTGACTACCGCGGGGACCCCTGGGGCAGGCTCCAGCGCACGTCCCAGTTCATCGCCACGACGACGTTCGGGACGATCTCCGACGCGACCGACCTCATCCGGGCGATCAACGGCATGCACCGGTCCGTGGTCGGCGTCGACCATCGCGGTCGTCCCTATGACGCCCGCGACCCACACCTCTTGAGGTGGGTCCACGTGGCCGAGATCTGGAGCTTCCTCGAGTGCCATCGCCTGTACGGTCGCGCCCCTCTCACGCCGGGGCGGCAGGACGAGTACGTGCGGCAGGCGTCACGTACCGGGATCATGCTTGGGGCGAGGAGCGTCCCGACGACCGTCGCTGAACTCGCCGCAGCACTCGAGGAGTACCGGCCCGAGCTCGAGGCGTCCCCGGCCGCGCTCGACGCCCGGCACTTCCTGCTGGACGAGCCGCCCGTGGGATGGACCGCGAGACCCGCCTACGCGATGCTCCGTGAGGGCGCGGTCGCGGCGCTACCTGCCTGGGCACGCGGGTCGCTCGGCCTGCCAGACGGCCCCTTCGGCTCCCGGAATGCGGCCCTGCTCCTCGGACGGGCCGGAGTGTCGACACTCAGGTGGGTCCTGGACGCCGTGGAGGGCTGATTCGGGGCTACCCTGTGACGATCCGACCCGCCCGCGGTTCGGCTAGTCCCGTCGGCGGGGACTTCTCCCGCCCGCCCCAGTGAGGTGATCATGGCCGGTGGTCTCGCCGCCCTGCTCGACGACGTCGCCGTCCTGGCCCGGATGGCCGCGGCCAGCACCGACGACATCGCGGCCGCCTCCGGACGCGCCAGCATCAAGGCCGCCGGAGTGGTGGTCGATGACACCGCGGTGACGCCGCAGTACGTCCGCGACGTGGAGCCGTCACGGGAACTGCCCATCATCCGTCGGATCGCCATGGGCTCGTTGGGCAACAAGGCGATCATCATCGTCTTCGCCCTCATCCTCAGCCAGTTCGTACCGTGGATCCTCACCCCGTTGCTCATGCTGGGCGGTGCGTACCTCTGCTACGAGGGCGCCGAGAAGGTGTGGGAGCGGATCTCAGGACACCACGAGGAGGCCACGCCGGTCGTGGAGAAGGGCCCGGACGCGGAGAAGCGGATGGTCCGTGGCGCGGTGACCACCGACTTCATCCTCAGCGCCGAGATCATGATGATCGCGCTCAACGAGGTGGCCGACGAGCCCTTCTGGATCCGCGCGGCGATCCTGGTCGTGGTGGGGGTACTCATCACCGCGCTCGTCTACGGGGTGGTCGCGGTGATCGTCAAGATGGACGACATCGGGCTGCATCTCGCCGGCAAGCCGTCCCCCGGTACCCAGCGGTTCGGGAACGGCCTGGTCAAGGCGATGCCGACGGTCCTCGAGGTGATCTCGTTCGTCGGGATGCTCGCGATGCTGTGGGTCGGCGGACACATACTGCTGGTGGGAATGGACGAGCTCGGGGCGACCGCTCCCTACCATCTGGTCCACCTCCTCGAGGAGCCCGCCGCCGCGGTCGCGGGAGTCGGGGGCGTTCTCGGATGGCTGGTCAACACCCTCTGCTCGCTGGTGTTCGGGCTGGTCGTCGGTGCCGTGGTGGTGGCCGTCGCCCACGTGGTCCCCCGACGGCGGGGAGAGCCTGAGTCCGGCTCCGCACCCGCCGAGGGGTCCGGGACCGGGGGCGCGGAGCTCTGATGCTCCTCACCGTGGGGCACGGTCGGCTGGCCGGGGACGACCTCGGCGCGTTGCTCACCGGCGCCGGGATCGAACTCCTGGTGGACATCCGCCGGTTCCCCGGAAGCCGGGCCAACCCCGCCGCCGCGACGGGGGCGGTCCGGGAGCTCACCAGGGCCGTCGGCATCGACTACCGCTGGGAAGAGCACCTCGGGGGCCGCCGCACCCTCACGGCTGAGCAGCGCCGCGACTCACCGGACACCTGGTGGCGCGTGGAAGCGTTTCGCGCCTACTCCGAGTGGACCCGCACCCCAGAGTTCTGTGACGCGCTGGGGCTGGTCGTCGAGGACGCCCGGGCCCGTCGCACAGTGGTCATGTGTTCGGAATCCGTGTGGTGGCGTTGCCATCGCAGGATCGTGGCCGATGTGACCACCACGGTCCACGGAGTGGCCGTTGGACACCTCATGCACACCGGCACGATCACCGGGCACAGTCCGAGCGAGGGAATCCGGCTCGACGGCCACGGTCAACCGGTGTGGGACGCCGGCGTCGCCTAGTCTCGTGGGCATGGAACTGGTCCCGTCGCTCGCCCCCGTCGCCGCACTACTCGGGACGTGGAGAGGCGACGGCGCGGGCGAGTATCCCACCATCGAGGACTTCACCTATACCGACGAGGTGGTCTTCACGGATGTCGGAAAGCCGTTCCTGCACTACGTCCAGCGGTCGTGGAGCCCGGACGGCACGCCCATGCACACCGAGACGGGATACCTGCGCATTCCCGTTGTCGGAACCGCGGAGATGATCCTGGCGCAGCCTATGGGGCAGACCGAGCTCGCGGAGGGGACGGTCGTCGCCGAGGCGGACAGGCTCGTCCTGGAACTGACGGCCCGGGTGTCCAGCAGCGCCACCGCCAAGCAGGTGGACGCCACCACGCGCCGGTACGAGCTCACCGGGGACAGGCTGGTCACGTCGTTCGCCATGGCCGCGGTCGGGGTACCCATGACCCACCACCTGTCTTCCGAGCTGCGCCGGGTCTGAGGGCCTGCGCCGGGTCCGGACGCCGCGATAGGGTCCGAGCGGTGGCTCCCGGGTGCGGTCGAGGTGACCATGGGAGCCCACACACAGTTCCGCAGGCGACCGGGGAGGGATCGTGGCCCAGAAGAAGAACGACCAGCAATCGTCGAACATCAAGGACGAGAGGGTCTACCAGGCACTGCGAGACGACGGGGCGAGCAAGGAGAAGGCTGCCCGGATCGCCAACGCCTCGGCCAAGGAATCCCGGTCCGAGGTCGGACACAAGGGCGGCAAGGCCGGTTCGTACGAGGACTGGACCGTCGATGATCTCCGCGACCGGGCCAGGGAGATCGGGATCGAGGGGCGCTCGTCCATGAACAAGGACGAGTTGATCGAGGCTCTGCGGGACCACTGACCCGGGCGTTCGGACTATCGACGGTCCCGCGACCGATCGCGGTGATCGCGCCCCGCCACTAGAGTCGTGGGATGCGCACCGTCCTGCACACCAAGCTCGATGACTTCTCCGACCAGCTGGTCCGGTTCTGCGAGATGAACAATCGACTCCTCGACCTCGCCACCGTGGCGCTTCTCGAGGGGGACGAGGTCGCGGCCACCGAGGTGATCGACGGCGCGGCCGAGGTGGAGGATCTCCGGGAGGACAGCGAGCAGCACGCCTTCGACCTGCTGTTGCTCGAAGCGCCCGTGGCCCGCGATCTGCGTCAGGTGGTCTCCGGCATCTACATCGTCGAGCACTTCACCCGGATGGCCGCCCTCACCGGACACATCGCTCGCGTCGCCCGCCGCCGGCACCCCAAGCCGGTCGTGCCCGGCCCGGTCGTCCCGACTATCCGTGAGTTCGCCGAGCGGGATTCGGCCATGGCCCGGAACCTCGGGCGGCTGCTGCCCACCAAGGACGTCCGCCTCGCTCGATCGCTCGACTCGGAGGACGACGCCGTCGATTCACTCCACGCGGAGCTCATGAGGCAGATCTCCGCCGAGGACTGGCCGCACGGCTCGGTCGCGGCCGTGGACCTGGCCCTGCTCGCCCGCTACTACGAGCGGTTCGCCGATCACACGGTGAGCATCGCCAACCGCGTGATCTACCTCGCCACCGGTGAGCGCCCCGGGGGCGGCTCGCTGTCGCACCTCGACGACGGCACCGTACTCGACTGACCCGACCAGATCTCCGATGTGAGGAGCCCGCCGTGTCCCGTCCCATCCACTTCGAGATCCACGCGTCCGATCCTGCCCGGGCGTGTGCGTTCTACGCAGCCGTCTTCGGTTGGACTTACCAGGACTGGAGCGACTTCGCCGGGTCACCGTACTTCGGCGTGACCTCCGGCCCCGAGGACGAACCGGGCATCAACGGCGCGATCATGCAGCGCCGCGGCGACGCCCCCGCGACAGGATCGCCCGTCACCGGCGCGGTGCTCACGATGGGGTGCGGGGACTTCGACGCCACCGCCCGCGCGATCCTCGAGGCCGGCGGGACGGTGGCCATGGACAAGCACGCCCTGCCGGGTATGGCGTGGCAGGGCTACTTCCTCGATACCGAGGGGAACGTGTTCGGCATCCACCAGCCGGACCCCGATGCGAGATAGGGCGAACGCATGACCCGGGCGTGAGCGCCCGGGCCATGCACCGGTGGGCGTACCCACCGTCGCGGGTCACCTGCTGCCGCGGGGTCTCACCGGCAGATCGCGCCCGTCGAGGCCGACTGCACGAGCTTGGAGTACTTGGCCAGTACGCCTCGGGTGTACCGGGGAGGGAGCGGCTCCCATCCCGCGCGCCGCTGCGCCAGCTCGGCCTCGTCGACCAGGAGATCGAGCGTCCCGCGGGAGACGTCGAGGCGGATACGGTCACCGTCTCGCACGAACGCGATCGGCCCGCCGTCCACCGCCTCGGGAGCGATGTGGCCGACACACAGACCGGTGGTCCCGCCGGAGAACCGTCCGTCCGTCATCAACAGGACGTCCTTGCCGAGGCCGGCGCCCTTGATGGCGCCGGTGATCGCGAGCATCTCGCGCATGCCCGGGCCGCCCTTGGGCCCCTCGTAGCGGATCACCACCACGTCCCCGGAGGTGATCGTGCCGTCCTCCAGCGCGTCCATCGCGGAGCGTTCCCGCTCGAAGACCCGGGCCGTTCCCTCGAAGACGTCGGAGTCGAAGCCGGCGGACTTGACCACGGCGCCCTCCGGGGCGAGTGACCCGCGCAGGATCGTGATGCCGCCGGTCGGGTGGATCGGCTCCGCCATCGCACGCAGCACCAACCCGTCCGGGTCCGGCGGGGCGATGTCCGCGAGGTTCTCGGCGACGGTGCGTCCGGTGACGGTGAGGCAGTCGCCGTGCAGCAGGCCCGCGTCGAACAGGGCCCTCATGACCACCGGCACCCCGCCGATCCGGTCGACATCGGTCATCACGTGGGCGCCGAACGGCTTGACGTCCGCGAGGTGTGGCACCTTCGCGCCGATGCGGGCGAAGTCGTCGAGGGTCAGATCGACCTCCGCCTCACTGGCGATCGCGAGCAGGTGCAGCACGGCGTTGGTCGATCCACCGAAGGCCATGACGACGGCGATGGCGTTCTCGAACGCCTCCTTGGTCATGATGTCGCGGGCGGTGATCCCCCGACGCAGGAGTTCGACGACCGCCTCTCCGCTCGCTTTAGCGTAGTCGTCGCGACGGCGATCCGGGGCGGGCGGGGACGCGCTCCCCGGGAGGGACATGCCGAGGGCCTCGGCCGCGCTCGCCATGGTGTTGGCGGTGTACATGCCGCCGCACGCACCCTCTCCGGGGCAGATGGCCCGTTCGATGGTGTCGACGTCCTCACGGCTCATCAGACCGCGCGAGCACGCCCCGACGGCCTCGAACGCGTCAATGATGGTGACCTGCTTCTCCGTGCCGTCGGAGAGGGTCGCGAAGCCCGGCAGCGTGGACCCCGCGTAGAGGAAGACGCCGGCGAGGTCGAGCCGCGCGGCGGCCATGAGCATCCCCGGCAGCGACTTGTCGCAACCGGCGAGCAGCACCGACCCGTCGAGCCGCTCAGCGCTCATCACCGTTTCCACACTGTCGGCGATCACCTCGCGGGACACGAGCGAGAAGTGCATGCCCTCGTGCCCCATCGAGATGCCGTCGGACACCGAGATGGTGCCGAACTCGAGCGGGTACCCGCCGCCCGAGTGCACGCCCTCCTTGACCGCCTTGGCCAGGCGGTCGAGCGAGAGGTTGCACGGGGTGATCTCGTTCCACGAGGAGGCCACTCCGATCTGGGGCTTGACCCAGTCGTCGTCGCCCATCCCCACCGCACGGAGCATTCCCCGCGCCGCGGTCTTCTCGAGGCCGTCGGTGACGTCCCGGCTGCGGGGCTTGATGTCCACGCCGTCGGGCGCGTGTGCCTCGTCACCGTCGTGCGCGTGCGCCTTGTCCGTCTGCTGCGTCATACCGCCACCCTAGGCGGTGGCGGGTCGCGGGCCACAGCAGACTCGGCACGTCAGACCGGGGTCAACTCCAACAGTCGGCCGCCCTGCCCGTCCTCGAGGACCCAGATCGCCCCGTCGGGTGCCTCGGCGAGGGCGCGGACCCGCGCGCCCATGTCCCATTCCTGGACGACCGTCGCGGTCTGGTCGTGCAGCTCCGCGCGGACCAGCACCTGGCCGGACAGTCCGCCCACGAGCGCGCTGCCGTTCCAGCCGTCGAAGCGGTCCCCGCCGTAGATCAGGAGGTTGGCCGGGGAGATCGCGGGCACCCAGTAGGCGGCGGGCGGCACGAACCCGTCGTCGTCACCGTGTTCCGGGATGTCGCCGCCGTCGTAGTGCCTGCCCATCGAGGCCTCCGGCCACCCGTAGTTGCCACCCTCGGCGAGCAGGTTGAGCTCGTCACCGTGCCGGGGCCCCATCTCGGACACCCAGATCCGACCCTGCGGGTCCTCGGCGATCCCCAGGGGGTTGCGGTGGCCGATAGTCCACAGTTGCGCGGCGGACCCTCCCGCATCGGCCCACGGGTTACCGGGCGCGGGATCCCCGTCCGGGGTCAGGCGCACCACTGCGCCCATGTTGTCGGCGGTGTCCTGGGCGGGGGTCTGCTCCTGGCGGTCCCCCGAGGTCACGTAGAGATGGTCGTCGTGGACGAGCAGGCGCAGGGCGAAGTGTCCGTTGCCGGCCGCGGGGTCCTGCTCCCAGATCACCTCGAGATCCGTCAGCTCGGCGCGGTCCGCCTCGAGGGTCCCGCGGCCCACCACTCCCTGGGCGCCGGCGGGATGGTCCCGCACCCAGCTGAGGTAGACGGTGCCGTCCTCGGCGTAGGTGGCGCCCGGGGCCACGTCGTGCAGGCCCCCCTGTCCGCCGTCGTTCACCGGCGGGACCCCGTCGACCTCCGTGACCTCACCCGTGGACTGGTCGCGGAGCAGGAGCTCGCCCCCGCGCTGGGTGATGAGCAGGTGGTCGGACCCGGGGAGGAAACTCATCGCCCACCCCTGATCGAACTCACCGTGTTCGGTCACCTGGAAGTCCTCGGAGGTGTCGGCGGTGGTCGGCGCCTGCCCCGCCCTGACGTCGGGGTCGACGGAAGTGGTTCCGCCGGTGCACCCGGTCAGGACGAGGGCCGCTGCCGCCACCGGGACAAGAAATCGTCGCATACTCCACGGTATCGACTCCTCTGGTGGCCCGTCGCCTCAGTCGTCGTCGCCCTTGGCGCGGTCATAGCGGCGAAGGGTCTCGCGGCGCTCCTCGGCGTGATCCACGATTCGCTCGGGGTACCCGTGGTCGTACCCGTCCGCCGACCGCCACGGTTCGTGCGCCGCGGCGCCGGTCAGATGCGCGAGTTCGGGGATCCACCGACGGACATAGTCCCCGTCGGGGTCGAACTTGACCCCCTGGGTGACGGGGTTGAACACCCGGAAGTACGGGGAGGCGTCGGTCCCGGTCCCGGCCACCCACTGCCATCCGTGGTTGTTGGACGCCAGGTCGCCGTCCCTCAGGTGGTCGAGGAAGTACCGGGCGCCGGACGGCCACCACACGTGCAGATCCTTGACCAGGAAACTCGCGGTGACCATGCGCACCCGATTGTGCATCCACCCCTCCGCCCGCAGCTGCCGCATCCCCGCGTCGACGAACGGGTAACCGGTCACCCCCTGTTGCCACGCCTCGACCAGCACGGCGGTCTCGGGGCCCTCGTCGTACTCCATGCCCGACAGCGTGTCGCGCAGGTCGCGCCAGGCCGAGCGGGGCCAGTGCCACAGCACGTCGGCGTAGAACTCGCGCCACGCGAGCTCGGTGACGAACCGCCGCGCCCCCTCGGTGTCCGCGGCGGAGTCGTCGGCGAGCTCGGCCAGGATCGTCCGCGGGTGGATCTCCCCGTACTTCAGATGCACCGACAGTCGGCTCGTGGTGTCCAGGTCCGGCCGGTCCCGCTGGTCGCCGTACGAGATCAGGTCGTCACGCAGGAATTCCCTCCACCGTTCCAGGGCCGCCTGCTCGCCCGCCTCGGCCCCGTCTCCCGCATCGCGGGACCCGGGGTCGGGATCGTGCGACTCGTCGGGATCGGGATCTGCGGCCCACGCGATGTCGTCAGGACGGGCGCCGGGCTCGGGCCAGCCGTGGTCGCGCCAGGCCTTGGAGAAAGGCGTGAAGACCCGGTACGGCTCGCCGGTCTTGTTGAGGACCCGACCCGGGCCGACCGCGTAGGGCGACCCGGTCTCGACGAGCTCCCGGCCCTCGCGCGCCAGATGCTCGCGCACCCGGTCATCTCGGCGCCGGCCGTACGGGGTGGACTCACGACTCACGTGCACCTGGTCGGCGTTCACCGACTCCGCGAGTTCCGCGATCACCTCGGCCGGGTCACCGGTTCGGAGAACGAGGGCGCCGCCGGTGTCGGCTGACAGCGCGGCGAGCGACGCCTCCAGCCGTCCGGTGCGGACGGCTCCGCGGTCGTGCAGCGCCGGATCGCGGACGAACACCGGCAGGACCTCGTCCGCGGAGTCGACGGCCGCGAGGAGCGCGGGGTGGTCCGACAGCCGCAGATCGCGGCGGAACCACAGGATCGAGATGGTCACGTCGCCTCCGGATCTGTTCGGGCGGTGGCCGTTCCCCGGGTCCGTCCGGTCTCCCGCCTCCGTGGCTCGAGTGTGGCAGACGCGCGGTGCCGGACGCAGACACCGAGCTCAGCGCCGTCGGGACCAGGTGTCAGCACAGCTAGGGTGCGAGCGCGGGAAAATGGGGCACGACGTGGTCGACGAGTTCGGCCACGACGTCCCGGATCGGCCGGCGGGAGGCCGCGAGCCCCAGCAGGACGTGGTTGACCCCGATCCCCCGCAGGTCCGTCAGGTGCTCGACCAGACGCCGGTGGCCGATCCGGAAACCGAAGCTGATCGGCGACGCCGCCTCGTCCGGGTCGTCGGCCAGGTCGATCTGGAGCGATTGCGCGAAGGGCGCGAAGGGACTGAACACCTCGTCGTCGTCGGACTCCGTCTCCTGGCTTTGCGCCACCACCTCGCGCCACCGCGCGACGGTCCGTCGCTGGACATCGAAGTCGCGCGGGTAGGTCAGCCACCCGTGCCCGTGGGCGGCGAGGTAGGAGATGCTCTGTTGGCACGAGCCGGTCATGATCACCGGCACCGTGGAGGCCGTGGGCTTGGGGACCACGTCCGCGCTGTGCATCCATCCCCCGGACCAGCGGATCCCCCGCATCTCGGTGGTCAGGGCGTGGGTCATCACGGTCAGGTTCTCGCGGAAGCTCTCCCCTCGCCGCCCCTGTTCGAGGCCGAACGCGCGGAACTCCTCCGGCCGGTCGCCGGAGGCCACCCCGAGCAGGAACCGGCCACCGGAGAGGCGGTCCAGGCTGGCCGCGGACTTGGCCACGTGCAGGGGGTGGCGGACGGGGAGGACGACGGCCGCCGTCCCGAGGGCGATCCGGCTGGTGTGCGCGGCCACGTACGTGAGGAACACCCACGGGTCGTAGATCTGGCCCACGTCGCCGAATGACGGGACCCGCAGTGGGATGTCGCGGGCGTAGAGGGCGGAGAACCCCCCGGCCTCCGCGGCCCTGGCGACCTCGATCTGTTCGGTGAGGTCCGAGCCGTCGCCCCGATCGGCACGCGTGCGCAGCGGGAAGCCCAGACCGAGTGTCAGGTGACCCGCTCCGAAGGTCCGCCTGTAGCCGGGGAGCAACCGGGGGTCTCCGTCGGACACGTCGAGCGGCGAGGTGGTCATGTTCCCCACCCTCGCACGACCTCGCGCACGGGCGAATCAACTAAGCTCGCGTTGATTGATCGAGCGAGAGGCCGGACGTGACCACCACCATCCTGGCCTCCGAGGCATCCCCCACCGAACTCGTCTCGTTGTTCTGGATCGTCCTGGCCGTCTGGGCGGCCCCGGTGCTGTCCGGGTTCACCCGCTCGTTCATCCCCGGTGTGGTGCTGCTCCTGGTGGGCGGCATGGTGATCGGCCCCCACGGTCTGGGTCTCGCGGTGGAATCCGGCGGGGTCGCGCTCCTGTCCGAGCTCGGTCTGGGGATGCTGTTCCTCCTTGCCGGGTTCGAGCTCGAGGTCTCCACCCTCACCGGGCGCAGCGGACGCCGGGCGGCCGGGACCTGGGTCGTGAGTCTCGTCCTCGCGGCCGGGGTGGGGTGGATGGTCTCGGGACGCTGGGAGACCGCGGTGGCGATCGGGCTCCTTCTCACCTCCACCGCCATCGGCACGCTCCTGCCCATCCTCAAGGGGTCGGGTCACGACAGCACCCCCGTCGGCCGGGCCGTCCTCACCCACGGAGCGGTCGGGGAACTGGGACCGATCCTGGTGATGGCGGTGCTGCTCGGCACCCGCAGCATCGAGTCGTCGATCGCGGCGGTCGGATTGTTCCTGCTAGCCGCCCTCGTCATCCTGGCGGTGCCCGCCCGCCTGCTGCACATCCCCGCGCTCGGCCGGGCATTGCTGAGAGGTACCACCTCCACCGGCCAGTTGGCCATGCGCACGGTGATCCTGCTCCTGGCCACCATGATGGTGGTGGCCACGGTGTTCGGCCTCGACGTGGTGCTCGGCGCCTTCGCCGCCGGGATGATCCTGCGTCGGCTGGTCGACTCCCTGGGTGCCCAGCTGCGCGAGGGTGGCCAGTCCCCGGACCGGGGCCTGGCCGCGGTCCTGCTCCGCCAGCTGGAGACCGTCGGCTACACCGTGTTCATCCCCGCCTTCTTCGTGGTGTCGGGCATGAGCATCGACCTGGGTGCGGTGGCGGCCTCGCCCTGGGTGCTGGTGGCCGCAGTCGTGAGCATGCTCGTCATCCGTGGCGGAGGGGTGTGGCTGGGCGAGACCGTCACCCACGCGAGCCCCGGTCTCGACGGGCCGCGGGAGCGGGCGAGGGTGGGCCTGTACGCGGCGACGGGCCTGCCGATCATCGTGGCGGTCACGGAGGTCGCCGTGAACAACGGCCTGATGACGGGCGAGATCTCCTCCGTGTTGGTGGCGGCGGGGGCGGTCACCGTCCTGCTCTTCCCCCTCCTGGCGGAGGTGGTGCGGGCCGGTGCTCCGGCGTCACGTCCCTAGCAATGCGAGGCCGCGTCCGGGGACCGACGGGTGGGCAGGGCGGTCGGGTCCCACAGTCGGGGCCCGTACGCCAGGAGCAGGCCGGCCGCCAGCGCGCCGAGGCCACCCGCGGCCATGTCCCCGATCGTGTCGTCGAGGGTGACGTAGATCCGGTCGGTCAGGTAGGTGTAGCCGAACCACTCCACCATCTCCCACAACGCACCGAGGGCCAGGCCGAACGCGGTGGTGAGAACCACCGCCGCCACGGCCGGGACGCCACCGTCCGCGGTCGCCGGGACGATCCCGCGGTGGGCGAGGAAGAGGTAGGTCACCACCGCGAGCGCTCCGGCGCACACGAAGTGGACCACGATGTCCCACCACCAGATACGGGTGTACAGGTCGAAGACGTTGCTCCACGCCGCCACCAGCAACGTGACCGACACAGCGCTATCCGCCCACGGCCTCATTCCCACGAAGCGCGGGAGCATCAGGCCCGGCAGCGCGAACGCGACGATGGCCGCGTCGGTCAGCCCGTGGAGGAGCAGCGCCACCAGGACGCTGAGGGTTCCGAGGATCCGCAGGGCGTCCGCCCCCATCCGCGCACGGTTCTCCGCCGGTCGCAGGAAGTTGTCGATCACGCGTCGACACCTCCTTCGTCGAGACTCAGCACGGCGTGGACGGGCAGATGGTCCGACGCCCACACGCCGCCGGGCCGCACCGGGTTGATCGCGGCGTGGGTGACCCTGAACGCTGACGAGGCGAGGATCCAGTCGATGCGCGAGCCGTTCCTGCGGGGGGCGCGGTAGCCGGAGTACGTTCCCCACTCCTCGCTCACGCGGGTCCGCGCACCGTGCCACGTGTCGACCAGAATCCCGTCGCGCATTAACTCGCTCACCGCCGCACCCCCCGGGCGCGTGTTGAGGTCACCGGTCACCACGGCCGGGGTGTCCCGAGCGGACGACGGGCCGGCGGCGGCCACCAGGTCTCCGATCGCGCGCGCCGATCGGAGCCGCGAGCGCGCGGAGAACGGGTCGAGGTGGGTGTTGATCATCAGGAGGTGGCGCGAGGTCCGACGATCGCGGAACGTCGCCGACACCGTGACCCGGGGGATGAGGTTTCCCCAGGACACCGAACCCGCGCGGGTGGGAGTGTCCGACAGCGCGATCTGGTCCCAGTCCAGCAGCTCCAGTCTCGCCGAGTCGTAGAAGATCGGCGAGGCCTCCCCGCGCCCGTCGGCGCCCCGTCCCCGGCCGATGACCTGGAACCCGGGGCCCAGGGCGTCCAGCATCACCGCGGCCTGTTCGGGCAGCACCTCTTGCGCGCCGAGCAGCGTCGGGCGCTCGGCAGCCAGGAGCGACCGGAGCGCGGGCGCGCGTCGATCCCACCGGTCGGCGGGCCGTGCCATGACGGCCGGCACCGGTCGGCGGATGTTCCAACTCATCACGTGGATCTGCGGTTCGGGCACCCGACCGACGAGTGCCGACGGCTCGCGCCGCGCGGCCTGGGCGACGCCGGGGTCGTGCGGTGCCATCGTGCGGTCCCTCGAATCCGAGAAGCGGGTGGTGATTACCAGTCTATTGGGGAGGATGGCGGTCGCGCCGCCGCCGTCGCCCCTCTCGACGGTCCCGAGCCGCCCACTCAGCAGGTGGGCGTGGGCGCCACCCGGTTCCAGCGGTCGAGGGTCCAGGAGACGAGTTGCGGGGTCAGCGGGGAGTCCGCGGCGACCACTCCGTTGTGATCGCGGCCCGGGAAGGTCCGGTAGTCGAGTGGTTCGCCGTCCGCGCATCTGGCGTCCACCCAGTCCTGCTGCATCGCCGGTTTGACCAGCGAGTCGGCCAGCCCCTGGGCGATCAGCACGGGCGCCGGCCACGGGCCGGTCGGCGAGTTCTCCCGCAGCTTCTCACCCAGATCGCCGTCGAGCACCGAATCGGGGAACACCTGCTCCGGGATCTGGGTCCCCCGGACCAGCGCTGCGATCGCGTCCTGCTCGTTGAAGCACAGGTCGCCGATCTTCTCCACGCCGTGCGCGGTGCCCGGGTTGAGCCGCCCGGCCAGATCCAAATCCGGGAAGACCACGTTCCACGAGTGGGCGATGTAGGCGGAGACCGTCTTGCCGCCCACCTCGCCCTTGCTCATCTCGGCGAGGGTGTAGAGATCGGTGGCGGGGGCCATCCCCGCGATGCCCAACACGGTGAGTCCGGGGGCGTAGTCCTCGGCGATCTGGCCGGTCCACAACGCACCGTGACCGCCCTGGGAGTGTCCCCAGACCACGGTGTCGCTGCTCAGACTGAGTCCGCCGAGTTGCTGCGCGGCGAGGGAGGCGTCGTGGACGTTGCGTGCCTCCACCTGGCCGACCAGGTACGGGTGCATCCCCGGCGTGCCCAGACCCGCGTAGTCCGAGATCACCCCTGCCCAGCCGTGCTCGGTCACCATCTGCGTGAGCGCCTCTCCCGCGCCGTCGGCGAACGGTGTGGGGCTCAGCGACGGCGCGCAGCGCGGGACGATCCCGGTGGTCCCGTGCGCCACACTGAGCAGCGGGAGCGCATCCTGGGTCCGGTCGCTCGGTGCGATGACGATGCCGCTGACGGCCACCACGGTGTCGTCCGGCGCTGTGCTGGTGTAGAGGATGCGCCAGGCATCGGCCCCGGGGGGAACGCCCACGGTGAGGGTCTCGGCCTTGAGCAGTACCCCGGCCTCGGCGGGTAGGGGCTCGGAGGAGGTGTAGAAGTCGTCGGGTGCCGGGCGCTCGTCCCCGCGGAGCAACAACGCGCTGCCGATCGCGAGCGCGGCCACCACCAGGGACACCGTCACCGCGAGGATGGTCCGTCCCCATCGGCGGAGGAGTCCCGGCTGCGCCCTCTCGGCCGCGCGCTCCCTACGTCGGTGGAGCCACGGATCCAGGAGCCCGCGCAGCCCCACGAACACCAACCACGCGCCCACCGCGTACTTGATCAACTCGATCGCGAGGACCGGCCAGACCAGGCACAACAGCCCCAACAAGACGGCGGCGGTGCCGCTGAACAGTCCCGCCACCCGACGGTCGGTCTCGCTCCGGACCGCCGCCACGAGCGTGTGGAGACCGTGCACGATCAGCGCGGTGACCATGACCCACAGCAGACTGCGAATGCTGGCGGACTGCCACACCAGCACCACGATTCCCGCCGCGGCCATGGCCGCACCGGTGAGGATCCGCACCCAGCGCCGTGAGTGTCCGGCGCCGTCGACGCCGATCACCGTCGCGAGTCCGACGACGACGAGGCCGACTCCCGCCAACCTCACGATCTCCGGGAGGTCGAGAGGGGCCAGGATCACCAGCGCCCCCAGGGCGATCGACGCGAGCGCCAGGACCACCCCGACGACCCGCCTGTTACCCCCGGCTCGTTCGCCGACCTGCTCGACCATCGTCATCCCCTCGCGCCCGGCTCGGATCCTCGTGCCGACGGCACGGATCGCCAGATGTGAAGATATCCCTTACCAGCGTGGGTCATGGGTTATGCCGGGAAACGCAGCAGCGGCACACTGGACGTCATGGACGATCTGCGAGTGATGCCCGGTCCGGGCCTCCCCCACGGTCTCCACGTGCCCGCGGGCGAACTCGTCGAGCAGTTCTCCCGGTCCTCGGGTCCCGGCGGTCAGGGTGTCAATACGACGGATTCCCGCGTGCAGTTGAGTCTGGACCTCGCCACGACGACGGCGCTGGGCGACACCCAACGCGCCCGCGCGCTCGACCGGCTCGCGCCGTCCCTCGCGGGCACCGTCCTCACCGTCGCCGCGTCGGAGCACCGGTCCCAGAGGCAGAACCGGCGGGCCGCGCGGGACCGGCTCACGACCCTGCTCCGTGAGGCGCTCGCCCCCGACACCGTCCGGCGGCCCACACGGCCGATCTACGGGTCGCGCCTACGTCGACTGGATGCGAAGAGTCGACGCTCGCAGGCCAAAGCGGCCCGGAGACGCCCGAGCGCCTCGGACTGACGCCCTTTCCTGGGGTGGGAACCCGCTACCGGTCGGGGTCGGCCCAGTACGAGAGTTGCTCGGTGGAGACCTTCGTGAGCCACATCTGCCACAGCGGGCCGAACGAGACCCTCCGCACCCCCAGGTTCCTGAGGACGGCCAGGTCACCGGCGCCGTGGCCCTTCACGGGATGAGCGGTGACGTTGACCGGGATCGAGACCGCCCGGACGAGCCTGGTCACCTGATCCGCGGAGGTGAGGCCCACCGGGTAGACCGAGCGCGCACCCGCCTGCTCCATCAGCACGATGCGCTCGGCCGCCTCGGCGAGCGGGTCGGAGAAGACCTCTCCGCCCAACTTGACCGCGTCGGTGCGGCCGTTGATCACGAAGGGCACTCCGGCGTCGTCGGCCGCCCGGCGGGCGGCGGCGATGTAGTCGGCGTGCTCGTGCTTGTCGCGGACCCGGTCGCCCTCACCGTGGACCACGTCCTCGATGTTGGCGCCAGCCGCGCCGGCGTCGAGCAACCGCGAGATCAGCTCGTCCGGGGCGAGTCCGTAGCCGGATTCCACGTCCGCGCTCACCGGGAGGTCGACCGATCCCGCGATCCGGCGCACCACCTCGAGGTAATCACCGAGATCCATCTGTTCGCCGTCGGCGCTCCCGATGGCGTCGGCAACCGGGTGGCTCCCCACGGTGAGCCCGTCGAACCCCACGGCCGCGGCGGTCCGGGCGCTCCAGGTGTCCCAGACGGTGGGGAGGACTATCAGGTCACCCGACTCGTGCAGAGCGGCCAGTTCCCGTGCCCGTTGATCCACATTCGTCATCGTCGACGCCTCCTCGGTTGTAGCTGTCCCACGAGCCTAGGCCTGTTCGGCACGCTGCGTTTCGGACCCGGACGGCACGCCCCGGTCGGGGTCCCCAACTCCGGAAAACGCCGCGAAGGCGTGCGCTGTCGGTCACAGTGCAGGGTGACGCCGAGACGATCACCGAACGCGCATGTGCACCGATCGACCACACCGGGGGTTATGGCGACGCCGACCCGGCTCGGGTGATGATGGTGCAGGCGTGCTGATGCCGTTCCACAAGAACACGATCAGCCTGAAACGAAGAGAGCCGACATGACCCAAGGCAGACAGAAGATCATCTACACCCTCACCGATGAGGCACCACGACTGGCCACGGAGGCCTTCCTCCCGGTCGTCCGCACCTTTGTGGACGCCGCCGACATAGACGTCACGACGAGCGACATCTCGGTGGCCGCCCGCATCCTGGCCGCGTTCCCCGACCGGTTGACCGACGAGCAGAAGGTGCCCGATAACCTGGCCGAGCTGGGTGAGCTGACCCAGGAGCCCGGCACCAACATCATCAAGCTCCCCAACATCAGCGCCTCGGTTCCGCAGCTGAACACCGCGATCGCGGAGCTCCAGGCCAAGGGTTACGACATCCCCAAGTACCCGTACGATCCCAAGACCCCGGAGGAGGCCGAGGCCGCCGAGCGGCTCTCGGCATGTCTGGGTAGCGCCGTGAACCCGGTGCTCCGCCAGGGCAACTCGGACCGCCGCGCCCCGAAGGCGGTCAAGGAGTACGCCAGGGCCAACCCGCACTCGATGGGCAAGTGGTCGATGGCGTCGCAGACCCACGTCGCGCACATGACGCACGGCGACTTCTACGCCGGCGAGAAGTCGATCATCCTCGACCGCGCCTGCGATGCGCGCATGGAGGTCGTGACCCCGGACGGCGAGACCCACGTCCTCAAGACGGTCCCCCTTGAGGAGGGCGAGGTCGTCGACTCGATGTTCATGAGCAAGAAGGCGCTGCTCGAGTTCTACGAAGAGCAGCTCAATGATGCCAAGGAGACCGGCGTCATGTTCTCGCTCCACGTCAAGGCCACCATGATGAAGGTCAGCCACCCGATCGTGTTCGGTCACGCCGTGAGGGTCTTCTACAAGGAGGCCTTCGCCAAGCACCACGACCTGTTCGAGGAGCTCGGCATCAATGTCAACAACGGCATGGTCGACCTGTACAACAAGATCGACTCACTTCCCTCCTCCAAGAAGGAGGAGATCATCGAGGATCTGCACCGTTGCCACGAGTACCGGCCGGAGCTCGCGATGGTCGACTCGGCGCGCGGCATCACCAACTTCCACTCCCCCTCGGACATCATCGTCGACGCGTCCATGCCCGCGATGATCCGCGTCGGTGGGAAGATGTACGGTGCCGACGGCCGCAAGAAGGACACCAAGGCGGTGATCCCCGAGTCCACGTTCGCGCGGATCTACCAGGAGATCATCAACTTCTGCAAGACCAACGGGGCGTTCGACCCCACCACGATGGGCACCGTCCCGAACGTCGGACTCATGGCCCAGAAGGCCGAGGAGTACGGAAGCCACGACAAGACCTTCGAGGTGCAGTACGACGGGGTCGCGAACATCGTCGACGCCGCCACCGGTGAGGTGCTGTTGTCCCAGGACGTCGAGGCCGGCGACATCTGGCGCATGTGCACCGTCAAGGACGCGCCGATCCGCGACTGGGTCAAGCTCGCCGTGGACCGCGCCCGCGCGTCCGAGATGCCCGCGGTCTTCTGGCTGGACCCGTACCGGCCGCACGAGAACAACCTCATCACGCTGGTCAAGAAGTACCTCCAGGACCACGACACCGAGGGCCTGGACATCCAGATCATGTCGCAGGTGCGTGCGATGCGGTACACCCTCGAGCGCGCGTGGCGGGGTCTGGACACCATCTCGGTGACCGGCAACATCCTGCGCGACTACCTCACCGACCTGTTCCCGATCCTCGAGCTGGGCACCAGTGCCAAGATGCTGTCGATCGTGCCGCTCATGGCGGGCGGCGGGCTGTATGAGACCGGCGCGGGCGGGTCGGCGCCGAAGCACGTCCAGCAGCTGGTGGAGGAAAACCACCTGCGGTGGGACTCGCTCGGTGAGTTCCTCGCCCTCGGGGCGAGCCTGGACGACCTAGGCCGGAAGGACGACAACCCCAAGGCCACGATCCTGGCCAAGACGCTCGACACCGCCACCGGCAAGCTGCTGGAGAACCGCAAGTCGCCGTCGCGCGTCACCGGCGAGCTCGACAACCGGGGCAGCCAGTTCTGGCTCGCGCTGTACTGGGCCCAGGAGCTCGCCGAACAGACCGACGACTCGGACCTCGCCGCTCACTTCGCCCCGCTGGCCGAGAAGCTCACGGCCGAAAAGGACACGATCCTCGGCGAACTGCTCGACGTCCAGGGCAAGGAGGTCGACCTGGGAGGGTACTTCCAGCCCTCAGTCGACAAGCTGCGCGAGGTCATGCGGCCCAGCGCGACCTTCAACGCCGCCCTCGAGAGCCTCGGCGGCTGACCCGACAGCTCGGCTGCACGACTGCATGACCTGACCGCCCCCGCCGGCCGCGCGCCGACGGGGGCGGTGTTGTACATGGCGGTGTCATACGGGGCGGTGTCGTGGGGCGCGATGGGATCCGGCGCGGCGAGGACGCCGATCGCGATAGTGTGAGCCAGGTCACACAACCTGGAGGGCACCATGAACCACGTCTACAGCGTCACCGAGATCGTCGGCTCCTCCCCCGAGGGAACCGACGCCGCCATCGCCAATGCCATCGCCGAGGCGTCCAAGACGCTGCGCAATCTCGAGTGGTTCGAGGTGCAGTCCGTGCGCGGCAAGCTGGACGGGGACCGGGTCGCGCACTGGCAGGTGACCATCAAGGTCGGGTTCCGGCACGAGTCCTGAGCCCTGTAGGACCCGACTCCCTCACATCCCTTGTCACCGTCGCGCCCTGCTACCGTCGCGCGGAGCAACCATGCAAGGAGGCCAAGTGAGCACCACGGTCGAGTCCCGCCCTGTGGGGGCCGACGACCTCGTCCACCTGCGCAGCTGTGTCGACCTCGCGAGGCAGGCGCTGGAGGCCGGAGACAAGCCGTTCGGGTCGGTGTTGGTGGACGAAGCGGGGACGGTGCGCTTCGAGGACCGCAACCGCGAATCGAGCGGGGACGCCACCCGGCATCCGGAGCTCGCGATCGCGAAATGGGCGGCGGAGAACATGCAGCCGGAGGAACGCGCGGCCAGCGTCGTGTACACCTCCGGCGAGCACTGCGCGATGTGCAGCGCCGCCCATGCCTTCGTCGGGCTCGGGCGCATCGTCTTCGCCTCCAGCGGTGCTCAGTATGCGAGCTGGAAATCCGAACTCGGCATGGAGCCCGGGCCGCTCGCTCCGCTCGGCATCAGGGACGTGGCCCCGGGGATCCCCGTGTCCGGTCCGGTCCCCGCCCTGGCGGAGGAGGTCCGGGTTCTGGTCGAGAAGTCCGTCCGCTCCGGTCGACTTGGAAACGACGGCTGACGTCGCCGGAAGCCGGGTGACGGCGGGCCGGTTCAGCGTGCGCCGGAGTCCCCCGTCCTCTCCACCGCGCTCCAGACCTCACGCCAGTGCGCGGCCAGGGAGTCGAGGGTCTCGTGCGCGTTCAACCCGCTGGGCTGGGGCAGCACCCACAGCGTCACCTCGCCGGGCCACCCCGCGACCTCCGAGGTGTCCTGCTCCCCGTAGCCGGCCTTGGGTCGCGCGAACGCGGTCCGGAAGGCCGTGATCCCCGCGACGGCCACGACCTGAGGCTTCAGTTGTTCGGCGAGCGCGGTCACGCGCTCCGCACCCGCCCGCAGTTCGTCGCGGGTGAGTTCGTCTGCCCTCACGGTCGCCCGACCGACGAGATTGGTCATGCCGATGCCCCGCGAGAGCAGTTGTTGCTCGTCCTCTATCGAGAGCCCGGCGGCGGCATCGACGACATGATCTGTCAGCCCCGCCCGGTGCAACGACGGCCAGAACCGGTTCCCCGGCCGCGCGAAGGGCGCGTTGACGGCCGCGGTCCACAAGCCCGGATTGACCCCGACGATGAGCAGTCTCAGCTGCTCGGCGTCGGCGGGCAGGACGTCGTCGACCGCGTGCGGGTCGTCGGTGGCGAACCGGGCGAGCTCGTCGCGCTTCGGGCGACTTCCGCCCATCGGTGAGGGGCGCCGCGGGATGCCGGCCACGACCAACTGAGCCATGCTGCGAGGCTAGCGCGGGACGACATGCGCGCGCCGTCGGGACGAGTGGGCGCTGGTTTCCGGGATGAGGACATATTCTGACCTCTCCTCCTGTCAGGCTGGAGCCATGAGCACGACCGACAGCCCCGCGACGGACAGCCCCGACTCGCCCCTGATCGTCGCGGACGTCGACCACTGGCGGCAGTGGCTCGCGACGAACGACGACACCTCCGACGGGATCTGGTTGATGCTCGCGAAGAAGGGGATCACCTCCCCCACCTCGCTCCCCTATCAGGGGGCGCTCGAGGAGGCACTGTGCAGCGGATGGATCGACGGGCAGCGAAGGTCGCACGACGAGAAGACGTTCGTGCAACGGTTCACCCCCCGCCGCGCGCGTTCCATCTGGTCGCTGCGGAACGTTGAGATCGTCACCCGCCTCGCCGAGGAGCAGAGGCTCCGACCGCGAGGCGTCGCCGAGATCGAGCGGGCGCAGTCCGACGGGCGCTGGGACCGCGCGTATGCCGGCTCAGCGACCGCGGAGCTCCCGGAGGTCCTCGTGACCGCGCTCGAGGCGACGCCGGCCGCTGGGGCCGCCTTTGCCCGACTCACCCGCGCGGAGCGCTACAGCGCGATTCACCCTCTACTCATTGCCCCGGATGAGGCCACACTCACCCGACGGGTCGGACGGCTGATCGCGCGCTTCACGTCACCGTGATCAGGTCCCCCACGCGACGTGATGTGACAACGACGACGGCAGTCGCCACGGCGAGACGTCCCGCGCATGGGACGCATTCCCTCTCCGCAGGGATCTGGGAGCATCTCCACTCCCAGTGTTCGGGGACGGCCGATCGTTGCAGCCGATGACGCTCGGACTCTCGCTAGCCGATCATGTAGGCGAAACCCCGGCCCGATTTCTCCAGTCCGCGGAGGAAACGTCTCGCCCGGCCCAGGTGGAGCTCCACGTACTGCGTTTCCGATTCCACTTCTTCGACCGAGTCGCAGTTGTGGCGGGTGAACCAGGGGACGAAGTCCGCGCGGGTGATCGCGTCCAGATCGTCGGCTATCGCGGCGATGTCTCCGGGCGGGATGGCTCGCACCCACGGCAGCCACGCCTCCCAGCCGCCGAGAGGTGTCACCTCTCCTTCGAACATCCGGTACGCCGGCCTGGGCTCTCTGGCCGGGTCGGACGGCTCCGACATCCTCTGGAGATTTCTCCACGCCTTGTCGAGGTAGAGCATGTCTTCCTCCGCAGGCCCCTGCTGAAAGTCGGTCGTACCCATGGTGAAGCCGTGGGGCAGACCGACGGCGTCCGCGAACGGGTCCGGACTGATGTAGGCCCGTGGGTCGGAGAGCACCGCCTGTGTGACCTCGGCGTCGAAGGCGTATGCGTAATAGCGGATTCCCATGCGTCCAGCATTCAACCGCAACGTGGGATCCGGTAAGCCCTCCAAGTCGATCTGTGGACAACGATGGCGGATGATCCTCGCCTGTGCGAAACCTCGAAAGTTCGTCGGAGACGGTGTAGGGCATGGCGTCGGCCCGATTCACGTGGACTCGAGCAGTTCGATTCCGTAGTCGGCGACGACGGCCCGCACCTCGGAGAGGTAGCGCTGCGCCTGTGCAGTGAGCGGAATTCCGGAATGGCTGATCCAGCCGATCTCGATGCTCTCGTCCACGTCGAGCGGGATGGCGACGATCTCCGGGTCGAGGTCGTCGCTGATGATCCCGGTGGAGATCGTGTACCCGTCGAGACCGATCATGAGGTTGAAGATGGTGGCGCGGTCGGACACCCTGATCTCTCTCTTGCTCGACCGGGTGGAGAGGATCTCCTCGGCGAAGTAGAACGAATTGTTCGCTCCCTGGTCGAAGGTGAGCCTGGGCAGGTCGGCGAGGTCGTCGAGGGTGACGCGTTCCCGGGATGCCAACGGGTTCTGTCTGGAGACGAAGATGTGCGGCACCGCGGCGAAGAGCGGGTGGAAGACCAGGCCGGAATCACGCAGGAGCTTGTCGATGACCTTCCGGTTGAAGTCGTTCCGGTAGAGCACACCCACCTCGCTGCGGAGGGTCCGGACGTCCTCGATGATGTCCCAGGTTCGCGTCTCACGAAGCGAGAACTCGTACTGTTCCGCCTCGCCGGATCGCACCATCCGGATGAACGCCTCGACCACGAACGAGTAGTGCTGCGCTGACACCCCGAGCAGTCGGCGGGACGGCGGTTGACCGAGGTAGCGCTGCTCCAGTAGCGACATCTGCTCGACCACCTGCCTGGCGTAACCGAGGAACTCCGCACCCTCATCGGTCAGCGTCACTCCCCGGGCGGATCGGACGAGGAGGGTGCGACCCACTCGGTTCTCCAGGTCCTTCATGGAGGCGGACATGGTCGGCTGGGCGACGTAGAGCAGTTCCGCGGCGCCGGTGATCGACCCTTCCGCCGCGACCTCGATGTAGTAGTGCAGCTGCTGGAGGGTGATTCCCCTGGATTCTCGACGCATAGCCTCAGGCTATACAAATCCATCACAAATGGTAGTTACCCGATAACTGAGCTGCGACTGCAGGATGGGGGCACAGACTTTTCGCAGCGCCGAGCCCGGCCGATCACGACCCGAATGGGACGCACATGTCGAACGAACTCACGTATCGCATCACCACCACCCGCTTCGACGAGAACTACTCACCGTCGGAGAATTCTCGAACCACCACGAACTTCGCGAACCTGGCCCGAGGCGAGCACCGTCAGCAGAATCTCCGCCGAACCCTGTCGATGATCACCCATCGGTTCAATGACCTCGCACGCCGGGACAATCCGACCGGGGACCGCTACTCCGTCGAGCTCGAGATCGTCTCCGCCGAGCTGCAGTTCACCTCGGAGGGCGCGGACCACCGGTTCCCCCTGATCGAGGTACTGGATATCCAGATCGTCGACCGGGACACCGGAGCCCGCATCCCCGGGATCGTCGGGAACAACTTCTCGTCCTACGTCCGCGATTTCGACTTCAGCGTTCGGCTGCCCGCGGTCAACGAGGGACGCTCCCAGTTCTCCGTGCCCGGCGACTTCGGCGACCTGCACGGCAAATTGTTCCAGCACTTCCTCGACTCCGAGGCCTACCGGGAGCGCTTCGAGATGGATCCCGTGATCTGCATCAGCGTCTCCACGAGCCGGACCTACCACCGGACCGGACACCACCATCCGACCCTCGGCGTCGAGTACCAGCAGGACGACTATTCGTTGACCGACGAGTACTTCCGCAAGATGGGGCTCCGTGTCAGGTTCTTCCTGCCGCCCGGCGGTGTCGCCCCGCTCGCGTTCTACTTCCGCGGCGATCTGCTCAGTGACTACACCGACCTGCAGCTCATCGGGACGGTGAGCGTGATGGAGACCTTCCAGCGGATCTATCGGCCGGAGATCTACAACGCGACCTCCCCCGCCGCAGAGATCTACCGACCAACCCTGGAAGAGCAGGACTATTCGCCCACCCCGATCATCTACGACCGGGTCGAGCGCACTCAGCTCGCGACGAAGCAGGGCAAGTACACGGAGGATCACCTGGTGAAGCCCCACCGCGAACTCCTCGAGCGGTGGGCCGCCCGCTACCCCGTTCTCGTCGGATGACCACCGGAGGAGAGTCGACCATGAACCACATCCTGCCCACGTCCATCGTCGGCAGCCTGCCCAAGCCCTCGTGGCTCGCCCAGCCTGAAACCCTCTGGGCTCCCTGGAGGTTGCAGGGCGATGAGTTGGTCGAGGGAAAGCAGGACGCGCTGCGTATCGTCGTGAAGGAGCAGAGCGATCGCGGGATCGACATCGTCAGTGACGGCGAGCAGACCCGCCAGCACTTCGTGACGACGTTCATCGAGCATCTCGACGGGGTCGACTTCGAGCAGCGCGCGACGGTTCGGATCCGCGATCGTTACGACGCCAGTGTGCCCACCGTGGTCGGTGACGTGCGCCGATCGAAGCCGATTTTCGTCGACGACGCCAGATTCCTTCGACAGCAGACCGATCAACCGATCAAGTGGGCACTACCCGGCCCCATGACGATGATCGACACGCTCTACGACGGCCACTACGCCAGCCGCGAGAAGCTGGCGTGGGAGTTCGCGACGATCCTCAACCAGGAGGCACGAGACCTCGAGGCGGCGGGGGTCGACATCATCCAGTTCGACGAGCCCGCGTTCAACGTCTACTTCGATGAGATGAAGGACTGGGGCGTGGCGACGCTCGAAAGGGCGACAGCGGGATTGCGCGCGGAGACCGCGGTGCACATCTGCTACGGCTACGGGATCAAGGCGAACACCGACTGGAAGGCCACCCTCGGTTCGGAATGGCGCCAGTACGAGGAGTCGTTCCCCCTCCTGCAGCAGTCCAGCATCGACATCATCTCCCTGGAGTGCCACAACTCCCGTGTGCCGATAGACCTCGTCGGACTGGTCCGCGGCAAGAAGGTCATGCTCGGGGCGATAGACGTGGCCAGCGAGAAGGTCGAGACTCCGGAGGAGGTCGCCGCCACGCTCCGCAACGCCCTGCAGTTCGTCGACGAGGACAAACTCCTGCCCAGCACCAACTGCGGCATGGCGCCCTTCTCCCGGGACCTCGCTCTGGCGAAGTTGAGCTCGCTCAGCGCGGGTGCCCGCATTGTCCGTGAGGAGCTCTCGCCCGCGACTCAGACGTTGAACCTGAACTCCACCACGTCCCCGTCGGCCATCACGTAGTCCTTGCCCTCCATGCGCACCTTGCCGGCGGCCTTGGCGGCGGCCATGGACCCGGCGGCGTCGAGGTCGTCAAAGGACACGATCTCGGCCTTGATGAAACCCTTCTCGAAGTCGGTGTGGATCACGCCGGCGGCCTTGGGCGCGGTGTCGCCCTTGCGGATCGTCCAGGCGCGCGACTCCTTGGGCCCGGCGGTGAGGTAGGTCTGCAGGCCCAGGGTGTGGAAGCCGGCGCGGGCGAGCGCGTTCAGGCCCGGCTCCTCCTGGCCGATCGACTCGAGCAGCTCCATGGCGTCGGCCTCGTCCAGCTCGCGGAGCTCGGACTCGACCTTGGCGTCGAGGAACACGCAGTCGGCGGGGGCCACCGCGGCGCGCAGCTCGGCCTGACGCCCGGCGTCGGTGAGCACGGACTCGTCGGCGTTGAAGACGTAGAGAAAGGGCTTCGCGGTCATCAGGTGCAGGTCCCGCAGTAGCGTGCGGTCCACCTCGTCCTGCGCCTGGAACAGGGTCCGTCCGTCCTCGAGCACGGCCTGGGCCTTGCGGATCTCCTCGAGCTGCGGCACGAGGGACTTGTCCTTGCGGGACTCCTTCTCCAGGCGCGGGACGGCCTTCTCGAGCGTCTCCATGTCCGCGAGGATCAGCTCGGTGGCGATCACCTCGATGTCGGCCATCGGGTCGACCCGGCCGTCGACGTGGATCACATCCGGGTCGTCGAAGACCCGCACGACCTGACAGATGGCCTCGGCCTCGCGGATGTTGGCGAGGAACTTGTTGCCCATCCCCTCACCGGTGCTGGCGCCCTTGACGATCCCGGCGATGTCCACGAAGGACACGACCGCGGGCAGGATCCGCTCGGAGCCGAAGATCTCGGCCAGGCGGGCCAGCCGGGGGTCCGGCAGATCCACGACCCCGATGTTCGGCTCGATCGTCGCGAACGGGTAGTTCGCGGCCAGCGCGTCGTTGTTCGTCAGGGCGTTGAACAGGGTCGACTTACCGACATTGGGCAGTCCGACGATTCCGAGGGTGAGACTCACGAGGCCAGAGTCTACGGCCCACACCCCGCGTCCCCGCTGTCCGCCACCCCTGGCGGTCACAGGGAGCGCGTCGGCGTGACCTCTGACAGGATGTGTGCCATGAGCGACGAGCCGAAACCGCCTCACCCAGTCGGGACAGAAGAGGAGCACGTCGACCGGTCCGTCCTCATCGGCCTCGGCGGGCGCTGGGTCACCGACTGGGCGCTGCGTCTGGCCATCCTGCTCATCGCGGGATGGTTGCTCAGCCGGATCGGTGGCGCGCTGTGGGTGGGCATCCTGCCGATCCTGCTCGCGCTCATCGTGGCGACGGTCCTCTGGCCCCCGACGGGCTGGATGACCCGCCACGGCGTCCCCAAAGCGCTTGCCGCGCTCATCTCACTCCTCGGATCCCTCGGGGCCGTCGCGGGCGTTCTCGCGCTGATCGCCCCGTCGATCATCGATCAGAGCGTCCAGCTGGCGGACCAGGCCTCGGAGGCGATCGTCGAGGTCCAGGACTGGCTCCGGGGCCCGCCCCTGAACATCCGGGACGAACAGCTCGACAGCGTGCTGGGCCAGCTCAGTTCGACGCTGCAGGATCGGGGCGACCAGATCGCCAACGGTGTGTTCACCGGCGTCACCGCGGTGGGTTCGCTCCTCATCACCTTCGTCCTGGTCCTGGTGCTCACGTTCTTCTTCATCAAGGACGGCCCCCGGTTCCTGCCGTTCGTGCGCCGGATCGCCGGCCGCAACGCCGGACGCCACCTCACCGAGGTCCTCACCCGCAGCTGGAACACCCTCGGCGGGTACATCCGCGCACAGGCCATCGTCTCGTTCGTCGACGCCTTCTTCATCGGCCTGGCACTGGTCATCCTGGGTGTGCCGCTGGCGTGGGCGCTCGCGGTCATCACGTTCCTGGCCGGGTTCATCCCGATCGTCGGTGCGTTCACAGCCGGCGCACTGGCGGTGCTCATCGCTCTGGTGGCCAACGGCCTGACCACAGCGATCATCGTGCTGGTCGTGATCATCGCGGTGCAGCAACTCGAGAGCAACATCCTCCAGCCGATCCTCCAGTCGAAGGCGATGAACCTGCACCCCGTGGTGATCCTGCTCGGCGTGGCCGCCGGTGGCACCCTGTTCGGCATCATCGGGGCGTTCCTCGCGGTGCCGATCCTGGCGGTGGCCGCCGTGATGCTCCGATACCTGGGCGAGCAGATCGACTTGCGGACCGGGGACGTGACCGCCTCCGACCTCGCGTCCGCCACCGACGAAGGTCGCCTGACGGCCTGGCTCGGCGAGATGTCGAGTTCGAGGTTCGCGCCTCTGCGCAAGAGCAGCAGCGCCATCATGGCGGGGATCAAGGACACCCGGCCGGGATACGTCCACGGGGCTCCCGACAGCGGGTCGGTCGAGGCGACAGGTGAGGGCACGTCGGTGGTGGGAACCCTGCCGATCGACGACGACGAGGTGGTCCCGCCCGACCCGGATGCTGAGGACCCGTCGACCGACCACGCGAATCCACCGACGGGTCCGGTCGATCCCGACGCCGTGTACGGCAACCGGCCCTCGCCGTCGGAGAGCAAGCCCAACGCCCTCCGGCGGTTCGGCAGATTCCTCGCTCGCCGTCTCGACAGTTAGAGTCTCATCCCGTGAACACACGCAGGAGCGGACGGGTCCCGGCGGACGAGAGGTCCGTCGTCTCGACCGTCCGAGGCCTCCCCGCCTGGTCGGCGGTCCTGCTCGCGGTCGCCGTCACGCTCACCGGCGTGGCGATCGACTCGCTCTCCGGGGGCCTCGGGACCGGCTTCACCGTGGGTTACTTCCTCGGGTGCCTGATCGCGGTGCTGGCGGTCTCGCGGCGCGCGTTGTTCGTCGCCGGAATCCAACCGCCGATCATCATGGCGGTGCTCGTCCCGCTGGCCTCGGTGATCGCGGGGGCGGGCCTGACCGCGGCGGCCTTCTCCCGGTCCCAGATGCTCTCGATGGTCCTGCCGTTGGCGACCAGGTTCCCACTGATGCTCACCACCACTCTCGTGGTGGTCGCGATCGCGCTGATCCGGGCGTTCGTCCTTGAGCCCCGCCGCACCCGCCCGGCGCCGGCCCACCGGCGGCGGGCGGCCCCGGCGCACGCTCGCCGGTGAGGCGCCTGTCGCTCTAGGAGACTGCTGAACAAG
>NZ_KB714651.1:0-58505 GCF_000349585.1 Dietzia sp. UCD-THP
CAGATGCGAAGAGCCGTTTTACCGTGCGATCACTACCGCAAACATGGGTTTCGTCGCCGTAAAGCTACATCTGTATAGAAAATTCTTCACCAAGTGGTCGCAGATGGCCGGCGGTTCACCCGCGGCGCGGTGCCGTGAAACCGACCGTCTGGTACACCTGCGAGAGGACCGGGCCCGCCACTACCCTCGCCCGGTCCGCGCCGTCAGCAAGGATCTGCTCGAGTTGGCCCCTGTCCGACATGTACTCGTCGAAGCGGGCACGCAACGGGGTGACGAATGCCTCGAGCGCGTCGGCGGTCTCGGACTTGAGGGCGCCGTACCCCGCCCCCGAGGTCTGGTAGTCCGCCACGAGATCCGCCACCGGCCGCCCCGTGAACGCCGACTGGATGGTCAAGAGGTTGGACACGCCCGGCTTCATCTCACGGTCGAATCGGATGTCACCGTCGGAGTCGGTCACCGCGCTGCGGATGCGCTTGGCGGAGACCTTCGGGTCGTCGAGCAGGTTGACGATCCCCTTGGGGTTCTCCCCCGACTTGCTCATCTTGGCCGTGGGGTCCTGCAGATCGTAAATCTTGGCCGAGCCCTCGAGGATCTTGCCCTCGGGAACCACGAAGGTCTTCTTGAAGCGGGAGTTGAACCGCATCGCCAGGTCGCGGGTCAGCTCGAGATGCTGCCGCTGATCCTCCCCCACCGGCACGAGGTGCGGGCGGTAGAGCAGGATGTCGGCGGCCATGAGCACCGGGTAGGTGAACAACCCGACGGTCGTCCCATCCGTGCCCTGTTTTGACGACTTGTCCTTGAACTGCGTCATCCGCGCGGCCTCGCCGTACCCGGTGATGCACCCCAACACCCACGCCAGCTCCGCGTGTTCGGGCACATGCGACTGCACGAACAGCACCGAGCGGGCGGGATCCACCCCCAGGGCGAGCAACTGCGCGCACCCGCGGTAGACCCGCTCCCGCAGCTCCTTGGGATCCTGCTTGACCGTGATCGCGTGCAGGTCCGGGATGAAGTAGTACGCGTCGTACTCGTCCTGGAGCTCGACCCACTGCCGCACGGCGCCCAGGTAGTTGCCGAGGTGGTACGAATCGGCGGTCGGCTGGATGCCGGACAGGACGCGCTGGCGCTTCGCGGGGGCTGCCGCCTCGGACGGCCCCGTCGTAGGGGCGGGAGAGACGGTCGAGGACTGCTCAGACATGGAGTCCATCTTCCCACGGTGCCCCCGGAGCCCCACTCACGCCCTCATCTGCCCGTGGGCTGGTCCGGCTCGGGCGGGAACCCGCCCGTGGCGACCGGACCCCAGTCGTCGATCGTCACCCGGATGAGGCATTTGCCCTGTCGCATCATGGCCGCGCGGTACTCGTCCCAGTCGTCGTGCTCGCCGGCGACGCTGCGGAAGTACTCGACCAGCGGCTCGACGGCCTCGGGCAGGTCCACGATCTCCGCGGTGCCGTCGAGGTGGACGTACGGGCCGTCGAACTCGTCGGACAGGACGCATTCGTTCACGGCCGGGTCGCGGCGGATGTTGATCACCTTCGCCCGCTGCGGGTAGGTGGCCACGACGAGCCTGCCCTCGGAGTCGACGCCGCAGGTCACGGGCGAGGTCTGCAGCCCGCCGGAGGACCTGCGGGTGATGAGGACGGCGCGGTGCCGGGGGCGGAGGAACTCGTCGAGCCCCGTCCGGTCAGGGCGGTCTGCGGTGGCGTACTTCGGCATGAGCCGAGGCTACGGGGCCGCCCGATCCGCAGCATCCGGGACCGCGGGCCGGCCGGCCATCGCCGCCGTTGTCGTCGTCACTCGTAGACGACGGTCACCGGCGCGTGGTCGGACCACCGCATGTCGTAGGCGCTCGCGCGATCCACCCGGTCGGACACGGCGCGCTCGACCAGCCCGTCGGTCACCACGTGGTAGTCGATGCGCCAGCCCGCGTCGTTGTCGAAGGCCTTGCCCCGCTGGCTCCACCAGGAGTACGGGCCGATCTCGTCGGGGCGGCGATGACGGACGATGTCCGTCCACCCGCTGGCGTCGGCGAACAGTTCGGACATCCACTCGCGCTCGTGGGGCAGGAAGCCGGAGCTCTTGTGGTTGCCCTTGTGGTTCTTCAGGTCCGCCTCGCGGTGGGCGATGTTCCAGTCACCGCAGACGATCATCTCGTGGCCGTCCCGGGCGCCGACCACCTCCGCGCTCTCGGCCAGGTGCTCCCGGAAGCTCGCCATGAAGCGGTCCTTCTCGTCCTGCTTGGGAGTGTCGGCCGACCCCGAGGGCAGGTAGAGGCTGGCCACGGTGATGGTCTCCCCGTCGACGGCACCGGGGTACACGGCCTCGATGTAGCGGCCGGACTCGTCGAACTCCGGATCGCCGTGACCGATGCGCACCTCGGAGGGCTCGTGACGGGACAACAGTGCCACGCCGGCCCGGCCCTTGAGCGAGGAGGCCGAGCCGATCAGATGCCAGCCGGCGTCGAGGGCCGGGGCCAGGGCCTTGCGGGTCTGGTCCTCGTCCGCGCGGACCTCCTGGAGTGCGACCACGTCGGCGCCGCTACCCTCCAGCCAGGGCAGGAATCCGAGGTTGGTCTCCGATCGCTGCTTGACGGCGGCGCGGATCCCGTTGACGTTGACGGTGCTGATGGTGAGGCTCACGCCGATCAGGCTACCGACCCGTCATGACCTCGTCCCGCTCCGATCGGCGGGCGGCCGCGACCGCGCCCAATAGGATCGCCAGTCCGATCGCTGCCAGGGTTGCTCCCGCGAGGGCGGGGGACGTGTAGCCGAAGCCCAGCGCGATCACCACTCCTCCGAGCCACGCCCCCGACGCGTTGGCGGCGTTGAGCGCCGAGTGATTGAGCGCGGCCGCCAACGTCTGTCCCCGGCCGGCGTACTTCATCAGCCGGGCCTGCAGTCCGGGCACGAGTGCCGAGCCCGTCGCCCCCACGAGGAACAGGCCCACCAGCGCCGTGGCCGGATGATGGGCGGCCACCGCGAACAGGGCGAGGACCGCAGTCATGGCCGTGGCGATCGCCACCAACCCGCGGTCGAGATCCCGGTCCGCGACCACACCGCCCACGAGGTTGCCGGCCACCATGCCGAGACCGTAGACGGCCAGGACCGCGGGCATCCACGCTCGGTCGATCCCCGCGACGTCGACCATCGTCCACTGGATGTAGGTGTAGACCGCGAACATGCCGCCGAATCCGACCGCGCCCACGGCGAGCGTCGCCAGGATCTGGGGGCGGGCCAGCGCGGCCAGTTCCTCCCGCGCCCTGACCTCCACCGCGCCCTGCGGTTCGGGGACGACGACGAAGATCGCCGTCACGGTCAGTGCGCCTATCAACCCGACCGCGAGGAAGGCCGCCTGCCAACCCGCGGCCTCGCCCAGCCCGGTGGCCGCGGGGACACCGATCACCGTCGCCACAGACAGCCCCAGCAGGACCAACGACACCGCCCTTGCCTGCTTGCCCGGGCCCGCGAGCGAGGCCGCCACCAGCGAGGCCACGCCGAAGTAGGCCCCGTGCGGGATGCCGGCCAGGAAGCGCGCGGCCACCAGGACCTCCGCGGAGGGGGCGAAGGCGGCGGCGGTGTTGCCTACCGTGAACAGCCCCATGAGCACCAGGAGCAGGGTGCGGCGGCGCCACCGGGCGGTCCACACGGTCAGCAACGGTGCGCCCACGACCACCCCGAGTGCGTACGCGGTGATCACGTGCCCGGCCTGGGGTTCGGTGAGCCCGAAGTCGTTGGCGATCGACCTGAGCAGACCCATTGCCGCGAACTCGGTGACGCCGATGCCGAACCCGCCGAGGGCGAGGGCGAGGATCGCGAACGACACTCGGCGTGCGGAGACGCCACCGCGCGGATCAGGCGGGGTGCTGGAGGGGGCGGGGTGTGCCTCGGTCACCCGTGCAGGCTACGCATGCCGCGCGAGCAGGCCCCCTCACCGACCAGCCCCGCCACCCCTCCGTCCCCTCACCAGTGCGACCCCAACAACGACCGCGAGCGCGACGACGAGCACTCCCCCGGCGATCCACGCCCAGCCCGCGCCACCGTCGGCCCCCTCGTCCGCCGCCTCGACGGACTCATCGTCGACCGCCGTCGGGTCCTGATCGGGTGCGGTCGGGGCCACACCGCCCAGACCCGGCTCGGGACCGTCCTCGAACACCGGCCGCCAGTCCGGTCCCGGGGCGGGCTCGCCGTCGATCGCGACGGCGAGTTCGAAGGGCTGTTCGATCCCCCGCGGCAGCGAGTTCGACCCGTCGTTGAGTGACACCATGATGTAGTGCTCCCCTGCCTGCGACTGGACGCTCATCTCCTGGTCGCCGTCACGATTGCGGTACTGAACCGGGATCGTGTCGAGAAGGAACACCTCCTCCGGTCCGTCCTCGAAGGTGGTTCGGACCGCGGTGGAGGGCTTCACCCGGAACGGGTTGGCCACCTCCAGCTGGATGTGGTCCAGCGCACCGCGGACGGACCCGGGGACGCGCAGGCCCAGCGCCAGCCGTTCGCCCCACTCCACCGGGACCCGGTAGAAGCGGGTCTCCCCGGGCACCAGGGCGTCGGAGTAGGTGCCCGGCCCGACCGCGTCCGCACCGTTGAAGCTGGTGCCACCGGCCACCGGGACGGCCGCACCGAAGTCCGGGGCCGGAGCGTCCGCCGGCACGGACTGCACCGCCGGATATCCGGTGATCTCGCCGTCGGAGGGCACGGGCTCGAACTGGAGCAGCACCTCGACCTCGAGCTCGGAGGCCGATACTCCGGTGCGCTGCGCGATCACGCGGTACCCGTCCGGACTGCACGCGGGCTCATTCTCCGTGGCGGGAATGACGAGATGTGTCGCTCCCGGCGACTTCCACCCACCACCGACTTCGTAACTCGTGTCCGAACCGGTCACCCGGCACTCCTCCGCGACGTGGTCGGCCTCGATCCGCAGGCCCGCGGCCGTCACACCGCTGGTGGGATCGGGGTCGACGGGCGGGATGAGGGTCGCCGACACGTGAGCGATGTGCCCGTCGGGAATCTCGAAGCCCAGGTGGCCGGCGGGTCCTCGACCACCACTCATCGCGGCACCGGTGAGCTCGGAGAGATACAGCCCCTCCCCCAGCATCGGCGCGTCACGCAGGGTCAGGCCCATCTCGAAGGGGGTCCCGCGCGTCTGGTAGCCCTCGATGCCCCGACGCGTCAGGAACTGCAGCTGTCCGGACAGCGAGGCCGCGTCGGAGGCCTCGGTGAAGCGACCGCCCGTGGCCCCCGCGATGCACTCGAGCTGGGCCCGCGCCGCATCGTCGACGAGGAACCCCACCGTGTGCACGGTCATGTCGACGCCCGCTCCGGCGAGGTCACCCGCGACCTCGCACGGGTCCGGCGGCGCGCAGGTGTCCAGCCCGTCCGAGACCAGGACGATGGATCGCTCACCCTCGTCCCCGAGCTCTTCCGCCGCGGCGAGCAGGGCATTGCCGATCGGGGTGTATCCGCGCGCCGTCAGTCCGTCGATCCGATCGGTCAGGGCCGCCTTGTCGACGGGCTGGACGGGAGCGAGCGTGACGACGTCGCGGCAGGCGGCGTCCCGGTTGTCCGATGCGTCTGACTCCTCGGTCCCGTACGCCAGCATCCCCACGCGCGCACCCTCGGGCAGCGAGTCCACGAGCTCGCGGGCGGCGGACTGGGCGGCCGCCAACCGGGTGCTGCCCACATCGGCCTCGAGCATGGAACTCGAGGCGTCAATGACGATCGCGACACTTCCGTCACCAGGAGCAGGGCCATCACCGGGAGAACTGCCGTCACGGGAGGCGTCCGACGGCGTCTGCTGGCCGAGCACCCGGGGCGCGCCGGCAAGGCCCGCACCGGCGATCAGCGCACACAGGCACAGGACGGCGATCACCGCCGTCAGGCCCCGTCCGGTCGATGTGGTCGGAGGACGGGGCGGCACTGACACGAAGGCTCCTCAACTACGGTGGCGTCGCCCGGACCACCCTACTTCCGCGATCGGGGTGCCCGTCCCGGATCAACTGATCACCCCCGGCGGGACGGCGGCAACGCTCTATACGGCGGTGCGCATGAGACGCCGGCCGCCGTAGACCACGAGGAACGCGGTGAGGTACATGACGATGCTGTAGACGGCGGCCGCCAGCCCCACCTCGTCGTCGCCGATCACGGTGAAGGCGATGAGCAGGGTCAGGGTGGTGTTCTTGATGCCGAACTCGACCGCGATCGCGATCTGCTCGGCGCGGCGCAGGCGGCAGATCCACGCGAGCAGGCCACCGATCACGATCAGGGCCAGGTTGAGGACGATCACCGCAGGCCCCACGGCCACGATGAGGTCCACGATCCGGTCCCTCTCGCCGAGCACGATGCCCACGATGAGCAGCACCAACACGACGAGTCCGACGATGCCGACGAAGCGCTCGATCCGGGCCGCCAGGGCGGGCTTACGCGCGCGGAGGATCATCCCGAGAAGGACCGGGATGAGGATGACGCCCAGCAGCAGGCCGAAAGTCTGACCGAGCGGGACGGTCACCTCTTCGTCCGCGGCTCCGGGGATGAGCCGCGCGCCGATCCCGAACCACATGGGCAGCGTCAGGATCACGGCCACGGAGCTCAGGGCGGTGAGGATGACCGACAGTGCGACGTTGCCCCGGGCGAGATAGGTGATGAGGTTCGACGTCGCGCCTCCGGGCGTCGCCGCCACCAGGACCACGCCGAGGGCCAACATCGGGGAGAGCCCGAACGCCAGCGCCACGGCCACGCCGGTCAGCGGAACCAGGACCAGTTGGCCGAACAACCCGACGATCGTCGCCCACGGCGACCTCGCCTGGACCGCGAAGTCCTCCTTGGTCAGGCTGAGCCCGATGCCGACCATGATGATCGCCAGTGCGATGGGCAGGCCTATATCGATCAGGGGACTCTGGTCCACGTGGGACTCCTCGGGGGCTCGCGCGTCGACGGGTGGTGGCCATCCGGTGAGATGGACCACTGTCCGGTAACCGTAACCGGTCGGACGCCGACCTTCCGGGGGTTCCGCCCGGACTCGGGGGGCGGGGCGGCCAGTTCCGACTCTTACCCCGCGTTGCCGCCGCCGAACGGCTTAGGCTAACCTCTCCCCAGGTCATGAGTTCCAGCGACAAGCCCCGGCTCGCTGGGCGGCAACCCTCCACCGCGGTGGGGTGCCCCGGGAGACGACCTGGCCACCACCCGACCGGGTGACAGGCAAGCGCGGGTCCGCTGTCGTGACGCGGCCGGACCCTTCTGACGAGAGGAGGGGCTCCGCCCCTATGACGTACGACAACAGCAATCCCGACTGGGCCTTCGAGACCCGCCAGGTCCACGCCGGGCAGCCGGTCGATTCGGACACCGGTGCCCGCAATCTGCCGATCTACCAGACCACCTCGTACGTATTCGCGGACGCCAAGCAGGCCGCGGACCGGTTCGCGCTCGCCGAGATGGGCCCGATCTACACCAGGATCACCAACCCCACGGTCGCCGCCGTGGAGGATCGCCTCGCGTCCCTCGAGGGCGGGGTCGCCGGTCTGCTCTTCGCGTCCGGCCAGGCCGCCGAGACCGCGGTGATCCAGGCCATCGCCCAGTCAGGTGGCCACGTGGTCGCCTCCCCCCGCCTCTACGGCGGTACCGACACGCTGCTGCGGCACACGCTCCCCAAGTACGGCATCGAGACCACGTTCGTCGAGAACCCCGACGACCCCGCCTCGTGGGAGGCCGCCGTGCGGCCCGACACCAAGTTGTTCTACGGGGAGTCGATCTCCAATCCGCTGAACGACATCCTCGACATCCCGGCGATCGCCGAGGTCGCGCACCGCAACCAGGTGCCGCTCGTGATCGACAACACCGTGGCCACCCCCTACCTGATCCGTCCGCTGGAGCTGGGGGCGGATGTGGTCGTCTCCTCGGTCACCAAGTACCTCGGCGGCCACGGCGCCTCGCTCGGCGGCATCCTCGTCGACGGTGGCACGTTCGACTGGCGAGTGCAGCGCGACGGGCAGGACGTGTTCCCCTCCTTCACCACCCCGGATCCCGCGTACCACGGTCTGGTCTACGCGGACCTCGGTGCACCGGCCCTCGCGCTCAAGGCCCGCGTGACGCTCCTGCGCGACACCGGCGCAGCGGCCTCGCCGTTCAACGCGTGGACCCTCATCCAGGGCATCGACACCCTGAGCCTGCGGATCGAGCGCCACGTGGCCAACGCCCAGCGGGTGGCCGAGTGGCTCGAAGCGCGCGAGGACGTGGCGAAGGTGCAGTACGCCGGACTGGCCTCCTCGCCCTACAACGCCCTGCAGCAGAAGCTCTCCCCCAAGGGGGCGGGCGCCATCGTCACCTTCGACCTCGCGGTGCCGCAGGGCGCGTCCGACGAGGACGTCAAGGCTCGGGCGTGGACGTTCATCGACGCCCTCAAGCTGCACTCGTGCCTGGTCAACATCGGTGACGTCCGATCACTGGTGTGTCACCCTGCCACCACCACCCATTCCCAGGGCACGTCCGAGGCCAACGCGATCGCCGGGGTCACCACGGCGACCATCCGCCTCTCGGTGGGCATCGAGGCCGTCGACGACATCATCGGCGACCTCGAGCTCGGTTTCGCCGCGCTGTCCTGATCCCTGACCGGATGATCCGCCCCACCGATCCGCTCACGCTGCTGCCCCCGGGCGACGGCACCCTCGGCCGTGTCGCCATCGGCGACCTCACGCTGTCCACGGGTGTCGTCCTCCCGGGGGTCTCGCTCGCGGTGCAGCGGTGGGGCCGGATCGCGGACGACCTGTCCAACATCGTCCTGGTGGAGCACGCGCTGACCGGGGACTCGCACGTGATCGGCTCCGTGGACTCGCTGCACCCGACGCCCGGGTGGTGGAACGGTCTGGTCGGCCCCGGGTTACCACTGGACACCGATCACTACTGCATCCTGTCGGTCAACGTACTCGGAGGGTGTCGCGGTTCGACGGGTCCCAGTTCGCTCCACCCCGACGGCCACTACTGGGGTGCCCGCTTCCCCGCCGTGTCTGTCCGGGACATGGTCGAGTCCGAGCGGGCCCTGGCAGACCTGCTGGGCATCAACCGTTGGGCCGCGGTGGTCGGCGGTTCCATGGGCGGGGCGAGGGCGCTCGAGTGGATGGTCGGCCACCCTGACCGCGTCGGGGCCGGCTGTGTCCTGGCGGTGGGCGCGCGCGCCTCGGCCGATCAGATCGGTGTGCAGACCGCGCAGATCATGGCCGTGACCTCTGATCCGCACTGGCAGCAGGGCGGGTATCACGGCACCGGCCGCACTCCTGTCACCGGTCTCGGCATCGCGAGACGTATCGCACACCTGTCCTACCGGGGTGAGGTGGAGCTGGACGAGCGGTTCGCCAACCGTCCGCAGCCCGGCGAGGACCCCCGTGGCGAGGACCTGTCGATGTCGGGGCGATTCGCCGTGCAGTCCTATCTCGATCACCAGGCCGGGAAGCTCGTCTCACGCTTCGACGCCTGCAGCTACGTGCTGCTCACCGATGCGCTCAACCGTCACGACGTGGGCCTGGACCGCGGGGGGGTCGAGCGGGCGCTGCGCTCCTGCCCCGTCCCGTGCGTCATCGGCGGGGTGACCACCGACCGTCTCTACCCCCTGCGGCAGCAGGAGGAACTGGCCGCGCTGTTGCCCGGTGCCGATCCTCTGGTCGTGATCGACAGCCCGGCCGGTCACGACGGGTTCCTCACCGAATCCGACGTGGTGGGCCCCATGCTCGCCAGGACGATGGAACTCGCCGCCCACGGCACACCCGACAGATCGCGAGGACCCGCATGACCGACCGTGACCGTCCGAACCGGACCGCCGCCCTCGGGCTGACCGGACTGGCCGTGGGTCTCGGCATCATCGGGGGGGCCATCGGCTTCGCCACCCTGTTGGGGATCACCGCGACCGCGAGAGGCGGCTACGACACGGCCGAGTACGGCGCGATGGCGCTGACCGCGGCGTCGTCACTGGTGTTGAGCGTGCTGCTCATCACCGGCGCGGTGTTGCTGTGGCGCGCCCACCGAGCGGCCCGGGCCGTCATCGGGGTGGCGGTGACACTGCTGGCCGTGAGCACGCTGGCACGGATGGTGCTGGACAGCGTCACGTTCATCTCGGTACTGGGGAGCGTGCTGTCCCTGTGCGCTCTGGTGGCGATGGGACTGCTGCTCGCGTCGAACGGGGTGCGCGACCACGTCCGCGAGGGCGTGCCCCTGCGACTGACCTAGGCCTGAACGACCTAAGCCCCGCTGACCTGGGCCCCGCTGACCTAGACCTGGCAGCAGAGACCGACCCTGCAGAGGAGATCCACTCAGCCCGTCCCGAGCGAGTCGATCGAGGTGGCGAGCCAGAGCACGACCACGCCGACCGCCAGGTAGAAGGCCACGTCGAAACCCTTGCCCCGCACACCGAGCAGCCGCGCGCGCTCGTCCGGCACCACCGCGCGCAGCACCGCGGCGGCCAGGGCCATGATCCCCAGAATGAACGCCCCACGGCGCCACCGCTCGAACATCACGAACCCCAGTGACACAGCGATCCCGACCAGGACCAGCGCGAGCGGCCACTGGGCCCGGATCTGCGACCAGCGCAGCCGCGCGGGACGGGTGCGGCGGGGCCGGGCGTCGGTCTGCCGGGGCCGGTCCGGGGCGGGATGGGTCATATGGATTTAGGCTCCCGTGGCGAGCTGCTCACAGCGCTCGACCACGTTGGACAGGAGGAACGCCCGGGTCAGTGGACCGACCCCTCCCGGGTTCGGGGAGACCGCACCCGCGACCTCCCACACGTCCGGGTGCACGTCACCGGCCAACTTCCCGTCGAGCCGGGACACCCCCACGTCGAGGATCGCCGCGCCGGGTTTGACCATGTCCGGGGTGAGCATGTGGGCCACACCGGCAGCGGCCACGATCACATCGGCACGCCGCGTCTCGGCGGCCAGGTCGCGGGTGCCGGTGTGGCACAGGGTGACGGTCGAGTTCTCGCTGCGACGGGTGAGCATCAAGCCGATCGGCCGCCCCACGGTCACACCGCGTCCGATGACCACCACATGTGCGCCGTCGAGCCGGACACCGAAACGACGGAGGAGGTGGATGGCGCCGTTGGGGGTGCACGGGAGCGGGGCCGGCGCGTTGAGCACCAGCTTGCCGAGGTTGACAGGGTGCAACCCGTCGGCGTCCTTGACCGGGTCGATGCGCTCGAGAATGGCGTTCTCGTCGAGGTGCTTCGGCAGGGGCAGCTGGACGATGTACCCGGTGCACGCCGGATCGGCGTTGAGTTCGTCGATCACGGCTTCGAGCTCTGCCTGATCGGTGTCGGCGGGCAGGTCACGGCGGAGGGAGGCGATCCCGACCTGTTCGCAGTCGCGGTGCTTCATCTTGACGTACGCGTGGCTGCCCGGGTCGTCACCGACCAGGACCGTCCCCAGCCCCGGGGTGATGCCCTTGTCCCGCAACGCGGCGACGCGGGTCGTGAGGTCGGCGACGATCTCGTCGCGGGTGAGCTTCCCGTCCAACTTGATAGCGGTCACGGGTGCCAGTATCCCACTGCGGAGCGGTCACGTCGCCAGCGCACTGCGAGAATGGGGGCCATGACCGGAGCCGGCGTGCGTGTGCTGTTCGACCGACCCCGCATCCCGCCCAACACCGGCAACGCGATCCGGTTGGCCGCGGGCGCGGGCTGCGAACTCCATCTGGCCGGGCCGCTGGGTTTCGACCTCAGCGAGCCACGGCTGCGGCGGGCCGGGCTCGACTATCACGACCTGGCGCACGTGGAGGTCCACGCCGACCTCGAGGCCGCGTACGCCCGTCTGCTCCCGGCGAGGGTCTGGGCGTTCACCGTGAGGGCCGACCTCACGCTGCCGGAGGTCCGCTTCTCCCCCGGTGACGTCCTCCTGTTCGGGCCCGAGCCCACCGGCCTGGCCGAGGACGTGCTGGCGGACGAGCGGGTGACGGCCACTGTGCGCATCCCCATGATCGCGGGACGTCGGTCGATGAATCTGTCCAACGCGGCCGCAGTTGCGGTCTACGAGGCCTGGAGGCAGGAGGGATACGCAGGCGGTATGGAAATTCCGTCTGTTTGACTTATTATTTCGGCATGCCGAAATCTCGTCTGGTCGGTGACCGCAATCGTCAGGGTGATCGCCGACGGTTCGAGCAGCCCGGGACCGTCCTTCTCGCCTCCCTCTCCGCCCTCGCGACGGTTGTCGTGACCGCGGCGTGCACCACCGGGTTCACGGGCGCGACCGACGTGGACGACCGCCCCCGGTACGCCGATCAGGAGCCCGGGGACAGGGTCGTGGTGGCCACGACCTTCACGATCCTCGCCGACATGGCGCGCCGGGTCGGTGGCGACCGTGTCCGGGTGGAGTCGGTCACCACCCCCGGGGCCGACGTGCACCAGTACGAACCGTCGGTGGACGACCTCAAGCGGGTCGAGGGCGCCGATCTGGTGGTCAGCAACGGCCTCGGCATGGACGACTGGCTGCTGCGATTCCTGGACGGGGCCGACGCCCGGCACGTGGTCGGGTCCGAGAGGGTCGACCCCCTGCCTGTACGTTCCGGCAACTACACCGGCCGCCCCAATCCCCACGCGTGGATGTCACCCCGGGAGGGCATCGGCTACGTCCGCACGATCGCCGACGCACTGGCCGAGGTCGACCCGGACGGGACCGAGGAGTACCTCGCCCGCGCCGAGGACTATGCGGCAGACCTCGAGGACATGGCCACCCGCGCAGAGGCGGCCGTGGCGGCGGTGCCGGAGGAACGACGCGTCCTGGCCACATGCGAGGGCGCGTTCTCCTACCTGGCCCGCGACCTCGGCCTGGAGGAGCTCTACCTGTGGCCGGTCAACAGCGAATCGCAGGGACTCCCGCGCCAGGTCACCTCGCTGATCGACGAGGTGCGCGCCCGCGAGATCCCCGCACTCTTCTGCGAGTCGACGGTGTCCGACGCCGCGATGGAACAGGTGGCGCAGGAGACCGGCAGCAGGGTCGCCGGGGTGCTGTACGTCGACTCCCTGTCCGCCCCCAGCGGCCCGGTGCCCACATATCTGGACCTGCTCGACCACGACCTCGAGATCATCACCAGGGAGCTGACCTCATGACCGACCGACCACTGCCCTTCTCGGCGCACACGGGCCCGCCCGCCGTGGTCGTCAGCGACCTCACCGTCGACCGTGGACACATCCGCGCACTCGACTGTGTCTCCCTGTCCGTACCGACCGGGGAGATCACCGTGCTGCTCGGGCCCAACGGGTCCGGCAAATCCACCCTGCTCCAGGCGATGCTCGGTCTGGTCACCCCGACCGGCGGATCGGTGCGTGTCCTCGATTCCCCGGTCCGCCGCGCGCTGCGCACCGGCCGGGTGGCGGCGGTGCCCCAGTCGGACGCCGTCGACGATCGCTTCCCGGTCACCGCGGGCGAGGTGGTCATGCAGGGCCGTCGACGGTTCACCGGTCCGTGGCGCCGCCCGTCCTCCGCCGATCGCCTGGCGGTCGACCGGGCCCTGGACAGGGTCGGCCTGTCTCCGATCGCCGGGCGGCGGATCGGGGAGCTGTCGGGGGGTCAACGCCGACGGGTCCTGCTGGCCCGATGCCTGGCGCAGGAGGCCGAGCTACTGCTCCTCGACGAGCCGTTCAACGGGATGGACGCCGGCAGTGAGGAGGTGTACATCGACGTGCTGCGCGACCTCACCGCCTCGGGGAGGACCGCGGTGGTCTCCACACACCACCTGGGCACGGTCGACCGGCTCGCCGACTCGGTCGCCCTGCTCAACGGCGGACTGGTGGCGCACGGACCCGTCGCCGAGACCACCACCCCACAGATCCTGTCCACTCTGCTCGGCGCGCGACCTCCCGCCGTCGACGACCGGGCACCGACTACTGAAGGGGCACCGAGATGATCGACCTGCTGATCGAACCCATGGGCTACGAGTTCATGCGGCGTGCCCTGCTCGTGGTGGCCGCCTCCGGAGTGGCCGGCGCGCTGCTCAGTTGTTGGCTCGTCCACATGGGGTGGTCGCTGATGGGCGACGCCGTTTCTCACGCCGTCCTGCCCGGCGTGGTGATCGCCGCCCTGACCGGCATCCCGTTCGCCGTCGGCGCGCTCGTCGCGGCGTTGGTCGCCGTGGCGCTGATCGGCGGGGTCCGCGAGAGCGGGACGGTGCGGGAGGACGCCGCCATGGGCATCGTCTTCACCGCTCTGTTCTCGCTGGGCCTGGTCCTCATCGCGCGCTTCCCGAGCCAGCAGGACCTGCACTCGATCCTGTTCGGCAGCGTGCTCGGCGTGCCGGACACCGTCCTCGTGCAGGTCCTCGCCGTCTCCGCGTTCACGGTGATCGTGTTGCTGGCCTTCCGCCGGGATCTGATCATGGTGGCCTTCGACCGGCTGCACGCCCACACACTGGGCCTCAGGACGCGGGCGCTGACCGGGCTCCTGCTGGCCACCCTCGCGACGGCCACCGTGGCGGGAGTCCAGTCGGTGGGCGTGATCCTGGTAGTGGCCACGCTCATCATCCCCGGTGCGACCGCCCAGCTGCTGGCCGACACCATGCGGGGGACGATGATCCTCGCCGTCGTCGTCGCCCTGGCCGGTGGCCTCACCGGCCTGTACGCCGGGTACTACGCCGACCTCCCCCCGGGGCCGGTGGTGGTGCTCGCGCAGGCCGCCATCTTCGCCGCGGCGCAGCTGTTCGCCCCCCGGCGCGGCGTGATCCCGCGGGCCGCGGCGAGCGCACGGGCCCGACGATCGGGGATGATGACGGCATGACCGGCGACCGGCCCCGAGACGAGGCACCCCGCGCGACCGCACCCGGTGGCCTCGGCGATCTCACCCCCACCGTCCAGGCCTACCTCATGGCCGCCCACCACCTGGAGGCCGCAGGTCAGTCCGTCACCCCGGGCGCGCTCGCGGATCGACTCGGGGCCTCCCCGTCCTCCGTCACCGAGGGGGTGCGCAAACTCGCCGCCACGGGGCTGGCGCGGCACCGTCCCTATGCTCCTGTAGAGCTCACCGACGCCGGGAGGTCGTTCGCGGTGGCGATGGTGCGCCGCCACCGGATCCTCGAGACCTTCCTGGCACGGTGCCTGGACTACCCGTGGGACGAGGTCCACGCCGAGGCCGACGCCCTCGAGCACGTGGTCTCCGACCGGTTCGTCGACGCCCTGGACGGCTTCCTCGACCACCCGCGCCGCGACCCCCACGGCGACCCCATCCCCACCCGCGACGGGCATCTGGACCACCTCCCCGACATCCCCCTGGACCGGGTGCCGGAGGGCGGCGCCGGCGTCGTCACCCGGGTGTCCGACCGGGACAACTCCGTGCTCCGGCACCTGGCCGAGATCGGTCTGCGTCCGGATTCACCGGTCGAGGTGGTCTCCCGCCAGATCGAGCTGGGGATCATCACGGTGGCCCTGCACGGCCGGGCGATCCCGGTGGGCACGCCGGTCGCGGCGGCGGTCCGGGTCCGGGTCCCGTCCGGCGACGACAGCGCTGATGACGCCGACGACGGTGCCGGCGGCGACGTCAGAACATCGTCCCCGGGTTGAGGATCCCCTGCGGGTCCAGCGCGGTCTTGATGCGGCGATTCAACTCCATGGCATCCTCGCCCAGCTGGTCGGGCAACCACGGCGCCTTGAGTCGCCCCACGCCGTGTTCGCCCGTGATCGTCCCGCCCATCCCGATAGCCAGGTCCATGACCTCACCGAACGCCGCCTGAGCCCGCCGGGCACGCTCCGGGTCGTCATCGGTCAGCACGATGATCGGGTGGGTGTTGCCGTCGCCGGCGTGAGCGACCAGGGCGATCGGCACGTCCCGCCGGGCGGAGATCTCCTCGATACCGGCGACCAGCTCGGGCAGCGCGGGCAGCGGCACCCCGACGTCCTCCAGCAGCAGCGTCCCGGTCTTTCCCAGGCTGGTGAACGCTGCCCGGCGCGCGACCGTGAACTGCTCGCCCTCCTCGGGGTCGTCGGTCGCGAACACCTCGGTGGCACCGTGCGTGCGGAACGCCTCGGCCATGAACTCCGTCTCGGCCACCCGGTCGGGTCCGGTGAGGTCGGACTGGGCGAGCAACATCGCCCCCGCGGAGGTGTCCAGGCCCATCCTCAGGTCCGCCTCCACGGCCCGGATCGAGACGGTGTCCATGAACTCCAGCATCGCCGGGCGGATGCGGCGCGTGATGGCCAGGACGGCGTCGCTGCACGCCACCACGTCGGGGAAGATCCCCACCACGGTCGAGCGCGGAGGTTGCTCGGGGATGAGTCGCACGATGATCTCGGTGACGATCCCCAGAGTGCCCTCGCTGCCCACGAAGAGCTTGGTCAGGCTCAACCCGGCGGTGTCCTTGAGCCGCGCACCGCCCAGTCGCACCGCGGTGCCGTCGGCCAGCACCACCGTCAGGCCCAGGACGTAGTCGGTGGTCACGCCGTACTTCACACAGCACAAACCGCCGGCGTTGGTGGCGATGTTGCCGCCGATCGAGCAGATCTCGTACGACGAGGGGTCGGGCGGATACCAGAGGCCGTGTTCGGCGACGGCGCGTTTGACCTCGATGTTGAGCAGACCCGGTTGGACGGTCGCGGTGCGGGTGACCGGGTCGACGTCGATGTCCCGCATGAGCTCGGTCGAGAGCACGATCCCGCCGTCGACCGCCGTAGCTCCCCCGGACAGCCCTGACCCGGCGCCCCGAGGGACCACCGGCACGCCGTGGGCACTCGCCCAGCGCATGACCTCCTGCACGTCCTCGGTCGACCGCGCGCGCACCACGGCGAGCGGCATCCCCGGGTCCGGGGCCTTGGCCCAGTCCTGGCGGTATCCCTCCAGAACGTCCGCGTCGGTGAGGACGGAGGCGGTGTGGAGGCGGGCGCGGAGATCGTCCAGGATCATGACCCGAACCTACGGCGAAGCCTCGCGGGGGCGCATGTGTATGGACGGGGTCCCCGGCGATCAGCCCTCCCGAGGAACATCACGGCCACGAGAACCGCCGCCGCCCCCACCACGGGGGCGGTGCGGGACACCCCGTCGAACACGGCCCGTGTGGTGTCGCCGTGGCGGTCGTACTCCTCACGGACCCGGGACTACCACCCGCCCTCGCGCCGGGACACCGCCGACAGGCTGGTGCAGTGGGCGCGCGGGGAGGACTTCCGCTACGTCTGATCTCGGGCTCGGCCTGAACCCGGGCTCGGCCTGAACCCGGGCTCGGCCGGGGCGGGCTGGGTAGTGGTCATCACCTGAAGTCCCGGCTGCGGCCGATCGCCATCCCCAGGTGGAGGCGCTCTATCTTGTCCGCCACCAAGCTCACCGCGCCCGAGCGGTTCTCCACCGTGCCGCGGACGATGAGCGCCGGGGCGGAGGAAACGATCGGGCGGTAGCGCGCCCACAGTCCCACCGAGCACACGACGTTGGTCATGCCCGTCTCGTCCTCGAGGCTGAGGAAGGTCACCCCCTCGGCGGTGGCGGGCCGCTGCCGGTGGGTGACCGCGCCGGCGACCTCCACCCGGCTGCCGTCGGGGACGTGGGCTAGCCCGGCGGTGGTGCACACCCCCCGGGAGTCGAGCCACGGCCGGGCGTGAACCGTCGGGTACTCCTCGGGGCTGATCCCGGTGGCGGCCAGATCCGCGGAGGTGAGTTCCAGGACGCTCATCCCCGGCAGCGCCGGGGCGTCGACCTGGCTCAGCCCGGGCAACATCCCGGGCCGTTGCCGGGCCGCGGTGGCCGCCGACCACAGGGCCGCCCGCCGCCCCCCGACGCCGAGCGCGTCGAGGGCCCCCGCGGTGGCCAGCGCCTCCATCTGTCGGACGGTCAGCCCGGTGCGGCCGGCGAGGTCGGCGGCCGAGAGGAACGGGCCGTGGGTATCGCGCTCGTCGGCGATCGCCGTGGCGAGGTCGGTGCCGATCGCCCGCACGGACTCCAGGCCGAGGCGCACCTCGGTGCCCCTGTTCTCACACGTGGCACCGCCGAGCGAGCGGTTGACGCAGGGGCGGTGCACGGTGACGCCGTGCCTGCGGGCGTCGGCCACGAGGGACTGCGGCGAGTAGAACCCCATCGGCTGGCTACGCAGCAGCGCCGCACAGAAGACGGCCGGGTGGTGGCACTTGAACCACGCCGAGTAGTAGACGATCGCCGCGAAGGACTGGGAGTGGCTCTCGGGGAAGCCGTAGTTGGCGAACGCGCACATCTTCTCCCAGATCCGCTCCCCCACCTCGGGCCCGGTGACCGGTGTCCCGGGCGGGCTGGTGCCGATGCCGTGGAGGTCACGCATGCCCGCGAAGAACCTCTCCCGCAGCCGCGCCATCCGCTCGGGTGAGCGCTTGGCCCCCATCGCCCGGCGGAGCTGGTCCGCCTCCGCCCCGGTGAACCCGGCGATCTCGGTGGCGATCTGCATGAGCTGCTCCTGGAACAGCGGGATACCCAGCGTCCGCCCCAGGGCCGCCTCGAGCGCGGGGTGGTCGAACACCACCTCCTCCCGCCCGTTGCGTCTACGGATGTAGGGGTGCACGGAGCCGCCCTGGATGGGGCCGGGGCGGATGAGTGCCACCTCCACCACGAGGTCGTAGAACGTCCGCGGCCGGAGCCTGGGCAGCGTGGCCATCTGCGCCCGAGACTCCACCTGGAACACCCCCACGGAATCGCCCCGGCACAGCATCTCGTAGACCTCGGGATCGGAGAGGTCCAGTCGGGCCAGATCCACCTCGAGGTCCTTGTGCTCGGCCGCGAGGTCGATGGCGTGGTGCAGCGCCGTGAGCATCCCCAGCCCCAGCATGTCGAACTTGACCAGACCGACCGCCGCGCAGTCGTCCTTGTCCCACTGCAGGACGGTCCGCCCGGGCATGCGCGCCCATTCGACGGGCACCACGTCGGCCACCGGCCGGTCGCAGATCACCATGCCGCCGGAGTGGATGCCGAGGTGCCGGGGCAGGCCGACGAGTCTGCGGGCCAGCGCCAGCACGTCGGCCGGGACGGTGTGCTCGGTGGCCTCCCGCTCGTGGTTCTTCAGACCCGACCACCGGTCGACGCTCTTGGACCACGCGTCCTGCTGCCCGGTGGAGTACCCGAGTGCCCGCGCCACGTCCCGCACGGCCGACCGCCCCCGGTAGGTGATGACATTGGCGACCTGCGCGGCGTGATCCCGCCCGTAGCGGGAGTAGACGTACTGGATGGCCTCCTCCCGACGGCCGGACTCGATGTCCACGTCGATGTCCGGCGGACCGTCCCGCTCCGGGGACAGGAAGCGCTCGAAGAGCAGGTGCGCCCCCACCGGGTCCACGTTGGTGATGCCGAGGGAGTAGCAGACGGCCGAGTTGGCGGCCGATCCCCTGCCCTGACAGAGGATGCCCTCCCTGCGACAGAACTCGACGATGTCGTGGACCACGAGGAAGTAACCGGGGAACCCCAGCTCGGCGATCACCCCCAACTCGCGGTGGATCTGCGCGTAGGCCTCCGGGGCCGCGCCGGGTGCCCCGTAGCGCCGGGCGGCCCCCGCGTAGGTGAGTTCGGCGAGCCGACTGTCCTCCGTGTGGCCCTCGGGCACATCGAACGGCGGCAGTTCGGGGGCGATGAGCCGGAGGTCGAACGCACACTCGCGACCCAGGGCCGCCGCCCCGGAGACGGCGCCCGGCCAGCGGTCGAACAACTCGGCCATCTCCTCACCCGAGCGCAGGTACGCTCCTCCGGCCGGGGGCAGGTGCGCGGCATGGGTCTCCAGGGCGTCGCGGGCTCCGAGCGCCGCCATGACTGAGGCCAGACGGGCGTCCTCCGGGCCCGCACAGTGCGCGGCGGTGGTGGCCACGACGGGCAGGCCCGCCGCGGCCGCGAGCGTGGCCAGCGCGTCACATCGCTCGGTGTCCTCGGGAACGCCGTGACAGGTCAGCTCCACGACCACCCGGTCCCGCCCGAACAGCTCGACGAGCTCGCCCAGCGCCGCACCCGCAGCCGCGGTGTCGACGCCGGGCGCACCCGCGCCGCCCCGTTCGAGGGCTCGCCGCACCCGCCCTCTGCGACACCCGGTGAGCACGTACCAGTGACCACCGGCGGCCTCGGCGAGTTCCCCGATCTCGTACCGCGGTTCACCCTTCGCACCTCCCCTGAGGTGGGCGTGGGCGATCGCACGCGAGAGTCTGCGATAACCCTCCCCTCCGCGGGCCAACACGAGCAGGTGTTCACCCCCGGGCAGCGAGAGCTCGGCGCCGAAGACGGTCGCCAGACCCAGCTCGGACGCCGCCTCGGCGAATCGGACGACCCCGTACAAGCCGTCGTGATCGGTGATCGCCAGCGCGGTCAACCCCAGTTCCGCCGCCGCCTCCGCCATCGCCTCGGGTGAGGAGGCACCGTCCAGGAAGCTGAAGGCGGAATGGGCGTGGAGCTCGGCGTAGGGCACCCGTCCCTGCGTCCGGCGCCCGTGAGGAGGGGTGTACTCACCCCGTCGACGGGACCAGGCGGGGGCGTCGCTGCCGTCACCGGGGTGCGGATTCTGGGGCCCACGCGGGTTCGGCCGACCGGACAGAACCCGCTCCAGCTCGTTCCAGGTCCGGGGCCCGTGATACCAGTTCACCGGGCCTCACCCGCCGTGGCCCGGGGGGTGGACTCAGGACCGGAGGCAACCTCGGAACCGGGCGAGAACTCGGAATCGGGCGAGGATTCAAAGCCGCGCGAGAACTCAGAGCCGGGTGAACGACTCCACGACCCACGCCGAGGCCTCACCGGGCGGTTTGCGACAGCTCTGGGACCGCGGAGGCAGCGGGCGGGTGCCCGCCTCGACACGCCAGGCGCGTCCGTCGGTGTGACGGACCACGGCCACGCGCGAGGAATCGGGGTCGATCGTGACGACGAGGTCGCCCGGCCCAGCCTCCACACCGGAGTCCCGCACGGCCACCTCCGCCACCTGACCGGCCGGTGGCCACGTGCTTCGGCCCCGCAGGTTCTCGGTGACGACCCGGCCGTCCAGCGCCGCCTCGACGATTCCGGCCGCGTGGGCCACCTCCGCGGGCCCATAGGTGTAACCGGTGCCGGGCAGCAACAGGACCGGGGCGAAGCGGTGACCCCCGGTGTGGGAACACTCCCACACCGCGGCATCGGGGTCGAGTGCGGCCAGGCGCCCGCCCAACAGTGACTCCAGGCCGGCCGCGACGGGGCGGCCCCGCACAGCGCAACACTGGTCACGCTTGGCGTGGGTGCACACGAGTGGCACGGGCGCCGCGACCTCGCGGGTACCGGCCACGTGCCCGTCCGGAGACAGGTCCAATCCGAGCAATTCCTCAGGCCCGTCGACACGACCGGCGTGGATGCTCTGCCGGTCGGGGCGGGTGTCGCAGAGGTAGAAGCGGTGCCGGTCGAGGCGCTGACCCTCGCGGCCGGGCCGGCGGATGAAGAGCATGCGCGACCCGCAGGCCGCGATGTGCTCCTTGAGACGTCGGGACAGGTCCTCGCCCAGGGCCTCACCGTCGAAGATGTCGCGCCCCCAGCGCCCGGGGACCTCCAGCAGCACCCACGACTCCTCGTGGGCGGCGGTGCCTGCCGGGGGCTCGTCGGCGGACTGCAGGGAACACCAACCCGGGTGTGTGGCGGAATCGGTATCTGACACGACCCCATGGTGCCCCATCCCGCGGGGAGGCGTAACTGTAGCCACCTTGTGGGACAAAAGTGACCAGAGGGATCTAGGGTGGACGTATGCGCATCCATCACCGCCGCTTCGCCGCAGCCGTCGCCCTCACCGCCGTCGCGTCCCTGGGGCTGGCGGGATGTGGAGCCGACACCTCGACCGAGACCCCCACCACCAGCCAGACCACCGCGGCGGGATCCTCCCCGGCCGCGGTGGCCCGGGCCCTGGCTCCGGACGAGACCGAGACCTCCGATCCCTCCGCCAGGCCCGCGGACTCCGGTCCGAAGAGCGAGGACCCCGGTGAGACCGCCGAGCGCGCCCAACTCGTCGTGACCGATATCCGCGTGGGCGACTACCAGGGCAAGGATCGCGTGGTCTACGAACTCGAGGGCCAGGGCGTCCCGGGGTACTCCGTGGACTACGTGGACGCCCCCGCCCAGCAGGGCAGTGGCTTCCCCGTGGAGGTGCCCGGTGACTCGTTCCTCCAGGTGATGATCCGCGACCAGGTCCTGCCCACCATGACCTCCATGACGGAGGTCCCCGTGGGCACCGTCTCGAGCGACGAGGCGACCGGGGTGGCCGGGGTGGCCTTCGCCGGCCAGTTCGAGGGCCAGGCACAATCCGTCATCGGTCTCGAGGGCACGGACCGCGCCTTCTCGGCCTTCCTCCTCCAGAACCCGACCCGACTGGTGGTCGACATCGAGCGCTGAGCCCACCCGGCGAGCGACGGGGGCCGCGACCACGGTGAGTCGTGGACGGTTCATTCGTATACCCCCTCGACGGTCCAACTCCCCGCTTCGTCCCCGACCAGGCAGCACAGCAACAACGCGGCCGCCCGCTCGGGGACGACCTGCATCCGGGCCCTCGGCCGGCGGGGCTCACCACCGGGACCCGGCTCCCACCAGGCCTCATCGATCGGCCACGGCCTCGACCAACCGACCAACGCGCATCGACGGCCCGTCACCTCGACCGACTCGGGTCGTCCGGTGAGCAGGCCGCGCGGACCGACCCCGATCGGCGCCCCCGCCGCGGTACGCAGCACGACCCCCCCGGCGAGGGGAACCCGTGCCACGACCCCTGAGCCGGGGTCACGACTCTCACGGATCTCCAATCGATAACCCGGCCCCGGCCACACCACCGACGGCGACGGCGCCGGCAGAGCCCCCGGCCACGGCCCATGAGTGACCGGGTCGGCCGGGGCGTCCCCGTACGGCAGGGACCGCACGCGATCACCCGGACCTCGGCCACCGACCTGAACGGGGACGCGGACCGACTCCGGGCCGAGCAGCCCCTGCACCCGCACGAGGGCACGGTGCACACGCGCCTCCGCCAACCCCGCCTCGCCCCACAACCCCTCCTGGACGCGGCCGGCGGGGACCACCTCCACCGGTTCCAGGACGAGAGCGGTGACCGCCCCTCCGGCTCCACCGGCGATCGCGGTACCGGTGAGCCAGCCCTCCAGCTGCCAGCGCAACCGGTCAGCGGTGCCCTCCGGGGTGAGCGGGGCGGAGCACCGCCACACCCGGTTGACCTCCACGCCCCCCTCGACCCGCGCCGTGATGGACAGACGCAGGCACGCGACCCCGGCCGCCGCGAGTACGGCGTGCAACTCCCCCGCCAGTCGCCGCCCGAGGAACGCCGCCTCGTCGACCCGTTCCAGGGGCGGGTCGCACCGGTGCTCGACCGCCGACCCCGTGGGCACCGCGGTCACCGACGGGGGCCGCCACGGCACGGCGCGGGCGATGCGGTGTGCCACCGCGCCCGCCTCTCCGAAGCGGGTGGCCACGTCCCGCAACGGGAGCGCGGCGAAGTCCCCGAGCGTCCGCACACCGAGCCGGTGCAACAGCCCGACCAGTTCTGCCAGCTCATCCGGGTCGCCCAGCGCGGGCTCCACCACGAGCGCGTCCACGGGCAACCCGGCGAGGTAGTCGGCGTCCCCGTCCGGTTCCAGCAGCGCCGACCCTCGCGCGCCGAGCACGGCCGTGGGCAGTTCGTCCGCCAGCCCCACCTGGCACTCCGTCCCGGCCGTCGCCACCGCGTCCACGACCCGGGTGACGACCTCCTCCACCCCGCCGTGAAAGCGCAGCGCCCCGGTCGCGGAGAAGACGAACAGCCCCGGCCGGAGCACCTCGATGCCCGGCACCACGGCGTCCAGCGCCTGCACCACGGGTTCGAACCACACGGCGTCCCGCGACGGGTCCGCCGGCACCACGACGAGCTCCGGGCAGCGGAACTGCGCCTCGCGCCGGCGCAGCCCACGCCGCACCCCGACCGCGCGCGCGACGGCGTTACACGCGAGCACCCCCCGTGGGCCCACCACCGCGAGCGGCAGGTGCAGGCCGTGCCCCCCGCCCCGGGCTGCCGCGACCGCCGGCCAGTCAGGACACCACACCGCCATGACCCGCGCGCTCATCCCGCCGCCACCCATTCCGCCGTCCGCGGGGGCGCCGCCCGGCCGGAGCACCGCACCATGGTGGACACCGAGTCCAGCCTCCCCACGCCCGCACCCAGCCCGCCGTAGCGGCAGTGCCGCCCGGTCAGTGTGAGTTCCGCCCCGGGCCAGTCCGCACCCACGAGCAGCACCGCACCCGCGGCCCGCACCCGCCCGGCGAGCACACGGGCCCGGGACGGGGCGACCACCCGGACGCCGGGCCCCAGCAGCACCAGGTCCAGGCCGTCGAGCAGCACCGACACCACCGCGGCGGGATCCGGACCGGGATCGGGGACCAGCGCCAGGCAGTCCAGCCGACCGCCCTGTTCCGCCACCGCCGCCACCCCGAGCTCCGGCCAGCCCACCACCGCGCATCTGGCCCCGGCGGCCGTGGCCGCGGCCAGCAGCCCGACCCGGAGGGTGGCACTGCCGGACACCGCGGTGACCCTCCCGGCGGGCAGTACTCCGCCCGGCAACAGGGGCGCCACGGAACGCGGCACCACCACTCCGGGGACGCGCGCGTCGAAGGACACCGCACCGGACGCCCCCGCGTCCGCGGATGCCGCGCCGGGCACGGCCGCGTCCGGTTCCGCGACCGCGGCCCCCTCCGGGCGTGCGGTCGCCGGCGCCCCCGAGCGCGCGGCCGCGGGCGGGCCCCCGCCCGGCATCGTGGCGAGTCGGCGACGCAGCTCAGCGACGCGGTCCGCCGTCCCGAGGCCGGACAGGTCAACGACAGAAGTTCCCACTACCATCACCAGAACCTCCCGCCCCGGACGACACGCCGCCAACCGCTCGGATCGAACTATTTTTCGATCACGGAGAACAGTGAACACCACGGGTCCGACACAGTGCAAGAACACCTGTTCGAACAGGGTTCTCCTCGTCGTCGCCCCCCGTCGTTCACCCGGAGCATCTACCCTCGGTGACCATGAAGGCCTCCATCGGGAACCGCATCGTGCTCATCGGCGCCGGGGACGTGGGCATCGCCTACGGTTACGCGCTCGTCAACCAGGGCCTGGCCGACCACCTGTCCATCATCGACATCGACCACGACAAACTGGTCGGCGAGGTCATGGACCTCAACCACGGCGTCGTGTGGGCCCCCTCCCCCACCCTCGTCACGGAGGGCACCTACGACGACTGCGCGGACGCCACGATGGTGGTGATCTGCGCCGGCGCCGCCCAGCGACCCGGTGAGACGCGGCTCGACCTGGTCGGCAGGAACATGGCGATCTTCGAGGGGATCGTCGGCGACGTGATGGCGACCGGCTTCGACGGCATCCTGCTCGTGGCCACCAACCCCGTCGACATCCTCGCCCAGGCCTCGTGGCGCTACTCCGGCCTGCCCTCCGCGCAGGTCATCGGCTCCGGCACGATCCTCGACTCCGCACGTTTCCGGTTCATGCTGGGCGAGTACTACGACGTCGCCCCGATGAGCGTGCACGCCTCGATCATCGGTGAACACGGTGACACCGAACTGCCGGTCTTCTCATCGGCCAACGTCTCCGGGGTACCACTGCGCCGAGATCTCGACGGGGACCCGGCCACGCGGGAACGACTGGCCCGGATCTTCACGGAGACCAGGGACGCCGCCTACCGGATCATCGACTCCAAGGGCTCCACGAGCTATGGCATCGGCATGGGGCTGGCCCGCATCACGCGCGCCGTGCTGCGCAACGAGCAGGTGTCGCTACCGGTCTCCACGTTGCTGCGGGGCGAGTACGGGCAGGACGGGATCTTCATCGGCGTCCCCGCGGTGATCGGCCGGACCGGGGTCCAGCGCGTGGTGGAACTGGAACTCGACGCCACCGAGATCGAACAGTTCGCCCGCAGCGCGTCTGCACTGCGGGCGGTGTCGGAGCAGTTCGAGATACTGCGCTGAGTCAGGGGGTGGCGGGGGGATCGCTCGCCGGGAAGGACTCGTCACCCCACTCGTCAGCGACCGCGTCGTCGTGGTCGTGCCGGGCCTTGTCCGCGGGTTGCTCGGAATGCTCACCGGTGCGGTCAGGGTTCTTCGGACTCGTCATGATCAATCCTCCTGCCGCCGTACGGGGGGTGCGGCGATACTCAGATTACCGGAGACCACCGGCCCCGGGCGCGACGGAGAACACACCATCGCGGTCACTACGGGAACAGGAAAGAGCGCCATGCACAGCACCGACTACACCGACACACTGATCCTGCCCGCGGCCGACACCCGGGCCGAGACGGCCACGGCACCGCCCGCGGGGAAACGCTCGATCGCCGAGTTGCAGTACGAGAGGCTCTCGGGTGCGGACTACACCTGGACGAGCGACGATCTGATCTTCGACGTCCACTGCGCTCGCAAGGGCATCGCGGAGGCGGACCGTGCGGCCGAACGCGAGCGGTTCTTCTCCAAGGGCCAACCGTGCCTGCGCACCTCCCCGCTGACCAAGACGTACGGCTGGGCGATGCACTTCGACTCCGGCGGGAGGATCGCGCTGCTGCCCATGGGGTCGGACCGTCTGGCCGAACTGCAGGCCGACCCGTCCGTGACGATCAGGACCGCCATGAAGAGTTCCCGCTAGCCCGGCTCGACGTCCGGCAGGGAGCGCAGCCACCCGAGCACCGGGTCGCAGATGACCCGGGCGAACTCCTCGTACCCGGCGGGGCCGGGGTGTGCCCCGTCGCCGGCGGTGACCTCGCGCATCCACGCGCCGCCGGGCCGCAGTGAATCGAAGGTCGGCACGAACGGCACCCCGGCCTCCGCGCACACCGCGGCCATGGCCGCGGCACGGGCGGCGATCCGCTCGTTGACCTGCTCCCACATGACCGGTGGCGGCCCCACCACCAGGAACCGCCCCTCGGGAGCACGGGCGATCATCCCCCGCAGGGCCGAGACCGTGCCCGCCTCCTCGACACGGAGGGCACCCTCGTGCTCCATCACGTCGTTGACGCCGAACTCCGCGATCACCGCCGTGGTCGGGAACGCGGCCCGTCGGCGGTCGACCTCGTCCCAACGGTCCAGGATCATCTCGGAGGTGTCCCCGCCGATCCCCGCGACGGTGGTGTGGAGGCTCAGACCCGCCCCGGCACCCTCCTCGACCAGGTGCGCGGTCCACCCCCGGCCGGTCTCGTCGCCGTACCCGGCCACGAAGGAGTCACCGATGATGCAGACGGGGAGGTCGCGCGGTTCGCTCACGACGCCACGGTAGCTGGCCGGCGTCAACGTCAAGAGCGTTCCGCACACCCCACTCCCGGCAGATGTGTGCGGAACGCTCTTCGCGACGACACGGCACCGAGGGTGGGGGCGGCGTGCGTCAGTCCAGGTGTCGGGACTGCGCCCAGCGGGTGAGCGCGTGCCGGTTGGACTGCTGGGTCTTGCGCAGCACGTTGGAGGCGTGCGTCTCCACGGTCTTGACCGAGATGAACAGCTTCTCCGCGATCTCCTTGTAGGTGTACCCGCGTGCCAACAACCGCAGCACCTCCTTCTCCCGCGGAGTGAGGGAGTCGACCTCCGGGTCGTGGACGGGCTCACCCCGCTCCTCCGGCCCGGGAGCGGCGCGGGCGAACGCGTCCAGGACGAACCCGGCCAGGCGCGGGGAGAACACAGCGTCCCCGTCGGCCACGCGGCGCACGGCGTCGGCGAGCTCCCCACCGGAGATGGTCTTGGTGACGTATCCGCGCGCGCCGCCGCGGATCACGGCGATCACGTCCTCCGCGGCGTCGGAGACACTCAGTGCGAGGAAGGTCGACACGGGCGCCTCGGACGTGCCGGACGCGTCGGACGTGCCGGAGGTGGCGGGGGCGCCGGAGGTGGCGGGGGCGCCGCTCGGATCGGTCCCCAGCACCGAGCGCAGCACGGCCACCCCACCGCCATCGGGCATGTGCACGTCGAGCAGCACCACGTCGGGCCGGACCCTTCCGATGCCGGCGACGGCCTCCGCGACCGACCCCGCCTCGCCCACCACCTCGATCCCGGCCTGACCGGCCAGCTCGGCCCGGACACCGCTGCGGAACACCGCGTGGTCGTCGACGAGGAACACCCGGCACACCCTGACGCCACCCACCGGCTCGTCCGTCATTCGCCCTCCAGCGACATCTCGATCCCGATCTCGGTTCCGCGACCGAGAGTACTGCGCACCGTCACGCTGCCACCCCGGCTCTCGACACGGTGCCGGATGGACTGGGACAACCCGTGTCGATCACCGCCCACGTCGTCGGGGTCGAAGCCGCAGCCGCGGTCCCGGACGAAGGCGGTGAGCACCTGACCGTCGTTCTCCACGAACACGTCGGCGGTGTCGACGCCGGCGTGCTTGGCCACGTTGACCAGGGCCTCGCGGACGGCGCCCAGCACCGCCTCCTCGGCGTCGCCCACCGGGCCGTCGCCACCCACCACCACCTGGTCCACGCGCAGACCGTAGGCGTCCTCGACGTCCCCGACGATCACCTCGACGACCCCGGCGACGGTGGCCGCGCCCGAGGACATGCGTGACCCCGCCCCGAAGAGCCACTGCCGCAGTTCGCGCTCCTGCCTGCGGGCCAGCCGTGACACCTGGGCGGGGTCGTCGGAGCGCTTCTGGATCAACGCCAGCGTCTGCAGCACCGAGTCGTGCAGGTGGGAGGCGATGTCGCTGCGCTCGGCCTCACGGATGCGGGCCGCGCGTTCCTCCTCAAGCGACCGCCACAGCCGCAGACCCACGGGGACGCTGAGCAACGCCACTCCGACCAGGGTCGCCAGCACCGCCAGGAACGACGATCGAAGGGCGGCGAACTCGACCTGTCCCAGCACCACGACCGCCAGTCCGACGACGACGAGGGTCGCACCGGCGGTGACCCTGGCCCAGTCGAAGACGGACCGGGGGGCCACCCGTCCCCCACCGTCGTACTGCTGCCAGACCAGCCCGGCGCCCAGTGCCACGATCAGGACGGGCACGAGCACGTGCAGTCCCGTCGCGGTGGTGACCATCAACGACAGCACCGACCCCACCAGCGCCACCACGGCGAGGGCCATGCCGCGCCGCCGCTCCCGCGCGTCCACGGAGGCGGCTCCCTCCGGGGCCCGCGCCGACGGGGTCAGAGCCCACAGGGCGGCGTAGAACAGCACACCCGCGCCGGACAGGGTGGCGAGCACCACCATCGCCAGGCGCACATGGGTGACCCGCACCCCCAGATGGGCCGCGAGACCCGCGCACACGCCGGCGACGACGGACCCATCGGAGACCCTGGCCAGCGGCGGATACCACCGGAACCCCACCGGCTGCACGGCCGCCATGGGTGGCCGCGGAGCGACCGGCGGTTGCGGCGCGGGGGCCGATACCTGATCGGTCGCGTTCTCACTCATACCCGCCATGGTCACAGATCGTGCCCCCGAGAGGTATCGGGGATCTCCCCCGGTTCGCCCGGGAAGACACCTGATGCGGCGGCCTCCTCTTCTGCCGACTGCCGCCGACTGCCGCGGACGGCCCGGTGACGGTGTGCGGGACACGCACTAACCTGGGTTCATGACGCAAGGGATCGTGGTCGCACGTGTCGGCGAGATCGACGACGGTACCGGGATCACGGTCCCGAAGGAGCGTGCCGGGACGATGGACGACGTGGCCGTGTTCCACGACGGCGACCGGTACTACGCCCTCGACGACACCTGCACCCACGAGGAATCCGGTCTCGCCGATGGTTGGGTCGAGGACGGCTGCGTCGAGTGCCCGCTGCACGGCGCGCGGTTCCGTCTTGCCGACGGCGCCGTGTTGACGCCGCCGGCGTCGAGCGGCGTCGCCGCCCACACGGTGCGTGTGGAGGGTACTGACATCGTGCTGGTGCCGAACCCCGCTCGCCTCGCGTGAGCGGAGAGGACCCGACGGATGTCCTGATCGTCGGCGGCGGCGTCGCGGGGTACACGACGGCCAGGACACTGCGGGACCTCGGGTATGACGGCCCGGTGACGATCATCGAGCAGGAGCCGTCGTGCGTGGATCATCCGCCCCTGTCGAAACGCGGTCTCGTCGAGGGCACCGCGAGGACCGAGCTGGAACTCGTTCCTGGCGGCGTCGTCCTGCCCGCGGCCGCGCATTGGGAGGCGGCACGGCTGGACGGGCAGGACGCTGCGGCCCGGCTGCTCGGACGAGCGCCGGCCCCGCGCGGTGCAGCCTGGTACTGGACGGACCGGTACGGCTCCCACATCGAGATCGTGGGCAATCTCGTCGGCGAGGGCGTGGAGATCGTGCGCCCCGGGGTCGCGGTCTTCCGAGTGGAGGGCGACCGACTGGTCGGCGCGGCGACCGTCGATGATCCGATGACCGTCCGCGCCGCGCGCCGCATCATCGACCGCGATGTGCGCGTAGACCGGGACGCGCTGGCTGATCCGTCGGTGTCGCTGCGCCGGATGCTCCGGTCCTGAGTCGCCGGGCGCCGGCGCGGAGCCGCCCCGCCCGGTTCAGCCCTTCGGAGCCCTCGCCCGGACCTTCTGATACGGGTGTTCAGTAGCGTGGGCGATTCCCGCGTCGACGAGGTCCTGCAGGGACGAATTCCTGCGGGCGACCGCGAGGAAACGAGCCGTGGTGCGCTGCGCCCGCGCCAGTCGCCGCTCGCTGCGGTTCTCAACGCCGTAGATCTGCCGCGCCCACAGGGGAAGCAGCGAGAGGATTCCGTCGAGCACCACGCCGGAGACCCAGTCCTTGGCGGGATTGTGGGTTCTGGCCGGGTGGCGCAGACCGAGCGCTGTCTGGGCGCCGAGATAATTCAGCGCCTTGTCCTTCTGCCCGGCGTCGATGAAGGCGTCCAATTCGGCCTTCGTCTCGGGGTGGGGGCCAGGAACGTGCAATTTCTCGGCGACGAGCTGCTGTTCCTTGACGAAGGCATCCTGCTCGGCCGTACTGAGCTTCATGCCGAACCTCAGCGCACCTTCGAGCGAACCCCATATGAACGTGTACATGGTCCAGCGCTGCCACTCGGGCCACTTGGCCACCTCGACCTGTCCGGTCTCGGGATTGGTCCAGGTCGCGCGCTCATGAAGCATGTCCACGTGGGCGGTTGCGGCATCCACGTGAGCCTTGTCGCCGAAGGCGCAGGTCATGATGAAATCGCCCGTGCGCTGGAACCGGGCCTGGCCGGCCTCGGGACTCTCCGACGTGATCGAGACATGATCAAAATGATTGAGCATGCCCGTATCGAGAATCTGGAGGAGCAACGACGCAACGGCGCCGAGTGACGCGCCCGAGTCGGAATAGACCTTCCACGTGGCACTGCCGGGGCCGAAGTACCCGTCATCTGCTCGGGCGGCATCCCTCGACGGGCGTGTGGTCATCGGACACTCCTCGATTCTGCGGCAGCACTGTGTGCCAGCTTTCCATAAGTCCACGCTAATCCTGGGGATCCGCCCCCCAGGGGTAGGTCGGCTATTCCGCCATCATCCCTGCCGGGGGCTCTCAGGGTCGAATATCAGGGTCGGCCCCCGATGTGGAAAGGCGGCCCGCCCACCACGATGGAGTCATGTCCAGCTCCAGCACCCACGACGTCCCATCAGAGCTCCGCTCCCTGTGGCGGACCCGACCCGTCCGGACCCCGGACGACGCCAAGATCGCCGGCATCTGCGGTGGCTTCGGCCGACGCTACGGCGTGGACCCCGTCCTGTTCCGCATCGCCTTCGTGATCGCCGCACTCTGGGGCGGGGCCGGGGTGTTCCTGTACGCACTGTTGTGGCTGCTCCTACGCTCTGCCGGAGACGAGGTCTCCAAGGGGGAGGCGCTGATCGGGAGGGGCCGGGCATCCGGCTCCAAGATCACGGCGGTGATCCTCGTCGTCGTCGTCCTCCTCAGCGCACCGACGTTCGGCGGCTCCGGGGAGAGCCTCTTCGTGGGTGCCGGATTCCTCATCGCCATCGCCATGCTCGCGGGCTGGTACGGACTCCACCGCCGCACCCCCGTGCCGCCCGCCGGGTGGTCCGAAGTGTCGGCCGTACGGCCACAGACAGCCCGGGCCGACTCCGGCCGCACCGCCGGGGCGTCTCAGGAACCGGGCTCTGGACCCGGCGCGCCCTACGGCCCGCCGGTCCCGCCCACCTGGGACCCGCTGGGTGCCGCGCCGTTCGCCTGGGACCTGCCCGACCCCGGGGCCACGCCTCCGCCCGCGCCCGCACCGCCGCGCCCCCGGTCCCGGCTGACCAAGGTCACCCTCGGTCTGGCGCTCATCGCCGTGGCCGTGGCCGGTGGACTGGCCACGCTCGGCGGCGTGCTCTGGCTCGACGCGACGAGGATCGCCGCGATCGGACTCGCCGTGGTGGCCGGCGGGCTGCTCGTCGGCGCGGTCACCCGCAGAGGGCACGGACTGCTGGTCGTCGCCGGCCCGCTCGCCGGCTTCGTCCTGCTCGCCTCCCTGGTCCAGGTGCCCGAGGGCGGCTGGGAGGGCACCGGCGAGCAGCTGATCCAGATCACCGACCCCGCCCAGTTGGACGCCCCGATCAACCATCAGGTCGGCAGCCTCACCGTGGACATGCGCGAGCTGGAGTTGGACCGCGATCGCAGCTACAGCATCGCCAACAACGTCGGAGAAGTGCAGGTGCTGCTGCCCGACGGGGTCGCCGTGGAGACGAACTGCACCACCGACGTCGGGAGCGTGGACTGCCCGACCGGCCTGTCCGGTGATGCCTCCGGCCCCGTCCTGACCCTCAGCGTGCACTCCGGCGTCGGCAGCATCATGGTGACGCGATGAGCGACCGGCACACCGACGACCCGACAGATCACACAGACCACACCGACGACACGGACCACGACGAACCGCAACCCACCGGGAGCCCCGACATGACCAGCCTGCACTCCGACACCACGCCCCGCCCCGACCAGCCGCTCCACGACCCGCTTCCCTACGGCTCCGGCGTCACCGACCCGCAGCAGTTCGGGTACGGGACCTCCCCCGCGTACGGGGCCGCAGCCGGGTACGGGGCCGCCCCCGTGCACGGGATCCCGACCGGGTACGGGGTCGCCTACGAGCCCGATGTAGCGACGGATGCGGTCGCGCGGCGCGAGCGGTCCGGGTCGCCCGTGCTCGCAGTCGCCGGACTGCTCTCCCTCGGGGTCGCCGTGTGGGCGATCCTGGGCGCGCCGGTGATCACGACGACCGTGGTGATCGCCGCGTCACTCGTGCTGCTGGTCCTGGTCGGCCTGGCGATGGTCATCCGGCGCTGACCCGCACACGGATTCAGATGCACGGCCGGCCCCGCCCACCGGGGCCGGCCGGTTGTTACGGTCGGAGCATGCCACCGCGCCGGGACGTCGCCGCCGGAGACACCGGGCAGGCCATCGCCCGGGTGTGGGAACGACGACGACAGGCCGAGCGGCACGGCCCGTGGCACCGGCCGGCCACAGGCGTGGTGGCGGCTGCAGGGTTCGCGGTGCTCGCCCGCCCGGACCTCGCGCCCGGGGGGCTGCCGACCGCACTCGGCATCCTCGGTGTCATGGTGGCCGCGGGCGTAGTGGCCGTCGTCGTCGCGGCTCGTCGGGCGAGCCTCCGCGGTCCAAGCGGGAACAGGGAGGTCCCGCAACCGCCGGGCCGGCCGTGGTGGCGTCACCCCGCCCTCTTCGGACCCGCCGTGTTCACCGCGATCTTCGTCGGCTCCGTGACCGGCTTCTACGAGAACGTCCCGGTGATCCTCGGCGGCGCGATCGCGGCGGGGGTCCTAGCAACATTGGCCATACCGCGGTACGAGACGGCCGACCACATCCACGGCCCGCGACTCGAGCACGCTCCCGAACTCTCGGCCGAGGGTATGGCCGACGTCGCGCACGGGGACCTTTCTCTGGACGTGCTCAAGCTGCTCGTCCTTCAGCACCACACCGGCGAACGTCGCGTCGCCTGGTGCGCCGATGTCCTCGGCACCGGCGTCGCCGACGTCCGTGACCGCATCGCACGGGGTCGACGCTGGCTCGAACTCCCCGCCACGGAGGTCCACTCCCCGGCGACCGCGACGTGGGTCAGACTCTCAGCCGAGGGCCGCGAGACACTCGGCTACGTCTGAGTCCCACCCGGCCGTCACTCCCACTCGATGGTGCCCGGCGGCTTGCTGGTCACGTCCAGGACGACCCTGTTGACGTCCGGGACCTCGTTGGTGATTCGGCCCGAGATCAGCGCGAGGGTCTCGTACGGCACGCGCGTCCAGTCCGCGGTCATGGCGTCCTCGGAGCTCACCGGGCGCAGCACGATCGGGTGGCCGTAGGTGCGCCCGTCGCCCTGGACGCCCACAGAACGAACGTCGGCGAGCAACACGACCGGGCACTGCCACACCGAGGCGTCGAGCCCGGCCGCGGTCATCTCCTCGCGCACGATCGCATCCGCCGCGCGCAGGGTCTCGAGCCGGTCCCGATCGACGGCCCCGACGATTCGGATGGCCAGACCCGGGCCGGGGAAGGGGTGCCGACCGACGATCGCCTCCGGCAATCCGAGCTCCCGGCCCACGGCCCGGACCTCGTCCTTGAACAGCAGACGCAGCGGCTCCACCAGTGAGAACTCGATGTCGTCCGGCAGGCCGCCCACGTTGTGGTGGCTCTTGATGTTGGCCGTTCCCGCGCCCCCACCGGACTCGACGACGTCCGGGTAGAGGGTGCCCTGGACGAGGAAGTCGACGGAGGCGGCGTCGTCACCCTGGAGTTCGAGGGCCTGGGTTACGGCACGCTCGAAGGACCGGATGAACTCGCGGCCGATGATCTTGCGCTTGGACTCGGGGTCGGTCACGCCGGCGAGGTGACCGAGGTAGGTCTCCGAATCGTCGAGTGTGATGAGGCGAGCACCGGTGGCGGCCACGAAATCGTTCTCCACCTGCTCCCGCTCGCCCGCGCGCAGCAGACCGTGGTCGACGAACACGCACGTGAGTCGGTCCCCGATGGCCTTCTGCACCAACGCGGCCGCGACCGCGGAGTCGACGCCACCGGACAGCCCGCAGATCGCCCGGCCGTCACCGATCTGCTCACGGACGGCCTCCACCAGCTGGTCCGCGATGTTGGACGCCGTCCACGTGGGTTCGAGGCCCGCGATCTCGGTGAGGAAGCGGGTGAGGACCTGCTGACCGTGAGGCGAATGCATGACCTCGGGGTGGTACTGGACACCGGCCATCCGGCGTTCGGCGCACTCGAACGCCGCGACCGGGGCGCCGGGGGACGTGGCCGTCACCGTGAACCCCTCGGGCGCGGTCGTGACCGCGTCACCGTGGCTCATCCACACAGGGTGGTGCTCGGGCAGTCCGGCGTGCAACAAGCCACCCGACACCGTCACGTCGGTGCGCCCGTACTCGCGGCTTCCCGTGTGCGCGACCTCGCCGCCCAGGGCGCCCGCCATGGACTGGAAGCCGTAGCAGATGCCGAGGACCGGCACCCCGAGCTCGAGCACCGCCGGGTCGAGAGCCGGGGCATCGTCGGCGTAGACGCTGGCCGGTCCGCCGGACAGGATCAGGGCGACCGGGTCCTTGCACCGGATCTCCTCCACCGTCGCCGTGTGCGGGATCACCTCGGAGTAGATCCTCGCCTCACGCACCCGCCGCGCGATGAGCTGCGCGTACTGGGCGCCGAAATCGACGACGAGGACGGGGCGGGGAACCGCTGCCTCGGCGGTGAACTGGGAGTCGGTTTGTGCGTTCTCGGCCACGGGGTCGAGTCTAGGCGCAGCCCGCCCGCAGCCGAACTCGGCCACGTCCGCCGGCCACCCGGACTCACACGCGGGCGGGGGCACCCCCACTGGAGACCCCGACGATCGGCAGACGCAGCGCGCCGGGCGCCGCCTCCGGGACGACCGGCGACGCGGGCGGTACCGGCTGCACCCGCACGTACGCCTCACCCTGCCGGGGCCGGGGATCGGCCTCACCCTTGTTGGGCCACAGCGACATGGCGCGCTCGGCCTGGGCGGTGATGCTCAGCGCCGGGTTGACGCCGAGGTTCGCGGAGATCGCGGAACCGTCGACGATATGCATGGTCGGGTAGTTCCAGACCCGGTGGTACGGGTCCACCACGCCCGATTCCGGGGAATCGGAGATCGCGCAGCCACCCAGGAAGTGCGCGGTCATCGGCATGTTGATGATGTCACCCCAGGTTCCACCGGCCACGCCGCCGATCTTCTCGGCGATCCGGCGGGTGGCCTCGTTGCCCTTGGGGATCCACGTCGGGTTGGGCTGGCCGTGGCCCTGTCTGCTGGAGACGTAGCGGAAAGGACCGAAGCGCTTCACGAAGGTCTGGAGCGAGTTGTCCAGGTTCTGCATGACGAGCACGATCACAGTCCGCTGGCTCCACCGGCGCTTGTTGACCAGCTTGAACAGTAGCGACGGCCGGCGACGCAGCTCGTTGGCGAGCGTGCGCCAGCGGGGGCCGTCGCCGTCACCGTCGGTCAGCAGGGTCTGGAGCACGGCTATGGCGTTGGAGCCCTTGCCGTACCGGACGGGTTCGACGTGGGTGTCGGAACCGGGATGGAACGACGACGTGATGGCCACGCCCTCGGAGAAGTCCCGTTCCGGCGTGTACCTGTCCCCCATCGCCCCGAGGATCGACTCCGAGTTGGTGCGGGTCAGCCTGCCCAACGCGTTCGACAGCCGTGGCAGTGCGCCCTCGTCCTTGGCGTAGTGCAACAGATGCTGGGTGCCCCACGTCCCGGCTGCCACCACCACGTGCGAGGCGGTCACCGTTGTGATGCGCTTACCCCGCCGGGTCCAGGCGCCGGAGCGCTCGAGCGTCACCTCCCAGGTGCCGTCTCCGCGCTCGCGCAGTCCGCTGACCGTGGTCCGGTCCAGAACGCGGGCCCCGGCGCGCTCGGCCAGCCCGAGGTAGTTCTTGACCAGAGTGTTCTTGGCGCCGTGCCGGCAGCCCGTCATGCACTCGCCGCACTCGATGCAGGCCGTGCGGTCCGGGCCCACCCCGCCGAAGAAGGGGTCCGGGACCGTCTCACCCGGCTTGCCACGACCACCGGTCTTCTCGCCGAAGTAGACGCCGACCGGGGTGTAGACGAAGGTGTCCTCCGCCCCCATCTCCCTTGCGACCTCCTTGATGATCGTGTCGGAATGGGAATGCGTCGGGTTCGTGACCACCCCGAGCATCCGGCGACCCTGGTCATAGAACGGGGAGAGTTCAGCGTCCCAGTCCGTGATGTGCGCCCACTGCGGGTCGTTGAAGAACGGGGCGTGCGGCTTGTAGAGGGTGTTGGCGTAGTTCAGGGAGCCGCCGCCCACGCCGGCACCCGCCATCACCATCACATCGCGCAGCAGGTGGACGCGCTGCACTCCGAACAGCCCCAGTTTCGGCGCCCAGACGAACTTGTTGAGCCGCCAGGAGGTCTTGGCGAAGTCCGCGTCCTCGAAGCGACGACCCGCCTCGACCACCGTGACGCGGTAGCCCTTCTCGGTCAGACGCAGGGCCGTGACACTCCCGCCGAATCCGGACCCGATGACGAGGACGTCCGTGTCGGTACTCCCGGTGGGGGCGGAGGTGGTCGAGGGCGACGGCGCCGATGTCGTCATGGTGGATCTCCCTGGTGATCGAGGTGTGGGTCACAGTACCCGAGCACCACGCACCTACCCGACAGTAGGGCCCGATTTGTCCACCGGTCTCAGGGGCGAACGGACAGGTCCACCTTCTGGAAGCCCTTCACGTCCGAGTATCCGCACTTGGCCATCGCGCGGCGCAGACCACCCATCAGGTTCCGCGTCCCGTCCGGGGCACTCGTGGGCCCCTCCAGCACCTCGGCCAGGGGGGACAGGGCCGTCTCGTCGTCGATCTCCGCGACATGCCCCCGGGGGACCTTGGGGTGGGCGGAGACGGCGTCCCAGTACACACCCCGCCCCGGGGACTCCAACGAGCCCGCCAGGAGCGGCCCCAGGACCACGGCGTCGGCACCGCAGGCCACCGCACGGGCGATGTCGCCCGAGGTGTAGATATCACCGTCGGCCAGCACATGGACGTACCGGCCACCCGTCTCGTCCAGGTAGTCGCGTCGCGCGGCCGCCGCGTCGGCGATCGCGGTGGCCATGTGCACCTCCATCCCGAGCACGGAGCCCGTCGTGGTGACCCCGTCGACGCCGCCGTAACCCACGATCACACCCGCCGCGCCCGTGCGCATGAGGTGCAGGGCGGTCTTGTAGTCCACCACGCCGCCGGCGATCACGGGCACGTCGAGCCCGTGGATGAAGTCCTTCAGGTTCAGCGGTTCGTCCTCGCCGCTCACATGCTCGGCGGAGATGATCGTGCCCTGGACCACGAGCAGGTCGATCCCGGCGGCGATCAGGCCGGGCGTGAGCTCGCGGGCGTGCTGCGGAGACACCCGGACCGCGACGGTCGCACCCTCGTCGCGGATCCGTCGCACCGCCGCCGCGAGCAGCTCCCGGTCGATCGGGGCGCGGTGCAGTTCCTGGAGTCGAGCCACCGCGCGGTGGCCGGTCACGTCCTCGAGGGCGATCTCGCGCAACTCGTCGATCGCCGCCTCAGGATCCTCATGCCGCGCCCACAGGCCCTCGCCGTTGAGGACCGCCAGGCCACCCAGCCTCGAGAACTCCACCGCCGATTCGGGTGAGACCACCGCGTCGGTCGGGTGGGTCATCACGGGCAGGTCCATCCGGTAGGCGTCGATCTGCCAGGACGTCGACACCTCCTTGGAACTGCGGGTGCGGCGGGAGGGCACGATGTCCACCTCGCCGAGCCCGTACATCCGTCGGGCCTCGCGACCCATTCCGATCTCCACGACGTTGCGCACGCGGCTTCAGTCCTTGACGTTGTAGTTGGGGGCCTCGACGGTCATCTGGATCGCGTGGGGGTGGCTCTCCTTGAGCCCCGCCGCCGTGATCTGGACGAACTGGGCGCGGTTCATGTCCGGTATGGTCGCCGATCCCGTGTAGCCCATCCCCGCACGCAGCCCGCCGTTGAGCTGGTGCAGGACCTGTGCGACGTCGCCCCGGTACGGCACCCGTCCCTCGATGCCCTCGGGGACGAGCTTCTCCTCGGACAGCACGTCGTCCTGGAAGTACCGGTCCTTGGAGAACGACTTCTCCTGTCCGGGCTTGCCCCGTCCGCGCATCGCGCCCACCGACCCCATCCCGCGGTAGACCTTGTACTGCTTGCCGTCCACGAAGATCAGGTCGCCGGGCGACTCGGTGCAGCCCGCGAGCAGGGATCCGAACATGCACGCCGAGGCGCCGGCCGCGATCGCCTTGGCCACGTCGCCCGAGTACTGCATACCGCCGTCGGCGATCACGGGGACACCTGCGGCATGGGCCGCCACGGAGGCCTCCAGGATCGCGGTGATCTGCGGCGCACCCACCCCCGCCACGACACGGGTGGTGCAGATGGAACCGGGGCCGATGCCCACCTTGATCGCGTCCGCACCCGCGTCGATCATCGCCTGGGCCGCGCCTCGGGTGGCGAGGTTGCCGCCGATCACCTGGACCCGGTCGCCGAGCTCGCGTTTGACGCGGGCGACCATCTCCAGCGCGTTGCGGTTGTGGGCGTGAGCGGTGTCGACGACGAGGACGTCCACGCCGGCCTCGGTCAGGGCGCCGGCGCGCTGCCAGGCGTCCTCACCGGTCCCGATGGCCGCGGCCACCCGCAGTCGACCGTCCGAGTCCTTGGTGGCGTCGGGGTGCTTCTCGGTCTTGACGAAGTCCTTGACCGTGATGAGCCCGGTGAGACGACCGTCTCCGTCCACGATCGGCAGCTTCTCGATCTTGTGACGGCGCAGGAGCCCGAGCGCGGCCTCCGCCGTCACCCCCTCCCGCGCGACCACCAGCGGTGCGCGGGTCATGACCTCGTCCACCCGCCGCGACTTGTCCACCTCGAAACGCATGTCGCGGTTGGTGATGATGCCCACGAGCTCACCCCGCTCGTCGGTCACCGGCAGGCCGGAGATCCGGTAGCGGGCGCACATCTCGTCGACCTCGGCGAGGGTGTTGGCGGGAGCACAGGTGACCGGATCGGTGACCATCCCCGCCTCGGACCTCTTGACGGTGTCCACCTGAGCCGCCTGGTCGGCCACCGACAGATTGCGGTGCAGCACCCCGATCCCGCCCTGGCGGGCCATGGCGATGGCCATGCGTGCCTCGGTGACGGTGTCCATCGCGGACGACACCAGCGGCACCCGCAACGTGATGTCGCGGGTGAGTCGGGTGCTCGTGTCGACCTCGCTGGGGACCACCTCGGAAGCGGCCGGGAGCAGCAGCACGTCGTCGAAGGTCAGGCCCACCATGGCGACCTTGGTGGGATCGTCGCCGCCGGTGCGCACGGGGCCTCGCGACTCGCTCATCTGCCGTCCTCCTGGGGGTCGTCTCGGTCTGGAGTCCGAGGATAGTGCGTCCGGGGTCCCCGGCTCGAACCGTCGGCCCCGCCGGGTGGCGTGCACGGGTACGGTGAGGGGGTGAACGATCCCCTACGGCACGGCATGCCGCCCGACCCGTTCGCCGGCGATCCGGATGATCCGACGGCGGAGCTGGCCGGGCTCGACCCCGTCGACGACGGCATCCCGTCGGGCCCGCTCGACGCGGAGGAACGCCGCGCGATCGAGGAGGACCTGGCCGATCTCGCGGAGTTCCGCGAGCTCCTGGCACCCACCGGCGTCAAGGGCGTGGCCGTGCAGTGCGAGGACTGTGCCGAGGAGCACTTCCACGAGTGGGACATGCTCCGCGCCAACCTCATGCAGCTCCTCGAGGACGGTTCGCTCCTGCCCCACGAGCCCGCGTTCGACCCGATCCCCGACGACTACGTGTCGTGGGACTACTGCCGCGGGTACGCCGACGCGGTGCGTGCGATCCGCCCGCGCCGGCTGCACTGGCGCCGCTGAGGGCGGGTTCGCGGCCCCGGGTCCCGCCCCGGGAATCGCACCCCCGGTGCGCGGTCTAGCCGGGTATCACACCTAGCCCGTGGGTGGCGCGGTCGCCGGTGCACTGGTGGCCGCCGGTCCCGAGGTCGGGACCTGGGTCACGGTGGTCCGGGTCGGGGTCGGCGCCGGGGTGGTCCCTGCGACCTCGCCCGGGTTCGGACGGCCGGTGGTGGGCGCCAGGAAATCCTGGATCCGCTGGGTGTCGATCGGAATCTGCAACGTCGTCGAGATCCGTAGCCCGTCCAACGGTAACGGGATGACCGGCATACCCGGCGGCGGCGGCGGGATGAGGTTCGTCGGCAGCGGCACGGGCACCCCGGGAACGAGAGTCGCGGGGCCCTGGCCCGGTCCGGGGGCCGGGGCGGGCGCCGGTTCGGGTGCGGGAGCGGGGGACGGTACCGAGGTGGGCGTGATCCGGCTCAGGTCGCGCCGGATGGCGTCGCGGCGCTTCATCAACTCGACGCGTTCCGAGGCGTCCGCGACCTCGTCCAGCCGGCCGGACACCTCGTCGAGGAGACGCTCGGCCCGCTCGCGATCACCTTCGCGAGCCGCCAGATCCGCTGCGGCCAGATGCTCGGTCAGGTCGCTGACCAACTCCACCTCCCCGGCACGGTCGGCGAAGATCGTCTTGGACACGCCCCACAGCGGGTCCCCCGGCATGGCACTGTGCGCGGCCACCGACAGGCCGCCGACGATCACGGCGGCCACCGCCGCGGCCCCGATCACCGCCTGCCACAACGCGGGACGTTGGCCGTGGTGGTGTTCATGGGACCTGGCCCAGCCCCGGCGGGGCCACAGGCGGGAGACGTTGGGCGCCAGTGCGACCCCGACCTCCTCATCTCCCGGCAGCTCGGGCAGGGGTGCGGAGTCGAGCTCCCCCCGCCAGTCGGCGAGCAGCGCCGCGAGGGTATCGGTGTCGGTGGGACGGCCGCCCGCCCCGAGGGCGTCGAGGAGCTGGTCGTCGCGCTCCACCGCCTCGGGGTCCGGGCCGTGCCCGTCGAGCGAGGCGGCGTCGTCCCGGGTGCCGGGGCCGACTTCGTCGTCGTTCATCGCCATCGCTCCTCTCCGTCCTGCTCGATCCTCGCCCGGAGCTGCTTCATGGCCCGGTGTTGGGCCACGCGCACGGCTCCGGCCGTGCTGTCCACGATCTCCGCGGTCTCCTCCGCCGAGAGTCCTACTACCACCCGCAACCGGATGATCTCCCTCTGCTTCTCCGGCAGGGTGTCCAGGAGTCGGCTCATGGCCCTGGTCACCTCGCCGTCGAGGATGTGATCCTCCGGCCCCGTCTCCGTCGAGAGCACCTCCGGCAGGTACTCCACGGGGTCCGACTTGTTCCGTGCGGCGCCCCGGTGCGCGTCCGCGACCTTGTGTGCCGCGATCCCGTACACGAATGCCATGAAGGGACGTCCCTGATCCCGGTACCCGGGCAACGCCGAGAGCACCGCGATCAGCACCTCCTGTGCGACATCGTCAGCAGAAAGGTTGACCCTCTCCGCACCCCCGACGCGAGAGCGGCAGTACCGCACCACCCCGGGACGAACGAGCTCGAGCACCCGCGTGGCCGCACTGCGGTCTCCTCTGACCGCGGCGGCGACGGCGAGCTCCAACTCGTCTGCTGTACCTGTCATCGAATTAGGGGGGCCTCTCGTTACACGGGTGTGCTACGGGGCACGGCCTTTCTGTCGGGGTGCACGCCGGGGTCGCGCGGTCGGGTCCGGACCGTGGCGGCCGGCGGGGCGTGGGCACAGGATACTTCCACGGCACCTGTGCGGCAGGTCATCCGGTGAGGGCCCAGCCTAACCTCTCGACGCCGGACGGGACGACACCCCGGTCGTTCCACGACGACCGGGCCCCGGCTCCCGCGGGATGCGGGAGCCGGGGCCCGGTGTGGGAGAGGTCAGTGGGACAGGTCAGTGGGAGTGACCGGCGTGCGAGTGTCCGCCGGGTGCCTCCTCCTCGGGCTTGTCCACGATCGCGGTCTCGGTGGTCAGGACCATCCGCGCGACGGAGCAGGCGTTGACGACGGCGGAGTGGGTCACCTTCACCGGGTCGATGACGCCCGCCGAGACCAGGTCACCGTACTCGCCGGTGGCGGCGTTGAAACCGTCACGCGGACCGAGGTCGGAGACCTTGCTGACCACGACGGAACCGTCTTCTCCGGCATTGGCGGCGATCCAGAACAAGGGAGCAGACAGTGCCTTGCGGACCACGTTCACCCCGACGACCTCGTCGGGGTCGGAGATGCCTGCCGAGAGACGGGTGAGCGCCGCGGCCGCCTGGACGAGCACGGAACCACCACCGGCGATCACGCCCTCCTCGACGGCGGCCTTGGCCGAGTTGACCGCGTCCTCGACACGGAGCTTGCGCTCGGTGAGCTCCGTCTCGGTGGCCGCGCCGACCCGGATCACCGCGACGCCACCGGAGAGCTTGGCGATGCGCTCCTCGAGCTTCTCGCGGTCCCAGTCGGAGTCGGTCGCCTCGGCCTGCCGGCGAAGCTGCGCCACCCGGGCGTCCACATCGGCCTGGTCCCCGTCGCCGTCGACGATGATCGTCTCGTCCTTGGAGACGGTCACGCGGCGGGCGTGTCCGAGCACCTCGAGGCCACAGTCGGAGAGCTTCATGCCCAGGTCCGGGCTGACGACCTGACCCTTGAGGACGATCGCGAGATCGTCCTGGAAGGCCTTGCGGCGGTCGCCGAAGAACGGCGCCTTGATCGCGACGACCTTGATGGTCTTGCGGATCGAGTTGACGACCAGCGTCGACAGCGCCTCTCCGTCGACATCCTCGGCCACGACGAGCAGCGGCTTGCCGGTCTCGGCGACCTTCTCGAGCAGCGGGAGCAGGTCCGGGAGGGAGCTGATCTTCTCGCGGTGCAGCAGGACCAGGACGTCCTCGTAGATGGCCTTCTGCTCGTCGGGGTCGGTGACGAAGTAGGGGCTGAGGTAGCCCTTGTCGAAGGCGATGCCCTCGGTCACGGCGACCTCGGTGTGCAGGCCCTGGGATTCCTCGACCGACACGACGCCGTTGACACCCACGGCGTCCATGGCCTCGGCGACCATGCGGCCGACCTCCGGGTCCCGGGAGGAGACCGTCGCGACCTGTGCCACGGCCTCGGACCCCGACACAGGGGTGGCGGCGGACTTGAGGAACTCGACGACCGCGGCCGAGGCCTTCTCGATGCCCTTGCCCATGGCCATCGGGTTGGACCCGGCGGCGACGTTGCGCAACCCCTCGCGGATCAGCGCCTGCGCGAGCACGGTCGCGGTGGTCGTGCCGTCGCCCGCGACGTCGTTGGTCTTGGTGGCGACGCTCTTGACCAGCTGGGCACCGAGATTCGCGAACGGGTCGGAGAGCTCGATCTCGCGGGCGATGGAGACACCGTCGTTCGTGACGGTGGGGCCACCGAAGGCCTTGGCCAGTACGACGTGCCGACCCTTCGGGCCGAGCGTGACCTTGACGGTGTCGGCGAGCTCGTCGACACCGGCGAGCATGCCCTTACGGGCCTCCTCGTCGAACGCTATCAACTTGGACATTGATGGGACTCCTGGAAGGAAGTGGGTGTGCGGGACGGACGGGTCGTGCTGCCTGCTGGACCGGCGGGACACCGGCGAGACACCACCGCCCCGGCGGGGCCGGACACTGGCCGACACCACCGGGGCGGGGTTCTACCGACTCACGTCAGTCGATGACGGCGAGGACGTCGCGCGAGGAGAGGATCAGGTACTCCTTGCCCTCGTACTTGATCTCGGTTCCGCCGTACTTGGAGTAGATGACCTTGTCCCCCTCCTTGATGTCCATGGGGATGCGGTCGCCGTCCTCGTCGAAGCGGCCCTTGCCGACCGCGACGACGGTGCCCTCCTGGGGCTTCTCCTTGGCGGTGTCCGGGATGACGAGGCCGGACGCCGTGGTGGTCTCGGCAGCGGTGGCCTCGACGAGAATCTTGTCCTCAAGCGGCTTGATCGCCACGATGGATCCTCCGTGTGTAGATGGCTGATGTGCTCAGGGGGCGGGGCTCCGGGTGGCGTCGTCGCGGGTGACGCGGCCGGGTCCATGCCTATTGGCACTCTATATGTGCGAGTGCCAGCACTCAAGTGTCCCGGGTGCACGATCCTGTCGCGTTCGCGGATGGCGAACACCGCCCGGCCCCACTCGCCCGACTCGAGCTCCGGACGTGTGCGCGACTCCCGCGTACGATCAGCGGCAGGCCCCGCCAGTCCGGGAGGAGTCGACGTCCATGTCAGGTATCCCCTGCGGTGGCGCGGGCGCGTCCGGTCGTCGCGAACCGGAGGACCCCGCGCACGGCTCCCGCACCGGGCGACCCGAGGTCGACGATGTCAACGAGGTCAACGGGACGGCGCTCGCGGCGGTCGTGTTGGCGGTGGGGAACGTGGTCTTCGGGTCGTTCCTCGGACTGTTCCTGCCCGCGTTGCCCGCGGTCTTCGCGCTCGCCTCGGTCGTACTCGGTCATCTCGCCCTGGCCAGGATCCGTCGCACCGGTCAGGCCGGGCGCGGGCTCGCCCTCACCGCCCTCGCGGTGGGCTACCTGTGGCTGGTCGTGATCACTGTGTTGGTGTCGGGAATGCTGCTGTTCACCGGGTACGGTCTGGCCCTGCTCGGGTTCTGACGCGCACACCTCACACCACCTGGGTCACCCCGACAGTGAGCCCGGGATCCGCGGCGACGGTCAGGGAACTGGGCCCGGCGCCGGCGGCGAGGAGTGCTGACGCCACCGCGACGACCATCGCGCCGTTGTCCGTGCACAACCGCGGTCGGGGCACCCGGAGGCGGATACCGGCCGCAGCGCACCTCTGTGCCGCCAGTTCGCGAAGCCGGGAGTTCGCCGCGACACCGCCGCCGACGAGCAGGGTCCGCACACCCAGGTCGGTGCAGGCCCGCACCGCCTTCATGGTGAGCACGTCCGCCACCGCCTCCTGAAATGATGCGGCGACGTCGGCCACCTCGAGCTGGGACCCGTCCCGCTCGGCGGCCTCGATCCGACGCGCGACCGAGGTCTTGAGACCGGAGAAGGAGAAATCGTGCCGGGCGTCCCGGGGCCCGGTCATGCCGCGCGGGAAGGGTATGGCCGCGCCGTCCCCCGACGCCGCGAGCCGATCGATCACCGGACCGCCCGGATACCCCAACCCCAGGAGCCTCGCGACCTTGTCGTAGGCCTCCCCCGCCGCGTCGTCGACCGTCGAGCCGAGTTCGACCACCGGTTCGGTGAGGGACCGCACGTGCAGCAGTTGGGTGTGCCCACCGGAGACCAACAGCGCCACGCACTCCTCGAGTGGTCCACCGTCGAACCCGGCCACGGCGACGTGTCCCACCAGGTGGTTGACCGCGTAGAACGGCGTGCCCCACGCGGCGGCGTAGGCCTTGGCCGCCGCGGATCCCACCAACAGGGCACCGGACAGTCCGGGGCCGATGGTCGCGGCCACGGCGTCGGGGCGGTCCACGCCCGCCTCGGCGAGCGCCGCACGCACGGTCGGGACGAGCGCCTCGAGATGCGCGCGGGAGGCGATCTCGGGCACCACCCCGCCGAACCGCGCGTGCTCGGACATCGACGACGCGACCACGTCGGCGAGCAGTTCCGCACGACCGTCGTCGTGGACCCGCGCGATCGCCACACCCGTCTCGTCACACGAGCTCTCGATCCCCAGTACGGTCCTCACGGGCCGCTCCCCCCTCTCTCGTCGGGTCCGCCGCGCGCCGGGCGCACCATCAGGTGAGCGTCGGCCATGCTCGGACGGTAATACCGGGGCCGCAGCCCCACCACCTCGAATCCGTGGGCCTCGTAGAGCGTGCGGGCCGGGACGTTGTCGGTGCGCACGTCCAGGAGGACGGGAGCCGCCTCGGCATCCGCCACATCGAGCAGCATGCGCAGCAGGGTGCGTCCGATCCCCCGGCCCCGATAGGCGGGGTCGACGCCGATGGTGTGGACCTCGAACTCCCGGTCCCCCTCCCGCCCGAGCGCCGCCAGCACGGCGTAACCGACCAGCACGTCCTCGACACGGGCGGCACGACAGGTGGTGTGCCCGGCACCGATCTCGGACAGGAACGCGGCGGCCGACCACGGCCCGTCACCACGGAAGAGCACCCGCTCGAGGTCCGCGCAGCGCATCGCGTCGCCAGCGACCAACGGGTCGTAGACGACGCCGGCCACGTCGGTACTCTCCGACCTCCGGCCGCTCACCCCCGTGGTCCGCCGGGCTCGGTGCCCCGCAGGGCGGGCGACGGCTCCACCCGGCGGGGCGGCACGGCATCCGGTCGGCGCAGGTAGAGGGGCTCCAGCGGGGCAGGAGCCACTCCGTTGAGAAGGTCCGCGGCGGCGGCCGCGACGAGCCCGGCCGGGTCCGGTGAGACCAACCGGTCCGGCGCGACGGTCCCTCCGCCACCCGTCCCCGCGCGGGGCGTCCGGCCGACGAGCTCATCGAGTCGGGTGGCGTCGCCGACCACGTGGTCCACCCCCTCGGTGGAGATGTCCGCCGCGGGACCGACCGTGGGGCCGGCCACGCGGCGGCCGTCCGGGGAGTATCGCGCGTGGTAGGCCTCGCGGCGCCGGGCGTCGGTGACGACGAGGAGGTCGCCCGTCACCCCGGCCGCGCGCGCCCGCCACGCTAGGCCGTCGAGCGAGCACACCCCGTACACCGGTCGGCCGAGCGCATCGGCGAACGCCGCCGCGGTCGCCATGCCCACCCGGAGTCCGGTGAACGGCCCCGGCCCCACGCCCACCACCACCGCGTCGAGGTCGTCGGGGACCAGGTCCGCTTCCGCGAGGCAGTCCAGGATGTGAGGGGTGAGCAGCTCGGCGTGCGCCCGCGCGTCCTCGGTCACGCGCGTGGCCAGGGTGATCACGGCCGGGCCGCCGCCCCCCTCCACGAGACGGCAGACCCCTGCCGTGACGGCGGGGGTCGAGGTGTCGACGGCGAGGACCAGCACGGTGGTCAGGGTACCGCCGGGCCCGGTGCCCGATCGGCCCGGCGCCAGGTGGCCGAGCGCACCTCTGTCTCGGCACCGCGGTGGAGAGTGACGACGAGTGGCGCCGCGACCAGGGACTCCACGAACCCGGCCCCCCACTCCACCACCACCACGTCATGGTCGAGCGAGGAATCCAGGTCGAGGGACTCCAACTGGTCGGCCAGATCACCGGACGAGGGCTGCGACCCGTCGGGGTTCTGACCCCCCACCAGTCGGTAGGCGTCCACGTGGACCAGTCCGGGGCCGCCCGGGGCTCCAGGGGCGTGCCGACGGGCGATCACGAAGGTCGGTGAGGTCACCCGGCCCCGGACGCCCAGACCGGCGGCGATCCCTGCGGTGAGGGCGGTCTTGCCGGCACCGAGGGGTCCGTCGAGGACCACGACGTCGCCGGCCCGCAGCAGCGCCGCGAGTTCCACGCCGAGCCGACGCGTGTCCTCCACGGTGGGGAGGGACCGCGCTCCCGGTACCCCGATCGTCACAACGCCGTGCTTCGGCGCCCCGACGACCCGTGTGTGCGTGCGCGCCACTCGACGACGGCGTCCGCGATCAGGTCACCGAGGACCTCCGACACGTGCGCGGGCTCCTCCAGCATCACCATGTGTCCCGCCCCCGGGACCACCACGAACTCGGCGTCCGGTAACGCCTCGGCGATGTCCACTGAGCGGTCGAGGGGGGTGAGCAGGTCGCGGTCACCGCACAACACCGTGGTCCGCACGTCCCGCAGGACGGGCACGGCCGCGGACTCGTCGTGCTGGGTGAGGGTCTCGAAGAAGTTCGCGATGGTCAGCATGTCCGTCGAGGCGATGAGCTTGTCGACGAACCGGGCGACGGTCGGGCTCATCTTGGCCGGGTCGCCGAACGAGCCGCCGTAGATGAACGGGGAGATGATCGCCCCGAGGGCCTTGCGGCTGCTGGTGAACACGGCCGGCGTGCGGCCGGCCAGACCCACGAACCTGCTGACGGCCCGGCTGTCGAGTACGGCGCCCAGGCCCGACTCCGACAGTTCTGCCATGGCGGTGGCGACCAAACCCACACCGAGCACCCGCTCGCGGACCGCCTCGGAGTGACGGGCTGCGTAGCCCAATACCGTCATCCCCCCCATGGAATGGCCGATCGCCACGATCGGGCCGGTCGGGGCGGTGGCCGAGATCACCGAGTTGAGGTCGGCCGCCAGCTGGGCGATCGTCGAGTTCTCGCGCGAGCTCTTCCCGCTGAGCCCGTGACCGCGCTGGTCGTAGAAGACCAACCGGACCTCGGATCCGAACCGGTCCTGGAGGTGCCGGCGCTGGAAGTGCCAGGAATCCATCGAGAGCGTGTAGCCGTGGGCGAACACCACGGTCATCGGCGCGTCCGTCGGGCCGGCCTCGCGCACCGCGAGCGGGACCCCGTCCGAGGCGGCGACCATCGACCCCCGGTCGACCCCGAGCTCCCACATGTCCTCTCCGGCCCACGGGTCGCTCGCCCGGCGCCCCGGGAGGAGGGTGCCGACGGATCCGATCGTCGCGGCGCCCAGGGCGCTCAGGCCCGCGGCGAGTCCCCCGGGGGTCCGGATCTGCTCGTCGACGGTCTCGGCGTCACTGGCCTGACCGCCCACCAGTTCTGGTGATCGGACCTCGACGGGCTCGCTCGCGGGCGACCTGGAGGGGCGCCGGGGGAGCCGGAGTCGGGGCATCGACCTCCGGCGCCCGGGCGAGTTGTCGTCTCCACTCATGTCGACCCCTCCTTCCGCCGGTCCGGGGCGTGGCGGGTCCCGAGCACGTGATGGCGCACAGCGCGACCTCGGACCGCGGTGACGACCTCGTAGTGGATGGTCCCGAGGGAGCGGGCCCACTCGGCGGCGGTGGGTCCGCCGTCGGAACCGTCGCCGAACAGGACGGCGGTGTCCCCCGCCCGTACCGCCTCGCCCGGGTCGGGGCCCAGGTCGACGACGAACTGGTCCATGCAGACACGTCCGACGTTGTGGTAGCGACGCCCGTTGATCTGCACGTCGAGACCGCCCGAGAGCAGGCGCCACACCCCGTCGGCGTAACCCGCCGCCACGAGAGCGACGGTGGTGTCGTGCGGCGCGTACCACGTGTGCCCGTAGCTCACCCCCTGACCGGCGGCGATGCGCTTGACCATCAACACCTCGGCGGAGAACGTCATCGCCGGGATCAGGTCCGCCTCGAGACCGTCGACCGGGTTGAGTCCGTAGAGCGCGATCCCGGGGCGGACCATCTCGAACCCGTCCTCCGGACGGGTGAGGGTGGCCGCGGAGTTGGCGTGGTGGTTCACCGGGCACTCCAACCCCCGTTCGCGGGCCTGCGCCACGCAGGCGTGCAGCCTGGCGACCTGCTGGTCGATCACCGGGTTGCCCGGGTCGTCGGCGTGCGCGAAGTGTGCCATCAACCCCGTCAACTCCACGAGGCCCTCCTCGGAGGCGGTGACGAGCCGGTCGAGCAGGGCGGGCCACTCCTCGAGCGTGACGCCGGAGCGGGCGAGACCGGTGTCGATCTTGGGCGTCACCCTCGCGCGGCGTCCGGTCCGACGGGCGGCGTCGAGCACGGTGTCGAGGTGGCCCGGGCTCGGGACCGCCAGATCCACATCTGCTGACAGCGCCGCGCCGACGTCATCACCGACCCCGAACAACCAGGCCAGGATCTCGGAGTCGATGCCCGCGGCACGCAGCTGGAGCGCCTCGGCGATCGTCGTGACGCCCAGCGCGTCCGCACCACCGCGCAGCGCGGCGAGGGAGACGGGCACGGCCCCGTGGCCGTAGGCGTCGGCCTTCACCACGGCCATGACCCGCGCACCCTGCGCGGCCCGCGTCAGGACGCGGGAGTTGTGCTCGATCGCGTCCAGGTCTATCTCGGCGCGACACGGCGACTGGGGGACAATTGGACCCATTTCGTCCATTCTGCCAAACCTCGGCCGGGAGAGGCCATTCACGCTCCGCGGATCGCGGAGATCGCCACCGGGACCGCGCGCAGCAGATCCCCGGCGCCGATCGGCGCGCCGGGACCGCCCGTGCGTCGCGCCGCGGCCCGCGCGGCCTCGCCGTGGACCACCGCCGCGGCGACCGCCGACCACGCGACCTCCCCGCCGGAACCCGTTCCGCCGGAGTCCACGCCGCTCCCGCCCGGACCGTTCGCGAGCAGGGCGCCGACCATCCCGGCCAACACGTCCCCGGAGCCCGCCGTCGCGGCCCAGGAGGAGCCCGGGTCGACCGACCAGGTGGTCTGCCCGTCGTCGACGAGCGTCACCCGCCCCTTGAGCAGCACCGTCGCCGGGATCCCCCGGTTGCGCAGATCCGAGACGTACCTGCGCAGGGCGCCCGGCCGGTCCGACCGGTCCCACCCGCCGGTCAGCCTGTCGAACTCCCCGGCGTGGGGGGTGAGCAGTACCGGGGCCCTCGCACTCCGCAGCACCACGGGATGACTCGCGATGCAGGTCAGTGCGTCGGCATCCAGGACGGTCGGTCGTGCCCGGGCCAGGATGGCCTCGATGTCGGCGACCGCCGCCGACCCGGTCCCCGCTCCCGGCCCCACGACCCAGGACTGCGCGGTGCCGGTCTCGGCGACCGACGGGTGGCACACCACCTCCGGACGAGCCGCGAGCACGTCAGCCGCTCCGGAGCCGACGTACCGGACCATCCCCGACGTCGCCGCCACCGCGGCCGAGGCGCACAGCACGGCCGCTCCGGGGAACCGGCCGGATCCCGCCCGGATGGCGACCACGCCCTGGGTGTACTTGTCGTCCTCCGGCCCCGGGACCGGCCAGGCGCGGCCCACCTCGGACGGGTCAGGGCGGTGTACCGTCAGCGGCCCGGAGGCGGGTTCCGCCAGTCCGATGTCGACCACCTCGACCCGGCCGCACGTGGGCGAGGCGAGCAGGTGGGCGCGCCGGAGGGTCCCGAACGTGACGGTGACGTCCGCCCGGACGTGCGCGTCGTGCACCGTGCCGGTGTCGGCGTCCACCCCGCTCGGCAGGTCCACCGCGACGAACGGCGACCCGGCCCGGGCGAGCGCGTCGACCCTCGCCGCCGCGGGCTCCCGCAGCGGGCCGGATCCCGCGAGCCCCACGACGCCGTCGATCACCACGTCCGGCGTGCCCGCCGCGCCGCAGACCGCGTCGACCCCGCCGGTGGTCACCCGACCACCGGCACTGCGCAGGGCCCCCAGTGCCCGCGCGTGGACCCGGTCGGGGTGGAGGAGGACGGCCTCCACCCGGCACCCACGCCCACGCAGGACCGCGCCGGCGTAGAGGGCGTCACCGCCGTTGTCACCGCTGCCCACGAGAAGCACGACCGAGCGACCGTAGACCCCTCCGGTCCGACTCCTCAGGAGCGCCGCGGTGTGGTGGGCGACCCCCGAGGCGGCGCGACGCATCACGGCGTCCGGGTCCCCCGCCGCTGCGGCCGCCTCGATGAGCGGGCGCTCGGCGGATCGGATCGCCTCGACCGGGTGCGCGCGCAACATGACGTCTACGTCCTTACTCGGACCCGGGTGCGGGTCACTCCACCGTGACGGATTTGGCCAGATTGCGGGGCTTGTCCACGTCGTAGCCGCGGGCGGCGGCGACCTCGGCGGCGAAGGCCTGGTACGGAATCGTGGCGAGCAACGGTTGCAGCAGGGTGGTCGAGGCCGGGATCGGGATGAAGTGGTCCGACAGCGGTCGCACCACCTCGTCCCCCTCCTCGGCGATCACGATGGTCCGTGCACCACGGGCCCTGATCTCCTGGATGTTGCTCACCAGCTTGGAGTGCAGGACCCCGCGTCCCTCGACCGGCGGCATGACGATGAACACGGGCAGGTCGTCCTCGATCAGCGCGATCGGACCGTGCTTGAGCTCGCCCGCCGGGAAACCCTCGGCGTGCATGTACGCCAACTCCTTGAGCTTGAGCGCTCCCTCGAGGGCGGTCGGGTAGCCGACGTGGCGGCCGAGGAACAGCACCGACTTCGACCCGGCCAGCTCCCGGGCGATCTCGCGGACCGGGTCCAGGGAGTCGACCACCTTCTGGATGGCAACGGGCATCTGCTCGAGCTGGCGGAACTCGGCCGCCACCTCGTCGGGGTACTTGGTGCCGCGGGCCTGGGCCAACGCCAGCCCGACGAGATAGTTGGCGGTGATCTGGGCGAGGTACGCCTTGGTCGAGGCCACGCCGATCTCGGGCCCGGCGTGGGTGTACAGCACCGCGTCCGCCTCGCGCGGGATCTGCGACCCGTTGGTGTTGCAGACCGCCAGGACCCGGGCCTTCTGGGACTTGGCGTGCCGCACGGCCTCGAGGGTGTCGGCGGTCTCGCCCGACTGGGAGATGGCCACCACGAGGGTGGATCGGTCCAGCACCGGGTCGCGGTAGCGGAACTCCGAGGCGATCTCGACCTCGCAGGGCAGACGGGTCCAGTGCTCGATCGCGTACTTGGCGACCATGCCGGAGTGATACGCGCTGCCGCAGGCCACGATGAACACCTTGTCGATGTCCCGCAGGTCCTGGTCGCTGATCCGCTGCTCGTCGAGCACGATGCGACCGTCCTGGAAGTGGCCGAGCAGGGTGTCGGCCACCGCCTTCGGCTGCTCGGCGATCTCCTTGAGCATGAAGTAGTCGTACCCGCCCTTCTCGGCGGCGGCCAGGTCCCAGTCGATGTGGAACGGACGGCCCTCCGTGGGCTCGCCGGCGAAATCGGTGATCTCGTACCCGTCGGCCCGGAGCACGACCACGTTGTCCTGCCCGAGCTCCACCGCCTCACGGGTGTGTTCGATGAACGCCGCGACGTCCGAGCCGAGGAACATCTCGCCCTCCCCCACTCCCAGCACCAGCGGCGTCGACCGACGGGCCGCGACGAGGGTGCCGGGGTGGTCGGCATGGCTGAACACCAGGGTGAAGGCGCCCTCGAGTCGACTGAGAACGGCCCGGCACGACGCGACGAAATCTCCCGCGCGGGGACCGGACCCCATCTCCCGGGCAAGCAGATGGGCGGCGACCTCGGAGTCGGTGTCCGAGACCAACTCGACTCCGGCGGCCTCCAACTCGGCGCGCAGCGGGGCGAAGTTCTCGATGATGCCGTTGTGCACGATCGCCACGTCGCCGGAGACGTGCGGGTGTGCGTTGCGGTCGCTGGGGCGTCCGTGGGTGGCCCAGCGGGTATGTCCGATCCCGGTGGTCCCCGGGAAACCGTCGTCACCGGCGGAGGCCAGCGCGGCCTCGAGGTTGGCGAGCTTGCCTTCCTTCTTCTCGACCCGAGAGCCACCCGACCCGTCCAGCACGGCGACCCCGGCGGAGTCGTACCCGCGGTACTCCATCCGCCGCAGGGCCTCGACCACGACAGGGAGGGCAGCCTGATGCCCCACATAACCGACGATTCCGCACATGGCCGCTAAGTGTAGCCAGGCCGTCCCGACGCCCCGGCACCGTCGACCCCCCCGGAGGCGATACTGTGGCCCCCGTGGCCATCAAGACCAAAGCTCTGCTCGACAAGGTGAACCGGCGGGGCCCCCACGGGGTCGATACGGGCGATCTCGGGTTCACCGGGACGCCGGGCGCCGTGTTCGTGCCCCGTGACGCACCGTCGCCAGCCCCGGTGGTGGGCTTCGCCCACGACTGGACCAAGGGTCCCCGCGACTACACCGACACGCTCAAGCACCTCGCCTCGTGGGGCTTCGTCGTGGTGGCGCCCGCGACCGACCGGTCCCCCCGTCCGAATCACCAGCACTTCGCCGACCATCTGTCGGCCGCGATCGAGGACGTGCTCCAGGCCAAACTCGGCCGCGGGGGCGTCCGGGCGGACCCCCGCCGGATCGGACTGGCCGGTCACGGTCTCGGCGCCGGGGTCGCCGCACTCCTGGCCTCCCAGCGCACCGATATCGGGGCCGTGGCGATGGCGTTCCCCACCGAGACCGTTCCGTCCGCCGCCGATCGGGCGATGACCATCGACGCGCCGGGCCTGCTCCTGTCGGCCTCCGGTGGCGTGCACGCCGAGGACGCGCGGGCGCTCCACCTGGCATGGCGCGGTCCGATCGTGCACCGGCGTCTCGAGAAGGCCATCGAGACCGGCCTGGTCGAGGGCGCGCCGTTGATCAAATACGTCGGGCTCGCAGACCCGGACCGCCGGACACAACGCACGGTGCGGCCGCTTCTGGCGGGTTATCTCCTGACCACGCTCGCGGGCGATGCGACCTACTCGGTGTTCGCCGATCCGGAGAAGACGCTCAAGGACACCGTCACGGTGACCGACGCGATGCTGGACGAGGAGGACGACGACCTCATGGCCGGCGGGCCGCCGCTACTCAGACTCTTCAAGAGCGTCACCGGGAGCTGAGCCGGCTCTCGAGCCCGGCCGGCCCGGGCCCGCCGGGGACCCCACCGGGATCCCGGCGCCCCGGGCCGCGTCAGACGGTGGTGTCAGACCGTGGTGACGAGTCCAGCCAACCGCTCGGCCACCCTGCGGGCGCAGTGCGCGTCCTCCGCTTCCACCATGACGCGGACCAGCTGCTCGGTACCCGACGGGCGCAGCAACACCCTGCCGGTCGCGCCCAGTCGCGCCTCTTCCTCCGCCACCGCGTCGCCCACCACCTCGGACGACACGACAGCTGCCTTGTTCTCGACCGGCACGTTGATCAGGACCTGCGGGAGCACCGTCATCACCCCGGCGAGCTGGGCCAGGGAGTTGCCGGTCTCCGCCATCCGGGCCATGATGCGAAGGCCGGTGAGGACCCCGTCGCCGGTGGTCGCGTGGGCGGGGAGGACGAGGTGACCGGACTGCTCGCCGCCGAGGCTGTACCCACCCTCACGAAGACGTTCCAGAACGTAGCGGTCCCCCACCTTGGTCTCGGTGACGTGGATCCCCTCAGCCTGCATCGCCACCTTGAGGCCGAGGTTGCTCATGACCGTCGCCACGAGAGTGTCCTCCACGAGCTCTCCGGCGTCCCGCATCGCCAGCGCGAGGATCGCCATGATCTGGTCACCGTCGACGACGTCACCGGAGGCGTCCACGGCCAGGCAACGGTCCGCGTCGCCGTCGTGCGCGAGGCCGAGATCCGCGCCGTGCTCGCGGACGGCCGCGCGCACGTCGTCCAGATGGGTGGAGCCGCACCCGTCGTTGATGTTGTACCCGTCGGGGCTGGAGTGGAGCTCGATCACGGTCGCCCCCGCACCACGGTAGGCGCGCGGCGCCGCCACGCTCGCCGCCCCGTTGGCGCAGTCCACCACCACCCTGAGCCCGTCCAGCCGCCCCGGCGTCGCGTCGAGCAGGTGCCGGACGTACCCGTCCAGCGCGTCCTCCGACGGCGCACGTGAGATCCGGCCGACCTGCGCCCCGGTGGGTCCGGTGATCGTCCCCTCCGCGAGCGCACCCTCGATGCGGTCCTCCAGGTGGTCACCGAGCTTGTGCCCGCCGGCGGCGAAGAACTTGATGCCGTTGTCGGGCATCGCGTTGTGCGAGGCCGAGATGACCGCCCCGAGCGCCGCACCGTGCCATGCCGTCAGATGGGCGACGGCAGGGGTCGGGAGTTCCCCGACGCACAGCACGTCCACCCCCTGGCTGGCCAGACCGGCGGCGAGGGCCGCCTCGAGCATCTCACCCGACGCCCGGGGGTCGCGGCCCACGACGGCCAGGGGGCGGGCCGGGGCCACCTCGGGCCCGGTGGCGCGGGCCTCGGTCGCGAGGACGGAGGCGGCAGCGGCACCGAGCCGTACTGCCAGGTCCACCGTGAGCGTCCGATTGGCGAGTCCGCGAACCCCGTCGGTACCGAAAAGTCGGGTCATGATGCGTGATCCTCCGGGGTAGGGGGACCGCCACCGCACGCGGCGTGGGTGGTCCGGACCGGGTAAGGATAACCCCGGCCGTGAGGTCCCTCGGGAAACAAGCCAGAGCAGGCCCCCGCGGTAGCGGGCGCCTGCTCTGGGATATCGAGCGCGGTGATCAGCGCTTCGAGTACTGCGGTGCCTTACGGGCCTTCTTCAGGCCTGCCTTCTTACGCTCGACGGCGCGGGCGTCCCGGGTGAGGAAGCCGGCCTTCTTGAGCGCCGGGCGGTCATCCGAGGAGTACTCGATCAGCGCACGGGCGATCGCCAGGCGCAGTGCGCCGGCCTGACCCGACGGTCCTCCACCGTGGAGCAGTGCCACGATGTCGAACTGCTCCTCGCGCTCGACGAGGACGAGCGGGGACTTGACGAGCTGCTGGTGCACCTTGTTCGGGAAGTAGTCCTCGAGACTACGACCGTTGAGGGTGAACTGACCGGAACCGGGCATGAGGCGGACGCGGGCGACGGCCTCCTTGCGGCGTCCGACCGCCTGTGCCGGACCGGAGGAGACGACGGGGGCCAGCTGGGACTCGGCGTCGGCCACGTAATCGGTGCCGCCGGCGTAGTCGGCCTCGCTGTAGTCCTCGGCGACCTCGGCGGCGAGCTCCGCCACCGTGTCATCGGCGAGCTCGGCCTCGGGGGTGATGTTCTCGTCGGTCACTGGGCCACCTGCTTGATCTCGTAGGGCACGGGCTGCTGGGCGGCGTGCGGGTGATCGGGTCCCGCGTACACCTTCAACTTGGAGGCGACGGCACGACCGAGCTTGTTGCTCGGGAGCATGCCCTTGACGGCCTTCTCGACGACGCGATCCGGGCGCGTGTCCATGGCCTTGCCGAGGGACTGCGACTTGAGCCCGCCGGGGAACCCGGAGTGGCGGTGATGCATCACGCGCTCGCGCTTGTTGGACGAGATCGCGACCTTGTCGGCGTTGATGATGATGACGAAGTCGCCGGTGTCGGCGTTCGGGGCGAACTGCGGCTTGTGCTTGCCACGGAGGATGTTGGCGACCTGGACGGCGAGTCGACCGAGAACCACATCAGTGGCGTCGATGACGTACCAGGCGCGCGTCACGTCCCCGGGCTTGGGGGTGTACGTGGACACAGGCGATACCTCTGTCTGTCTAGTGGGGCTGCCGGCCGGTCGGACGCCCTCCCCCTCGCGCGGCGGCCGGTGGTGACCCGCGGAGGCGGTCCGCCGATCTCCGGTTACGGAGACGACACGGACGCCGACGGTCAACCATACCGCCCGGGTGCGGACACTCCAACTCGCCGATCACGGAGACGGGCGGGCATCGGTTAGACTCTCCCCCGGTTCCCGCCCTCGTAGCTCAGTGGATAGAGCACGGCTCTCCTAAAGCCGGTGTCGGAGGTTCGATTCCTCTCGAGGGCACCACGGCGCGGGGCCGGGCGGCGCCCGGTCCCGGCCCCCTCAATCCCCTCGCCACCCGATATTCAGCCCATACCGGCGCCCCGTTGACATCAATACATGCACGTATGATGATGTATGCATGCCGAGGCCGCGGACGCTGCCTACGACTACGGCGACGAGGAACAGGAGCCCCACCCATGACCGTGACCGACCACCCCACCGCCGAGCCGCACTCCCACACCCACGGGCCCGGCTGCGGGCACGAGGCCGTCGTCCACGAGGATCACGTGGACTACCTGCACGACGGCCACCTGCACCGCGAGCACGACGGCCATTACGACGAGTGCACCACCTGCTCGTGTGACAACTGCGACGACAGCTGCGCGATGTGCACCTGTACGGACTGCACCTGCGAGACCTGCAACCACAACATCTGCTCGTGCGACAACTGCGGCGAGCGGCACGAGTGCGCGAACTGCGTCTGCGACGACTGCAGCTGCGCGACCTGCCGCCACGCGGCCTGACGGTCCCGAACGACGCCAGCCTCGGACGGGCCGGCCCGCAAGAGATATGGCCGAGACGGATCAAGCCCGCT
>NZ_KB714651.1:58623-90051 GCF_000349585.1 Dietzia sp. UCD-THP
AGCGGGCTTGATCCGTCTCGGGCGATCAGCGTCGCAGAGTCGCGGCGAACGCCCCGGTCAACGCCAGGATCGGCAGGCCGATGAACAGGTGGACTATCGCGGCGGCCACCCCGTCGAGGAACGGGACCGTCACCAGGAGCGGCAGAGCCACGGCCGCGATGATCAGCAACCCCACGGTCCACGAGAAGAACTGCTGCGGGTTGGCGGTGCCGACGAGCAGCAGGTACCAGAGGAGCCCGGCCAGGATCGCGGCCACCGCCCCGTAGACGGCGTACATGGTGGGGGTGTTGCCGCCGTTGGCCCACTGGTGGCCGAACCTGCCGAACGCCGCGTCCACCACCCAGGCGATCAACCACCCGGCGATCGCCGCCACGAGAGCCGTGGCCGCGACGCTGCCCAGGAACTTGCCCATGTCGATCGCCGGACCGCGGGGCGCCCGGCGCTCCTGGTACCCGGCGTCGTTCGCGTAGGGCTCGTCGTACCCAGGGTCCCCGCCCATCTGCGAGTACGCGCGCGAGTCGGGCTGGCCCATGCGCCGCGTCTGGTCGTCCTGTCCGGGATACATTCTTCTACCGCCTCCGAATCGGTGTGGTGGTCATCGAGGGTAGTCCCTTTGTCCACCGACTTCTCGCCTGCCGGGGTGCGGCCCGGCCGAACGGCCCGGTCGACGAGGCCGGCCCGCCCGACCGTCTTCACGGTCGGGCGGGCCGGTGTCGGGTCCGTGCGGACGAGTGGGATCAGTGGCTGATCGTCTTCTCCACACCGACACCAGTGAGGGAACGGACCTCCATCTCGACCCGCTTCTCCGGGAACTCGTCCTTCTTGCCGAGGAAGGTGCCGATGATCCCGAGCAGGAACGCCAGCGGGATCGACACGATGCCCGGGTTAGACAGCGGGAACAACGAGAAGTCGACACTGGTGATCATCGACTTCGGGCCGCCCGAGACCGCGGGCGAGAGCGCGATCAGCACGAGCGTGCTGATCAGGCCGCCATACATCGAGAACAGCGCGCCCGTGGTGTTGAACCGCTTCCAGAACAGCGAGTAGAGGATGGTCGGCAGGTTCGCCGAGGCCGCGATGGCGAACGCCAGGGCCACGAGGAAGGCGATGTTCTGCCCCATGGCGCCGATCCCCATGATGATGGAGGCGATACCGATCACCACGACGGTGATCCGCGACACCCGCAACTGGGCCTTCTCCGTCGCCTTCCCGTGCTTGATCACGCCGTTGTAGATGTCGTGTGCGAACGACGCCGAGGCCGTGATGGCCAGACCCGCGACCACCGCGAGGATCGTCGCGAAGGCGACGGCCGAGATGATGCCGAGGAAGATTTCGCCACCGAGCGCGAAGGCCAGCAGCGGGGCCGCCGAGTTCACGCCACCGGGCGCCGCCTCGATCACCTCCGGCCCCACCATCGCCGCGGCACCGAAACCGAGGACCAGGGTGAACAGGTAGAACGACCCGATGAGAGCGATCGCCCAGGTGACCGACCGGCGGGCCTCCTTGGCGGTGGGGACCGTGTAGAAGCGCATCAACACGTGGGGCAGGCCGGCGGTACCGAAGACCAGGGCGATCGACAGGGAGATGAAGTCGAGCTTGCTGGTCTCGGTGGCGCCGTACTGCAGGCCGGGCTGGAGGAGGTCCTTCCCGGAGTTCGCGACGGCCTCACCGAGGAGCGCCGAGAAGTTGCCCCGCACGGCCACCAGCACGAACAGGCACATGATCAGCACGCCACCGACGAGGAGGACTGCCTTGACCATCTGCACGTACGTGGTGCCCTTCATGCCACCGACCAGCACGTAGACGATCATCAGGATGCCGACGGCGGCCACGACGATCGCCTGCCCGGTGGAGTCGTTGATGTTGAGCAGCAGGGCCACCAGGCCACCGGCGCCGGCCATCTGCGCGATGAGGTAGAACAGGCAGACCGCCAGGGTCGCCAGTGCGGCGGCCATACGGACGGGTCGCTGCTGGAGCCGGAAGCTGAGCACGTCCGCCATGGTGAACCGACCGGTGTTGCGCATCAGCTCGGCGACCAGCATCAGGGCGACCAGCCAGGCCACCAGGAACCCGATGGAGTAGAGGAAGCCGTCGTAGCCGTTGATGGCGATCGCGCCGGCGATGCCCAGGAACGACGCGGCCGACAGATAGTCGCCGGCGATGGCGAACCCGTTCTGCGGGCCCGTGAAGCTGGAGCCACCCGTGTAGAAGTCCTTGGTCGACTTGGTCGACTTGGACGCCCGGAGGACGAGGGTCATGGTCACGACGATGAAGATCCCGAACACGACCATGTTGAGCAGCGTGCTGCCGACCTGCTCACCGGGGGCGAGCTCGCGGATGTTGTACAGCCAGTCGCCCATCAGGCCACCTCACCTTCCAGCTCGTGGCGGATCGCTTCCGCGCGGGGATCGACCACCCGGTTGGCGAACCGGATGTAGAGGAACGTGATGAGGAACGTGGTGACGAACTGCGCCAACCCGATGATCAGCCCCCAGGTGATGTTCCCGAAGACCTTGGTCGCCATGAAGTCGGTCGCGTAGACCGCCAGGAGCACGTACAGGAAGTACCAGACGAGGAAGGCGATCGTCATGGGGAAGACGAACGCCCTGAACTTGCTGCGCAACTCCTGGAATTCCGGGCTGGAATGCATCGCCTCGAAGTCAGCCGGCTCCGGGCTGCGTCGCGACGATCCTCCCACCGGGAGATCAGCTGGCTGGGACACGGAGGTCCTCCGTTTCAATTGTCTCGAGCCGCACCGCTGTAGTGATGGGCCTCACAGATTTGGACGGAAGAAGTGTGACACGGGACACAAGCCTTTGCCGAGGCCAATCCGCCCCGGGGGGGCGACGGAGGCAAACGCGGTGGTGACACCACCCCTATCGGGGGGCGAAGCCACCTCATCCGGGGGGGTCGGCGCCGACGTCGGGGTCAGGCACCGCCCCGTCGACCGACGGCGTCGGCGAACACCCGGACGATCTCATCGGTCGTCTGCGCGACATGACTGCTCCCCCCGGTCACCCGGGCGATCTCGGCCAGGGTTTCCGGGTCGGCGTCGTCGAGCAGGCCGACGGTCACCACGATCACCGGCTCGGACGGGTCGACCATGCCCCGGAGTGCGAGGAGGAAGTCGTCCCGGGTCAGCTCCGACACCGTGTCGTTGGCCCCGTCGGAGATCACGATGATCGAGTTGATCATGTCGGGGTCGTAGCCCGACCGGACCGCCGCGTAGGCGTCGAGCACGGTCCGGTGGAGATCCGTCCCCCCGCCGACCAGCCCGGGGAGCGACGCCAGGGCGCCGGCAAGCGAATCGCGGTGGCTCCCCTCGGGGGTGGGGGCGTCGAGGCGGGTGAGCGGGGCGACCTCGCGGTAGGGGCGCCCGTCCAGACCCGCGTCCCCACCGAAGGCCCACAGGCCGAGGGCGGCGTCGTCGGGGAACCGCGCGAGTCCCGCGTCGGCGGTCTCGACGAGTGTCCGGATCCGGGTGACCCCGGTGTCCGCCATGGCGAACCCCATCGAGCCCGAGGTGTCCACCAGGACGAGTGACCGTCCGGGCATGGCGAGCAGCCGCCATCGCTGGAGTGCCCCGTGCAGGCGGTTCGGGTCGCGGACCACCAGGGCCTCGACCTCCCCGACCCCGGCCCCGCCGGCGAGCGGTGACCTGTCGGCGAGCCGGAACCCGTCCTCGGCGAGGCCGGACGTGAACCCGGGCGAGCCGGTGGCGGCACGCAGTTCCTCGGCCGCTCCGACGACCTCGTCCCTGCGCACCGGATCCTGGGTGGTGACGGCGAGGGGGTACCCGAGGAAGACCGCGCCGGTGCGCGGGGCGGTCAGGACGAGGCCCGCCTCCGGTGCGTCACGTCGGGCCCTCTCGGCGTTCTGCTCGCTCACGATCGCGGTGCCCCCCGCGACCGTCACCCGGTCGATCAGCTCGCGGGCGGTCGGCGGCACGTCCGCGCGCCCCGCCCGGCCCTGCGCGAGCACGGCCATGGAGGCGGCGAGCGCCTCCGAGGTCGAGCGCATCGACTCGACCTCGGAGGTCGCCGCGAGGATGGGGGCGTCCGCGATACCGGACCGGACCGGGTCCCCCATCGCCAGTCCCGGCATCGAGAGCGCCGAAGTCCACGTGGGCATGTCCGGCCCGGGCCCACGCGAGGCGATGATCACCGGGGTCGACGCGATGGAGTTGAGAACGGTCTCGAACGGGATCTGGACGTCCTGGGAGAGCTGAGCGAGCCGGATCGCCGAATCGGGGACCCAGATGTCCGGGAGGGTCTGACGGGCGGCGACCCGAGCCGCCATGTCGGCGGACGAGACCGCCGAGACCTCGTACGCATGACATCCCCCCGCCTCGTCCGCGAGGGTCTCGACATGCGCGAGGATGTCGGGCTCGGCGGCCACGGTGACATCGGCAGCGTCGACGCAGAATCCTCCCACCCCGGCCCTGGACAGGCCCGCGACCACGACCCCGATCACGAGGACCGCCGCCAGGAGCCCCAGCCCCACCTGGACGACCCTGCGCGCCGTCGAACTCTCCCTTCGCGTCGACGCACTGTGCCTGGCGGCCATCCGCGGCTCTCCCCCTGCAGTCACCGGTCCCCGGGGCGTATGCCATTCGCCACGTCGGCGGGATCCGGGCGCTGGAATGATATCCGTCCGGGCCCGCTGACGGTCAGGTCATCTCCCGCGGAACACGGGAGGCCTCTTCTCCTCGCGGGCGGCGCGGGCCTCGGCCATGTCCTCGCTGTGCCAGGCCAGTTGCTGCAGCTCGGTGTGCTCCTCGCGGGGCAGGAGCCGGGCGTCGTCGTCGTTGATCACCGACTTGATGTGCCGGAGGCTGAGCGGGGCGAACCGCGCGATCTCGGCCGCCAGCTCCATCGCGGTGTCCAGGCCGCCGATCTCGTTGGCCAGCCCGATCCGGGCCGCCTCTTCCGCCCCGACCGGACGAGCGGTCATGAGGACCGACCGCGCGTGCCCGCCCCCGACGACGTTGGCGAGCCGCTTGATCGTCCAGTTGTCCAGCGCGAGGCCCACCTTGACGACGGGGACGGCGAACACCGCGCCGGGTGCCACCACGCGGAGGTCGGCGGCCAGGGCGAGCTGGACCCCGGCGCCCACGGCGGGCCCGTTGACGGCCGCGATCACGGGGACCGGCACCGACTCCACCGCCCTGAGCATCCCCGCGTGGGCGTCGTAGAAGTTGAGGTTGTACACGCCGCCGGACAGATCGGCTCCCGCGCAGAAGGCCGTCCCCGCCCCCGTCACGACGATCGCGCGGACCGGGTCCTCGCCCTCGGCCGCGGCACCCGCGGCTTCGATCGCCTTCCGCAGGGCCGTGCACACCTCCGCGTCGAGGGCGTTGCGGGTGCTGTGCCGGTCGATGGTGACGACGGCGACGGAACCGTCCCTGCGTGTGTCGATCATGGCGGCGGGGCCTCCTGGTACGTCGCGGTCCGGTGCGCCGCGGGGGTACTACCCTGCACCCCGCGACCGACGATACCTGCTGGTGAACGCGCCCACCGTACGATGCGTCCATGGCGCGAACCGGAGCTCTGCAGATCCTCGACATGGTCCTCGACGACGGGTCGTTCCGGTCCTGGGACTCCGCTCCGCTGCGCTCGCCCCAGGTCGACTCGGTCCCGGGTTACGAGGCCTCCCTCGAGCGCGCGGCGCGGGACTCCGGGGTGGACGAGTCCGTCATCACCGGCGAGGGGACCCTGATGGGTCGGCGCGTGGTGTTCATCGCCTGCGAGTTCGCCTTCCTGGCCGGATCGATCGGCATCGCGGCGGCCGAGCGGATCGTCTCCGCGATCGAGCGCGCCACCGCCGAACGCCTGCCGATCCTGGCCTCCCCGACGTCGGGGGGGACCCGCATGCAGGAGGGCACCATCGCCTTCCTGCAGATGGTCAAGATCTCCGCCGCCGTCGCCGGGCACAAGTCGGCGGGACTGCCCTACCTGGTGTACCTGCGCCATCCGACCACCGGAGGGGTGTTCGCCTCCTGGGGCTCGCTGGGCCACGTCTCCGTCGCCGAACCCCGCGCGCTGATCGGGTTCCTCGGCCCGCGCGTCTACGAGGCGCTCTACGACGCGCCCTTCCCCGAGGGCGTCCAGGTCTCGGAGAACCTCGCCCGCCGCGGGATGATCGACGGCGTGCTCCCTCCCGAGGGGGTCCGCGACCTCACCGCCCGGGCACTGCGTGTGCTCTGTGAGGACCCGCCGTCCGAGGACGAGCCGGCGCCGCCGCACGGTCCCGTCCCCGAGCCGGAGACCGACGACGCCGCACCGCCGGACGCGTGGGACGCCATCGTCCGCTCCCGCCGCGCCGACCGCCCCGGCGCCCGGTCCTTCCTGGAACGTGTCGCCCCGGACCGGGTCCCGCTCTCGGGCACGGGGCAGGGCGAGGACAGCGGGTCCCTGCTGCTGTCCCTCGCCCGGTTCCGGGGCCAGGCGGCCGTCGTGCTGGCCCAGGACCGTGACGCGGAGAACGAGACGAGCCCGCTCGGCCCGTCCGCGCTGCGGTCCGCGCGGCGGGGGATGCGGATCGCCGCCGAGGTCGGGGTCCCACTGGTCCTGCTCATCGACACCCGCGGCGCTGCGTTGTCCCGTGAAGCCGAGGAGGGTGGCCTCGCGGGCGAGATCGCCCGCAGCCTCGCCGATCTGGTGACGCTGCCCACCCCGACCGTCTCGGTGATCCTCGGCCAGGGCACGGGCGGTGCCGCGTTGGCGATGCTCCCGGCCGACCGGGTGTTGTGCGCCCGACACGGGTGGCTCGCCCCGCTCCCACCCGAAGGGGCGAGCGCGATCCTCTACCACGAGACCACTCGGGCGCCCGAGGTGGCGCGATCGCAGGGGATCACCTCGACCGACCTCCTCCGGGCGGGGATCGTCGACGTGGTCGTCCCCGAGCGACCCGACGCGGCGGACGAACCGGACGCCTTCTGCGACCGGCTGGCGGACGCCGTCGCCTCGGCTCTCGTCGAGGTCAGGCGACGTCCCCCCGAGCGGAGGTATGCCGAGCGGATGTCACGATATCGGGACCTCGGCCTGAGACTAGGGTGAATCGCGTCACAGGCCGTCGGCACTGATTCGGGGGCTGCACCGCCGCACGAGAGGCTCAACCGATGTCGGACTCCACGACCTCGTCGACCTACGCCGAGGCCCACCGGCTCTCGATCACCGATCCCGATGCCTTCTGGCTGGAGGCCGCCGGCGCCGTCGACTGGATCACTCCCCCCACGACGGCGGTCGACGGGTCGAGGCCTCCGTTCTACCGCTGGTTCCCCGACGGCCGGCTCAACACGTCCTACAACTGCCTCGACCGCCACGTCGAGGAGGGCCGGGGGGACCAGGCCGCGTTCATCTACGACTCGGCGGTGACCGGGGCCACCGAGACCATCACCTATTCCCGGTTGCTGGAGCAGGTAGAGGCCTTCGCGGGTGCGCTCACCGCCGAGGGCGTGGGCCACGGCGACCGGGTCGTGATCTACATGCCCATGGTTCCCCGGGCAGCCGTGGCGATGCTCGCGTGCGCCCGGATCGGCGCCGTGCACTCCGTCGTCTTCGGGGGTTTCGCCGCGCCGGAGCTGGCCATCCGCATCGACGACGCCCGACCGAAGGTCGTGGTGACCTCGCCCGGCGGAATCGAACCCACCCGCAAGGTCCCCTACTTCCCCATGGTCGCCAAAGCCCTGGGTCTCGCCCGCCACACGCCGGGCGCTGTGATCGTCGCCGGCCGACCTGACCAATTCCCGGACAAGACCTTTCCCGAGACCCCCGGCACCACCTGGACCGACTGGGACGAGGCGGTCGCGGGGTCGGACCCCGCCGGGCCCGTCCCCGTCGCCGCGACGGACCCGCTCTACATCCTGTACACCTCCGGGACCACGGGCCTGCCCAAGGGCGTGGTGCGGGACAACGGTGGCCACGCCGTCGCGCTGACGTGGTCGATGTGGAACGTCTACGGGATCCGCCCCGGCGAGGTCTGGTGGACGGCCTCGGACGTCGGTTGGGTCGTGGGGCACTCGTACATCGTCTACGGCCCGCTGCTGGTGGGCGCGACGTCCATCATCTACGAGGGCAAACCCGTCGGCACCCCGGATGCCGGCGCGTTCTGGCGGGTTATCGCCGAGCACGGGGCCACCGCGCTGTTCACCGCGCCCACGGCCGTCCGCGCCATCCGCAAGGAGGACCCGGAGGGCCGGGAGATCGCCCGGTACGACCTGTCCACCATGCGCACCCTGTTCTGTGCGGGCGAGCGACTGGATCCCGACACCCATCGATGGGCCACCGAGAATCTGGGCACACCCGTGGTGGACAACTGGTGGCAGACTGAGACGGGCTGGCCCATCGCCTCCAATCTGCGCGGTCTCGAGCCGATGCCGATCAAGGCCGGGTCCCCCACCGTGCCCGTGCCCGGGTACGACCTCCGCGTCCTGGACTCCGGGGGCACCGAACTACTCGCCGGGGAGGAGGGCAACCTGGCGATCCGGTTGCCGATGGCGCCGGGCACCCTGTCGGGGCTGTGGGACGACGACGAGAGGTTCATCTCCTCGTACATGTCCGTCTTCGACGGGTACTACTCCACCGGGGACGGCGGGTACATCGACTCCGACGGCTACGTCTACGTGATGGGCCGGACCGACGACGTCATCAACGTCGCCGGCCACCGGTTGTCGACGGGCTCCATGGAGGCCGTGATCGCCACCCACCCCGCGGTGGCCGAGGCCGCCGTCATCGGTGTGAAGGACGAGCTCAAGGGCCAGCGGCCGGTCGGGTACGTGGTCCTCAAGTCCGGTGAGGTACGTGATCCCGAGGAGTTGCGGGCCGAGTTGGTGGCGATGGTCCGCGAGGAGATCGGCGCGGTGGCCACCTTCCGCGACTGCACGGTCGTGCAGGGCCTGCCCAAGACCCGCTCGGGCAAGATCCTGCGCAAGACGATGCGGCAGATCGCGGACGGGCAGGAGGACGTCACGGTCCCGTCGACGATCGAGGACCCCGCCGTGCTCGACGCACTCACCCCGTTCCTCCGACAGGCGGACTAGGTGTGCACAGACGGCGCGCCCCGCACCACGACGCCCCGCCCTCCGGATGGAGGACGGGGCGTCGGGTGGGACGCGGGACCGTCTCAGGCGTCGAGCAGATCGATGACGAACACCAGGGTCTTGCCGCCGAGCGGGTGCAGGGCCGCGGAGGTCCCGTAGGCCTTGTCCGGCGGGATGACCAGCTGACGGCGGCCCCCGACCTTCATGCCCGGGATGCCCTCCTGCCAACCCTGGATGAGGCCGTTGAGGGGGAACGTGATGGACTCGCCCCGGTCCCACGAGGAGTCGAACTGCTCGCCGGTCTCGTAGTCGACACCGACGTAGTGGACGGTGACGTTACCGCCGGCCACCGCCTCGGCGCCCTCTCCGACCGCGAGGTCCTCGCTGACGAGGTCAGTGGGTGCGGGGCCGGTCGGCCTGTCGATCTCGGGCTTGTCCATGGTGTCTCCTCCTGGAGTCCGGTTCCCGGGCTCAGCGCTGGCTGATCGGGGTGAAGCTCCGCTCGGCCGGACCGGTGTAGACCTGGCGCGGGCGGTTGATCTTGGTGGACGGATCCTCGCGCATCTCGCGCCAGTGCGCGATCCACCCCGGCATCCGGCCGAGCGCGAACAACACGGTGAACATCTCGGTGGGGAAGCCCATCGCGCGGTAGATGAGGCCCGTGTAGAAGTCCACGTTCGGGTAGAGCTTGCGCTCGACGAAGTAGTCGTCGGCCAGCGCGGTCTCCTCGAGCTTGAGCGCGATCTCGAGAAGGGGGTCGTTGCTCTGCGACAGCAGGGCGTGCGCATGCTTCTTCGCGATCTGGGCGCGCGGGTCGTAGCTCTTGTAGACGCGGTGGCCGAAGCCCATCAGCTTGACGCCGTCCACCTTGTTCTTCACGCGATCCATGTAATCGGTGGCGTCGCCGCCCTCCGACTCGATGCGCTCGAGCATCTCGAGCACGGCCTGATTGGCCCCACCGTGCAGCGGCCCGTACAGGGCGTTGATTCCACCGGTGATGGAGGCGTACAACGGCGCCTCGGAGGACCCGACCATGCGGACGGTCGAGGTGGAGCAGTTCTGCTCGTGGTCTGCGTGGAGGACGAGCAGCATGTCGAGGGCGTCGGCGATCTCGTCGGTGATCTCGTAGTCCGGCCCGAACGTCATACGGAGGAAGTTGCGGACGTATCCGAGCGAGGGGTCCGGATCGACGGCGTCATGGCCGCGTCGGATGCGCTCGATGGCGGCGGCGAGCGTCGGGCCGCGGCCCAGCAGCCGGGCGGTGGCCAGGTCCACGGCCTTGGGGTCGTCGATGTCGAGGTCGTCCCCGTGGGTCCCGAACAGGCTCACGCCGGCGGAGAAGACGGGCATCGGGTGGGTGTCCAGCGGGAACGCCTGCAGCAGCGGCATCATCTGACCGGGCAGCATTGTCTCCCCGAGCACCTTCTCGGTGAACTCCGCGAGCTGGGCCTCCGTCGGGTCCTCGCCGTAGATGAGCAGGTAGGAGACCTCGAGGAACGAGGCGTTGTCGGCGAGCTGGTCGATCGGGTACCCGCGGTGCCGCAGGATGCCCTCGTTGCCGTCGATGTAGGTGATCGAGGAGGTGCAGGCGGAGGTGTTGACGAACCCGACGTCCAGGGTGGTCATCCCCGTCTTGGCCAGCAGCGAACCCAACTGCACCGCGTCGCTTCCGCAGGTCGCGTCCACCACGTCGAGCCCGAGCTCACCGCCGGGGTAGGACAGTGTTGCCTTGCGGTCCGAACCGTTCGAGCCTGCGGTCACGCGATTCCCTCTCCGACGACTGGTCCCGGCGGCATCTCCCGCCACGAATGTGCTGTGCCACACCCTACCGTGAGGGTCGCCCGCGCTCAGAAGCGTGCACCGGTCCGCTCCCCCCGGGCCGCGCCCGCCCGGGGCGTCTACCCGCATCCCGGACCCGTCAGCGGGTCAGGGTTGCAGCCGCCGGACCGTCCACCCGTCCTGTCCCCGGAGGCATTCCACCCGGTCATGGAACCGGTCCCGGCCCCCCTGCCAGAACTCGACACGGTCCGGGCGCAGCCGGTATCCACCCCACCGGTCGGGCATCGGGATCTCCTCTACGTCCGCGAGGCGCTCCTCGGCGACCTCGTAGAGCGCGTTCAACTCCTCGACCCCACCCACGGGCTGGGACTGCTCCGACGCCCACGCCGCCACCTGGGACCCCCTCGGACGCGTGCGCCAGTACGCCAGGCTCTCCGCCCGGTCCAGTGGACTGCACCGCCCCTCGACGTGGACCTGGCGTTCCACCGTCAACCACGGGAACGTCGCCGAGGCGTACCCGGAGCGCGCCAACTGCGCACCCTTCCGGGAACTCATCGTGGTGAAGAACGTCAGGCCCCGGTCGTCCGCACCCTTGCACAGCACCGTCCGGGTCGACGGCCTGCCGTCGACGCCGACCGTGCCGAGGACCATCGCGTTGGGCTCGCGCACACCCCGGTGGCCGGCCTCCTCGAGCCACGCGGCGAAGAGCGGTAGCCAGCCGTCGTGCAGATCCCCCACGTCCAGGCTGGGGTGCAGGCCGTATCCGACGCGCATCGTGTCGAAGTCGGCCGGTTCGAGTGTGGGATCGCCCATGTCCCAGACGCTACTCCGGGCCCGACGCGCCCCCGACTAGGATGGTGGCGATCGAGAATCCCACCACCGAGAATCCCACCACAAGGAACGGCACCCCAAGAGCATGAGCGATCAGCTGCCCACCATCCCCGCCGACCTCAAGCCCGCGGACGGGCGGTTCGGCTGCGGCCCGTCCAAGGTCCGCCCCGAGCAGATCGAGGCCGTCTCCGCCGCCGCCACCTCGGTGATGGGCACCAGCCACCGCCAGGCGCCGGTGAAGGACGTCGTCGGCCGGGTCCGCGAGGGACTGTCCTCCCTGTTCTCCCTCCCCGAGGGCTACGAGGTCGTGTTGGGCAACGGTGGCACCACCGCGTTCTGGGACGCCGCGGCGTTCGGTCTGGTCCGCGAGAAGTCCCTCCACCTGACCTACGGTGAGTTCTCCTCGAAGTTCGCCAAGGTCACCGGCGGGGCGCCGTTCCTCGCCGACCCGATCGTGGTCTCGGCCGAGCCGGGGTCGGCTCCCGATCCCACCTCGGACCCGTCCGTGGACCTCATCGGCTGGGCCCACAACGAGACCTCCACGGGCGTGATGGTGCCGGTGACCCGCCCGGCGGGCTCGGAGAACGCCCTCGTCGCGATCGACGCCACCTCCGGGGCCGGCGGGCTTCCCGTCGACATCTCAGACGCCGATGTCTACTACTTCGCGCCGCAGAAATGCTTCGCCTCCGACGGTGGCATCTGGGTGTCGGTCATGAGCCCGGCCGCGCTCGAGCGCGTGGCCGAGATCGCGGCCACCGACCGGTGGTGCCCGGACTTCCTCTCGCTCCCCACCGCGGTGGACAACTCCTCCAAGAACCAGACGTACAACACCCCGGCCGTGGCCACCCTGCTGATGTTCGCCGACCAGATCGAGTGGATGAACACCCAGGGCGGTCTGGACTGGTGCGTGGCGCGCACCCGGGACTCGTCCTCCCGCCTGTACGACTGGGCCGAGGCCAGCGAGTACGCCACTCCGTTCGTCACCGAGCCCGCCCACCGCTCACAGGTCGTCGGGACCATCGACCTCGACGAGTCGATCGACGCCGCGCTGGTCGCCAAGACCCTGCGGGCGAACGGCATCCTCGACACCGAGCCGTACCGCAAGCTCGGCCGCAACCAGCTCCGCATCGGCATGTTCCCGGCGATCGACCCCGAGGACGTCTCGCAACTGACCCGGTGCATCGACCACGTGGTGGGCCAGCTCGGCTGACCCCCGGCCCACGACTATTCCGCAGCCCACCCGGCCCGTCACGACGCCGGGTGGGCTGCGCTGACCTACGATGGTGGGAACGCCCGGGGCCCGGGAGCGCGCCGTTCGAGCCGCCCAGGGGACCGCGAGGAGTCGAGGAGGCGGTATGCGGAAGCTGAGGATCATCGGGGTGGACGCCGACTCGGCCGTGGTCGAGTGTGAGCTCCCCGACTCGGGCGAGACGCTGGCCCTCCCCCTCGACGACAGGTTCCGTGCCGCCGCCCGCGGAGAAGCCGTGACCCCCGAGGCCTCCCGGAGCGTGCCCGTGACGGGCACGCTGCGCCCGCGCGAGATCCAGGACCGGATCCGGCACGGCGCCTCCCCCGAGGACGTGGCCGCCGACGCCGGGGTCCCGATGTCCCGGATCGAGGGGTTCGCCGTCCCCGTGCTCCTGGAGCGCGCGACCGCGGCCGAGCTCGCGCGGTCGTCGCACCCGGTCCTCCCGGACGGGCCCGCACTCGACACCCTCGCCGACAGGGTCGCCGCCGCCCTCGATCACCGCGGCGTCGACCCGGACGTCGTCGCGTGGGACGCCTGGCGCGACCGCGCCGGTGGATGGATCGTCCGGGTCTCCTGGCCCGCCGGGCTCTCCGACGACGCCTCGGCGACCTGGTCGTTCGTCCCCGACTCCCACGGGGGGTCCGCCCGGGCACTGGACGACGAGGCCGAGCGACTCCTCGATCCGTCCCGCGCCACGGCTCTGCGCACCGTGACGTCACCGCCCCCGCTCCCGCCGGGACCTCCGCCGATCCGCTCCGTGCCGACGCCCGTCCGCCCCGCGCGCGGCGGGTCGGAGGCCACCCCGGTGGAGAGGTCGACAGCCCCGGCCGGACACTCCCCCGAGTCCGCGCCGGCAGACACCGGGGACTCCGCCGAGGACCACTTCCTGCAGCACCCGCCTGCCGGACCCGAGCGCCGCACCGCCCGTCGGCACCCGACCATGCCCTCGTGGGAGGACGTCCTGCTCGGCGTCCGTGGCAAGGACGACTGAGACCCGCCATGGACCACCACGTCGCGACCTTCTGGTATGTGGGAACGGACGACCCGTCCGCTCCCATCAGGTCCGGCCACCCCTCTGACCCCGGGTTCGCCCGGCGCCTGCTCTCCCGACTCCACCCGACCGTCACTCTCGCCTCGCTGGGGATGTTCCCCCTCAACCGGTCGGCATCCGCTGGTCCCGGTGAGGTGTACGTGGGGTCGTATCCCGGGTTGACCGTTGTGCAGACCCAGCTCGACCGGCCCGTCCTGCCCTCCGCGACCGACGAGACGTGGCTACGCCTGGTCGAGGCCCCCACGGTCCTGATGTTCTCGCACGACCCCGACGACGGGATCAGCGGGTTCGCCCGCTGGGAATCGGGTCGGCTGGTGCGCTCGTTCGCCGGGGCGGACGACCGGATCGTCGAGGACGAGGGCATGCCGTTGCCGTTCGAACGGCCCTACTGGGCGGGTGAGTTCCCGCCGGAGGGCGCCGACGACACCCCGCTGGCGCTGCCGTTCTCGCCGTCGTCGCTACTCCACGCCGCCCACCGGGACTGGCTGGGGTTCGATCTGTCGCCGGGCGGGCTCGACGTCCCCGTGCACGGCTTCGCCACCGACGGGCGACGGGAGGTCCGCCAACGCACCGCGCCCACCGGCGCCGCGGTGCACGTGGTGGGTTCTCCCGGTCGCGCCGAACTCCACGCCGCCAGCCGACGCGACTCCCGCCCCGCAAGCAGGGACGCCGGTGCGGCTTCTCCCTACGCCGACGACGACTACGAGCGGGCGCCGCTCGTCCCCGCGGTGGCGCGGGCCTCCTCGCCCGTCACCGGGGCCGTCCGCAGGATCGCCGGCGTCGTCGGTGACGCCGTCCGGCGCGCCGGCGGTGCGATGAACCGCCGCCTGGCGAACCGACGCTGACCACCCGACGCTGACCACCCGACGCCGAGGTACCCGCCGGGCTCAGCCGCGCGACCGCTCGTAGAACGCCACGGCCGCGGCCGTGGCCACGTTGAGCGAATCCGTTCCCGCGGTCATGGGGATCGCCGCCCGCACATCACACGCCCGCATCGCGTGCTCGGTGAGCCCCGGCCCCTCGGCCCCGAGGACGAAGGCCACCTTGTCGGCGTCGACGGCGCGGGAGAGCGGCACCTGGGCAGAGGGGGTCAGCGCCACCGTGCGGAAACCCTGCGCGCCCAGATTCCCGAGAGCGCGGTGCCAGGTGGTGGGGGCCCCCGGCAGGTGCGCGAACGGCAGCCGCAGGACATGGCCCATGGACACGCGCACCACGCGCCGGTAGAGCGGGTCCCCGGTCGCGGCACCGAAGAGCACCCCGTCGACGCCGAGCGCCGCGCAGTTGCGGAAGATCGCCCCCAGGTTCTCGGGGTCGTTGACCCCCTCGAGCACCACGAGGGTCCGGGCACCGTCCACGACCGCGTCGGCCTCGAGCGGGGTCGGCCGGTGGGCGGCGGCGAGGATGTCGCGGCTGGACCGGAACCCGATCACCTCGCCGAGCACGTCCTTGGTCGTGCGCAGGTACACGGCTCCGGCGGCCCGTTCGTCGGCGTCCCAGCCCTCGGCGGCCGCCTCACGGCGCAGTTGCCGCAGGCGCGCGTCGGTCCCCAGCAGGACGTGCGGGCGGAACCGGGACAGCAGCATCCGCCCCACCACGTAGGTGCCCTCCGCGATCACCAGACCCCGCCCGCCCGGTAGGTCGGGGCGGCGGTCGGAGTGGTTGAGGTCGCGGAGATCGTCCAGCCGGGGATCGGCGGGATCGGAGACGTCGACGACGAGCACTGCCCGCGCCGCTCAGGCCAGCAGGTCGGTGATGGGCCCGATCGCGAAGAACACGAGGAACGCCGCCGCGACCACCCACAGCAACGGGTGCACGGACCGGGCCTTGCCGGTGGCGGTGGCCATCACGACCCAGGCCACGAACCCGATGCCGATGCCGTTGGCGATCGAGTAGGTGAACGGCATGGTGACGATCGTGAGGAAGGCCGGGAGCGCGATCGCGAAGCGCGTGAAGTCGATGTTGACGATCTGCGACATCATGAGCGCGCCGACCACCACGAGCGCGGGGGCGGCCGCCTCCACGGGGACGACCTCGTAGAGCGGTGTGAAGAACATCGCGACGAGGAAGAGGACACCGGTGACGATGTTCGCCAGTCCGGTTCGGGCGCCCTCGGCGATACCCGTCGCCGACTCGAGGAAGACGGTGTTGGAGGAGGATGAGGTGAAACCACCGGCGACGGCCCCGACGCCCTCGACCACGAGCGCGGTCTTCATGTTGGGCAGGTTGCCCTTCTCGTCCATGAGCCCGGCCTCTTTGCCCAGGCCGGTGAAGGTACCCATGGCGTCGAAGAAGTTGGCGAGCAGCAGGGTGAAGACGAACAGGCCGGCGGCCAGGGGGCCGATGCGGACGAACGCGCCGAAGAGATCCACCTGCCCGATGAGGGACAGGTTGGGCAGCCCACCCAGGGTCTCGGGGATCCCCGGGACCGCGAGGTTCCATCCGGTGGGGGACGGCTCACCGTCTACGAAGGACGGGCCGGCGTCCGCGACCGCCTCGACGATGATGGCCAGGACGGTGGTGACCACGATGCCGATGAAGATGCCGCCGCGCACCTGCCGGGCCACTAGGATCCCGCACAACAGGAGCCCGAAGGCGAACACGGCGGTCGGCCACGAGGCGATCGACCCCTCGATCCCCAGTCCCACCGGGACCGTGGTGCCCGCGGCGTCGGGGAGTCGACGCACGAAGCCGGAGTCGACGAAGCCGACCATGGCGATGAACAGCCCGATGCCCACCGCGATGGCGGCCTTGAGGTCCGAGGGGATGGCGTCGAAGACGGCCTTGCGGAACCCGCTCACCGCGAGGATGACGATAATGATGCCCTCGATGACGATCAACCCCATGGCCTCGGCCCACGTGACCTGCCTGGCGATCGTGACCGCGACGAGGGAGTTGATGCCCAGGCCGGTGGCGAAGGCGAACGGATAGCGGGCGATCGCGCCGAAGGCCACCGTCATCACCCCGGCGGTGAACGCGGTGACCGCGGCGATCTCGATGATCGACAGCTGGTTGCCCTCGACGTCGACACCCGAACCGAGGATCAGCGGGTTGAGCACGATGATGTAGGCCATCGCGAAGAAGCTGACCACCCCACCGCGCACCTCGCGGGACACGGTCGACCCGCGCTCGCTGATCTTGAAGTACCGGTCGACGGCCCCACCTACTGGGGTCCGCGACGGGGCCCCGGTGCTCTGCGACATCTGGAGACCTTCCTGACGGTGGTGAGGAACCGTCATAGAGTAACCGGCCCTGGAGCCTGCGGTAGCGTCGCGGTCATGACGGAGAGGCCGACAGAGCCGCAGGTGCCCCGGATCCCGGGTTACCTGCTGGACCCGCGGCCCGTCGTCCTCATCGGGACCCTCGCGTGGACGATCGCCCTCCTGGCGATGATGCTCATGGACGAGGTGGACATGCGCGCGGTCATCCTCTGCGCGGTCGGCGTGGGTGTGGGTGCGATCGGCACGCTGGTCTACGCGCTCCAGCGGCGCGCGGTCCTGCGCGGCAGCGCTGGGGCACAGGTCGGTCTCGACTTCGACCACACCTGAGCCGACCCCACCCGGGGCGTCTACGGGGTCAGACCTGGTCGGGAGTGGTCGCCCGACCCGTTTCTCCCGCCTGGTCCTGCGCCTCGGCCGCCCCGCGCGCCCGGGCGGCGGAGGCCGCCAGCTGCTGGGGAAGAACCACCACGTCCACGGCGGCGTCGTCATACGCCTCGGTCGCGGGCGCCGTGGACTCGGTGGCCACCTGCACCTCGCTGTGGGCGCCGCATCCGTACTGGAGATGAACCACCTGCCCGTCGGCGGAGTACTCGTTGGCGCACACCCCGAACATCGCCCCCAGCGAACCGGAGATCGGGAGCAGGAAGCCACAGGACCCGCAGTGGTGCTTGGCCCCGCGGGCGATCTCGGAGTCCGGCCCACGTGCGGCGGCCCATCGGGCGGCGGCGGCCGACCGGCCCTCGCGACTCAGGTGCCGGGGGCGTCCGAGACCCACGGGGCCGGCGACCTCGTCGAGCTCGTCGTCGCCCGTGAGGAGCTGCCCGGGGACCAGCCGCTCGTCGTCCTCGGCAGGGGGCAGGAGATCGCCCGCACCCAGATCGCCCGGCCGGATCCTCTTCTCCCAGGGCACCCATTCCGGGGCCACGACGGAACCGGGACCGGGCAGGAGGGAGATCTCGTCGACCGTCACCTCACCGCCGGGAACCAACGCCAACACGCAGGCCCAGTACCACCCCCGGTAACCGGCGAGGTCGGACGCGAACCGGTGCGTCGTGGTGAACGGCGCCTCGACGACGCTCCCCAGATGCTCTCCCACTCCGTCTGTCGCGAACTCCTCCACGGCGGAACGCGCCACGTCGACGCCCGAGGCCAGTCGCTCGCGCAGGGCCTCGTCGAAGCCCGAGGCCTGATCGGTGCTCACGGGGTCCGCCTCCTGATCCGTGTCTACCTCGGTGTTCACGCGACCCATTATGCGCGTCATCACCACGACGTCGCGGTTCGGCCCGGAGTACGGCATTCTTGAGCCATGCGTAACGTCCTCGGCACCCTCGGCCCTCTCGCCGTCTCACTCTCCCTCGTCGGTGCCGTCGCGGCGTGCACCTCGACGGGTTCCGACTTCGCCGGGAGCGCCACGTCCCCCGGCGCCTCCCTCGCGTCGTCGAGCATGCCCACCGGCTCCGGTTCCGGGTCCGGCGACGCGGCCGGCGGACAGGTGCCGGTGGGCCCGGCCGAGCCCCGGCCCGTACGGGGTTCGGTCGAGGTCGTCCGGACCCTGCCGCACGATCCTGAGTTGTTCACCCAGGGTCTGCAGGTGGTGGGCGACGAGATCTACGAGTCGACGGGTGAGTTCACCCGCTCGCAGGTGCAGCGCCGCCCGCTCGCCGGCGGCCCGCCCACCGTCTCCGTGCGGATGGCGGACGACGAGTTCGGCGAGGGCCTGGCCGTCACCCCGGACACCCTCTGGACCCTGACCTGGACCAACGGGATCGCCCACAACCGGGACCCCCGGACCCTCGAGGTGCGCTCCGAGGTGCCGTACGTGGGCGAGGGCTGGGGCCTGTGTCACGACGGCGAACGGCTGATCATGAGCAACGGCTCCGACCAGCTGACCTTCCGCGACCCCGTCACCTTCGAGCCCACCGGCACGGTCTCGGTGACCTCGGGGGGCACACCCGTGGTCCGGATCAACGAACTCGAGTGCGCGGACGGCACCGTCCTCGCCAACGTCTGGATGACGGACGAGGTCATCCGCATCGACCCCGCCACCGGCGCGGTCACCGCCATCTACGACGCCTCGGCGCTCGAGCGACCCCGGCCGGCCAGCCGGGAGGCGGTTCTCAACGGGATCGCCGCGCTCCCCGGTTCGGAGAACGTGCTGCTCACAGGGAAGTTGTGGCCGACGATGTACGAGGTGCGCCTCATTGGCTGACCGCTCCCCCGGGCCGACCCGTCGAGCCGCGGCCACCGTCGGCCGGGGCGTCCGGCGGGTCTTCCACGCCGACGGGGCCGACAGATCGGGCCTGTCGCAGCTGAGTTACGTCACCGTCGCCAACTTCGCGTGCGACGCGATCCTCGCCGTCGCCCTGGCCAACACGTTGTTCTTCTCCGCCGCCACCGCCGAGTCGCGGAGCAACGTGGCCCTGTACCTCCTCGTCACGGTCGCCCCGTTCGCGCTGATCGCCCCAGTGATCGGACCGGCCCTCGACCGGCTGCGGAGCGGGCGGCGCCTCACGGTGTCGTTGACCTTCACCCTGCGGGCGGTGCTCGCGGTGATCCTCGCGCTCAACTTCGACTCCTGGCTGCTGTATCCCCTCGCGCTGGGGATGCTCGTGCTGTCCAAGACCTTCGGCGTGGTCAAGGCGTCGATCACCCCGCACGTCCTGCCGCCGGCGCTCGACCTGGTCCGGACGAACTCCCGGCTGACGGTGCTCGGCCACGTGGGCGGGTCGTTGATCGCAGGGGCCCTCGCCGGTGCCGTGTCGTGGGTGTGGGGCTCCGACGCGGCCCTGTGGCTGCTCGCCGCGGTGGCGCTGGTGACGGCGTACATCGCGATGACCATCCCCGCACACGCCGAGGCCTCGCTCGACGAGGAGTCGGCGACCCTGCGCGTGGACCGGGGCCGCCCGCTCGTCAGCGGGCTCAAGGCCGTTCTCACCCGGCCGCTGGGCCGTCAGGTCCTGGCCAACCTCTGGGCCGTGTCAATGGTCCGGTTCATGACCGGCTTCCTCACCCTGTTCCTCGCGTTCGTGGCCAAGGCCCAGGAGAACGCCACCGCGGTGGAACAGGCCGGGATGCTCGCGATCGCCGGTGCGGCGGGAGGACTCGGCACCTTCGTGGGGAATGCCGTGGGCGCCCGTCTCCCCCTGGGCCGACCGGGCAGGATCACCACGACGGCGGCGGGCGCCGCGTTGTCGGCGGCGGTGGTGGCGGCGGTCCTCGGCAACATCTGGGCCGCGACCCCACTCGCACTCGTCGCGGCGGTGAGCAGCGCGCTCGGCAAGGTGGCGCTCGACGCGTCGATCCAGACGGACATCCCGGATTCCGCGCGGTCGTCGGCGTTCGGCCGGTCCGAGACGGCTCTGCAGCTGGCGTGGGTCGCGGGCGGTGCGCTGGGGGTCCTCCTACCGCCTGATTTCACCGTGGGCTTCGGCGTGATCGCGATCGTGGGCTCCCTGTTGTTCGCGCAGTCCCTCCTGACCGGGCGCGGATCCACGCTCGTACCGGGGCTCGGCGGCAACCGACCCCGGTTCCCCGGAGCGCCACGTGACCCCCGTGCGTTCGGCGCACGCCTGCTCGGCAGAATGGAGGAGTGAGCTTCCGCAGCGTTGCCCCCGCCTCCGGCCCCCGCGTTCGTCCAGTCACGTGGGCGATCCTGGCATGGGTGATCATCATGATCGCCGCCATCGTGGGGGCGTGGCAGGGCTCGGCCTCTCGCCACGGGTCGGTGCCGTCTATCACCGTCGCGACCGACCGCGATCACGTCGAGGTTCCTCCGTTCGCGGCCACGGACCTCGACGGCACGAGCTACGCCAATCCGGTGGGCCGGTTCACCATCTCGGGTGAGCACACGCTCACGATCCGGCTCCCGGTCGAGCTTCGCCGCGCCACACTCGACGTCTACGAGGTCCGCGCGGACGGGTTCCGCGAATACACCGTCGAGCCCGACGGACCCGGCGAACTGCTCGTTCCTGTCTCCCTGCCCGACGAGGGACGAATCGAGGGGTTGGCGCTCCGGGCGGTCGCGCTCGTCTACGCCGCGGACGGCTCGGAGACGATCCTCAGCGGTGAGTGGTCGGTCGGGTTCGACTACGCGGACTGACCTTGCCGGTTATGCGTCCAGTTCCCGGGCGACCGCGCGGAGAACCGACGCCACGCGGCTCGACACCTTGTGGTCAGGACGGTGGCCCCGCCGCAACTCGGGCTGGACGGTCGACTCGAGCACCTTGATCATGTCCTCGACCATCCCGTGGAGCTCATCCGGGGAGTGCCGTGGGCCACCCCGGTGCGCTCGGTCCTGCGCGACGGTGGGCTCCTCGTGAACGACCACCCGGAGCGCCTGAGGGCCACGCCGACCGGAGACCATGTCGAACTCCACCCGCTGGCGGGGCCGGAGCGTGTCCACGCCGTCAGGAAGGGCGTCGGACCGGACGTAGACGTCCTCCCCGCCCTCATGGGACAGGAAGCCGAAACCCTTCTCCGCGTCGTACCACTTGACCCTGCCACTGGGCACCGCGAACCACCTCTCCACACGATCGCGCACAGGTGCGACCGACGATCACCACGACGCACCCGAGCCTACCCTCGCCGAGGTGGTGGTTCGGTGCCCCCACCGGGCCGGTAGCCTGCCCGGTGTGACCTCAGATGCCCGACCCCCGGCCGACGACCCCGACCCCTGGACCCCCCACGCGGTGGAGCCCGCCCCGGTCCGCCCCCGACGCCGCGGTCTGTTCGTCGCCGCCCTGGCCGTCTTCGCCGTCGGAGTGGTGTTCACGATCTTCGCCGCACTCACCCCGTTCGTCCTGGACCGGGACGCACCCACGTTCCTCTATGTCGGCGCGATGGTGTTCACCCCGGTCGGGTTCCTCATGGGTCTGCTGTACGCCATCCTCGGCTCGCGGCCCCCGAGGGCGTGACGGAACCCACACTTCCGCGAATCTCCAGGTAACGAGCGGATAACACTGATAGCCACCCTTCTGCGTGACCTGGTTTTATCTCAGAATGGTGACGATCCGGCATCAACCCGCTACTGTTCGAGTCAGACTCGTCAGCGAGTTGGCATCGGACGCACCACCGAACCCCGCCCTGCGGCCGATGCGACATTGACCGTTACCGGGCGGGGACGGGGGACCCGATCAGGGCCCTTCCCGGGCCGGCGACCACAGATCGCCTTGGGGTCAAGCCGCCATGTGCGGCCGGGCGCACTCGTCCGAACCCGACAGCTCACCCCGTAGGCACAGAGTGAAAAGGACTGACGCGTATATGACCTCGTACACCGGACGCCACCGCGCTGCCGCCCCCGCCTTCGCACCCAGGACGGCGGTGAAGGTCGTCCTCGCGGGCACCGCTTTCTCCGCCGCCGGGCTCGCCCTCGCCCCGGCCGCCAACGCGGCCCCGGACTCCGACTGGGATCGTCTCGCCCAGTGTGAGGCCGGCGGCAACTGGGCGATCAACACCGGCAACGGCTACCACGGCGGACTGCAGTTCTCGCCGAGCACCTGGGCGGCCTACGGCGGCACGCAGTACGCGCCGACCGCCAACCAGGCGACCCGCGAACAGCAGATCGCCATCGCCGAGAAGACCCTCGCGGGTCAGGGTTGGGGAGCGTGGCCCGCCTGCTCGGCCAAGCTGGGCCTGAACTCCGCGCCGACGCCGCGCGACCTGTCCAACCCGGCGCCCGCCCCGGCCCCGGCTGCGCCCGCCGCTCCCGTGGCGATCACCGCCGCCGATCACGTCGCGACCCTCACCGCGTTCGCCGAAGGCCGCGGTCTCGCGCTGCCGATCACCGATGGCTACCAGGCCAACAAGGACCTCATCGACGCCGCCTACGCCGACAACCAGGCCGCTGTGGACGACTTCTTCGCCACCTACCTGGCGAACTGATCCGGGTCGGACCGCCCACGAGAACGGCCCGCCACCCCCTCTCAAGGGGCTGGCGGGCCGTTCTGTCGTCTATGCCGACGCCGTCACGCCGACGTTCGACACCGGTGGGCGGGTCAGCGGGACGGCAGGGTCCTGTTGACCACCGTCTCCGGATGGACATAGTTCAGGCGCTCCTGCGGCAACGGGAAGATCTCCTGCCCGAAGGGGGACAACCCCCCCGCCACGAGCGCAGCCAGTTCGGTCACCGGGTGCTCGCCGAACGAGGCGTCGGGCCATCCCGGGTTGTCGTAGGTCAGTTTCTTGGCAGCCACGTGGACATCATCTCACCTCGAGCCCGATCCGTCAGCACCTGGGTCGTACACCACCGCCACCGGTTCCCGCAGACGGCCACATCTCACTAGGCTGGTGCGGATATGTCGACCTCCCGCACCACGACCCGGCACCCCGCCAGCGGGGAACCCGATTTCCCCACCTGGCTGGCCGGACTGACCGACGAGACACTGGTGCGGCTGTGCGAGAGACGTGCGGACGTGGCCACCCCTCCCCCGGCGTCGCTGAGCGTTCTCGCCTCCCGGCTGCGGTTGCCCGCGTCGACCGCCCGCGCGCTCGGCACCCTCACCTGGCCGCAACTGCTCGTGCTGTCCACGGCCGCCGCGCTCGGTGCCGACTCCGGCCCGGTGCCGATCGGTGCGCTCGCGGAGCGTCTCGGCGCTGACCACGACGCCGCGGCATTCCGCGCGGCCGTGGACACCCTCCGTGAGCTCGCGCTGCTGTGGGGCGACCCCGCCCACGCCCGGATCGTCCCCGTCACCGCCGCGGCGATCGACGCCGCGCCGGTGACGGCCCCTCGTCCCGGGGAGCCCGTCGGGACCCGGCTCGACGCCGCGTGGAACGGTCTGTCCGAACGGGCGCTGGGGGTCCTCACAGCGGTCGCCCGCGGCCGCACGCCCGCGGGTTCCCTCGGGCCCGCCGCGTCGGAGACGGTCCGGGCAGCGGCCGCGGAGCTGGTCTACGCCGGCCTGGCCTCGACCACCGGTACCGCCGACGGCGAGGTGGTCGTACCCCGCGCCCATGCCCTGGACCGGGCCAGACACGGAGCCCGCGCGAGCGGCTCGTCTCTCCTCGACCTGCCCTGGTCGGAGCCGGGGACAGGGAAACGGAATTCCGCGGGTACCGGGTCGACGGCCGGGACGTCGTCCGCCGACGGCATCGACGCATCCGGGGGCGTGGCCGCCCTCGACCTCCTCCACCGCTGCGATGCGCTCATCGCGACGCTGTCCCTCCACCCGGCCGCCACCCTCAAGGCCGGCGGGGTGGGTGTCCGGGAACTCCGCCGGATCGCCCGGGCCGCCCGGGTGGGCGAAGCAGAACTCCCCCTTCTGCTCGAGGTCCTCGCCGCCGCGGGCCTGATCGCCGTCGGCGACACCGATATCGGTGAGACCGGGTTCGACTCGGTGTGGGCACCGACCGAGGCCGCGGACGTGTGGTCGGCTCGCGACCGCGCGCGGCGCTGGGCGGACCTCGTCCTGGCCTGGTGGTCGATGCCGCGCGCGCCGTGGCGGGTCGGTTCCGAGGTCGAGGGCGGCGGCACGGTCCCCGCCCTCGGCGATCCGGTGGGCCCACCCGCGGCGGGCGAGCGCGACCGGGTTGTGCGCGCCCTGGCCGGGCTCGAGCCCGGGGCCGCACCGGGTGACGACCTGGTGCCGGAGGTGGTGCGCTGGTTCTCACCGATGTGGTTCTCGCGGGCCGGGTCACGGCCCTGCACGGAGATCATCGCGGAGGCGAGGCGGCTCGGGCTCGTGGTGGGGACGACCGCCACCCGCGCGGCCAGGCTCCTGGTCTCCGGTCCCCCCGCCGCCGCGGCCCCCTCGCTCGACGACCTCGAGCCCATCCTTACCGCGGCACTCCCCGAGCCCGTCTCGGAGGTGATCGTCCAGGCCGACCTCACCATCCTCGCCCCCGGGCCACTCGTACCGGATCTCGCGGCGGACTTCGACCTCCTCGCCGACGTCGAGTCCGCGGGGGCCGCCACCACCTACCGGGTGACCGAGACGTCTCTGCGTCGGGCGCTGGACTCGGGACGGACCGCCGCCGGGATCAGGGAACTGCTCGCACGGACCTCGGTCACCCCGGTCCCGCAGTCTCTGGACTACCTCATCGAGGACGTGGCGCGCAGGCACGGCCGGCTCCGGGCGGGCGCCGCGCTGTCGTTCCTGCGATGTGACGACCCGTCGCTGGTGGCGCAGGTCCTTGGCTCGCCCGTGGTGGAGAGGTGCGCATTGCGCTCGGTCGCCCCGACCGTCCTCATCTCCCAGGCCCGTCCGTTGGACCTCGTCGAGGCGCTCCGAGAGCACGGATTCGCCCCGGTCGTCGAGGACACGTCCGGGGCCGTCGTCGCCCTCACCCGTCCGGTGGCCCGCATCCGCGCCGCCTCCCCCGGTCGGGCTCCCCGCGTCCCGACGCGGGTGGCCACCCCCTCGGAGCTCCGTACGGCGATCGCGGCGATGCGCTCGGCCGACCGCGTGCGCGCGGCCCGTGGCCCCTCGGGGGGCGGGTACTCCGGTGAGGCCGCCATCGCCCGCCTGCACGAGGCCGCCGGGTCGGGCACCGCGGTGACGGTCTCGGTGGTCGACGCACAGGGGCGTTCGACCTCCCGGCTCGTCGTCCCGGTCTCCGTCGCAGGGGGACGGATCGAGGGGGTCGAGCCCGACTCCGCCGAGGCCGTGAGCCTGCCGTTGCACCGCGTGATCTCCGTCTCGGACGTCGACCCGACACGCTGAGCCGGATTCCGGGACACTGGAGGGTCGGGCCCGGTCGGGCCCGCGACAACCGAGGAGAACAGACGTGAGTGGTGGACCGCTGATCGTCCAGTCGGACAAAACCGTGCTGCTGGAGATCGACCACGACCGGGCGGGCGACGCCCGGCAGGCCCTGGCACCGTTCGCAGAACTCGAGCGCGCGCCCGAGCACGTGCACACCTACCGGATCACGCCGCTCGCGCTGTGGAACGCGCGGGCCGCCGGTCACGACGCCGAGCAGGTCGTCGACGTGCTGGTCACCTACTCCCGTTTCCCCGTCCCCCAGCCGCTGCTGGTCGACATCGCGGACACGATGGCCCGCTACGGCCGTCTCCAGCTGGTCAAGAGCCCGGTCCACGGCCTGACGTTGATCTCGCTGGACGCCGCCGTGCTCGCCGAGGTCAGACGGCACAAGAAGATCGCCCCGATGCTCGGCGCCGAGATCGACGCGGACACCGTGATCGTCCACCCCTCCGAGCGCGGCCGCCTCAAGCAGGAGCTGCTCAAGATCGGGTGGCCGGCCGAGGACCTGGCCGGGTACGTCGACGGAGAGGCGCACGAGATCGCCCTGTCCACCGAGTCCGAGCCCTGGGAGCTGCGTGACTACCAGCAGATGGCGGCGGACTCCTTCTGGGCCGGGGGGTCCGGCGTCGTCGTGCTGCCCTGCGGCGCCGGCAAGACCATGGTCGGTGCCGCGGCGATGGCCCGCGCCAAGGCCACGACGCTCATCCTCGTGACCAACACCGTCGCCGGCCGACAGTGGAAGCGCGAACTACTGGCCCGCACCACGCTCACGGAGGACGAGATCGGCGAGTACTCGGGCGAGCGTAAGGAGATCCGCCCGGTCACCATCGCCACCTACCAGGTCGTCACCCGCAAGACCAAGGGCGTGCACCGGGCGCTCGAACTGTTCGATTCCCGCGACTGGGGGCTGATGATCTATGACGAGGTGCACCTGCTCCCGGCACCGGTCTTCCGGATGACCGCGGACCTGCAGTCGCGTCGCCGACTCGGGCTCACCGCCACCCTGGTGCGCGAGGACGGACGGGAAGGGGACGTGTTCTCCCTCATCGGCCCCAAGCGATACGACGCCCCCTGGAAGGACATCGAGGCACAGGGGTGGATCGCGCCGGCCGACTGTGTGGAGGTGCGCGTGACGCTCACCGAGAACGAACGCATGATGTACGCCACCGCCGAGGCGGAGGACAAGTACAAATTGTGCTCGACCGCGCGGACCAAGACCTCGGTGGTCAAGAGCATCCTCGCCCGGCACTCGGGCGCGCCGACCCTGGTGATCGGCGCCTACCTCGACCAGTTGGAGCAGCTCGGGGGCGAACTCGACGCGCCGGTCATCCAGGGTTCCACGCCCACCAGGGAGCGGGAGGCACTGTTCGACGCCTTCCGCTCCGGGGAGATCTCCACCCTCGTGGTGTCCAAGGTCGCGAACTTCTCCATCGACCTGCCCGAGGCGAGCGTGGCGGTCCAGGTCTCCGGGACCTTCGGCTCCCGTCAGGAGGAGGCGCAGCGGCTCGGACGACTCCTCCGTCCCAAGCAGGACGGGGGGCAGGCCCACTTCTACTCGGTGGTCTCCCGGGACACCCTCGACGCCGAGTACGCGGCCCACCGCCAGCGCTTCCTCGCGGAACAGGGATACGCGTACCGGATCGTCGACGCCGACGACCTGCTCGGCCCGGACCTGCCCGAGGTCGGCTGAGGGCACCCGGAGCACCCTGGTCGCCGCGCCGGCCCCGCGACGCCTGGGATACTGGTCCCATGGCCTCAGACCGCACCTCCCGCACGCCGCACGAGCAGTACCGCCTCGCCGACTTCCCCGTCGACGAGGCCTGGGTCCGCAAGAACAACGAGAGCCTGGCCGAGGTGCGTCGCCTGCAGTGGTCGGCGGGCGTCCTCGGCGTGGTCGTCCTCGCCGCCGGGGCCGGGATGCTCCTGTACTCCGAGCTGGCCGCGTGGGGGTGGATCGTCGCCACCGTGGCCGGGGTATTCGCGATCGGGTGCCTGGCGATGATCTGGTACATCCCCCGCAAGATGGGGTCGATGGCGCACACCTACGCCACCTCGGAGCTGGTTCCGGCGATCGTCGCCGAGGTCCGGCCGCGCGGAGTGACGCTGCTGGCCCTGGTCGACCGCGCCGTCGACCGGTCCGCCGGCACGCTGCCCGCCCTGGCGGTCCGCAGTTGCGAGAAGATCCCGGGTCACGACGCCCGTGTGGGCGAGCGGGTCCCCTGCGTCGCGGTGGTGGGCAACCGCAGCGCCCGCGGGGCCGACAACCTGTATCAGTTCATCTCCCCCATGCCCGTCGCGTGGGCCACCCCGGACGCCGCCGTCCTCCGGCGACTGACGAGGGAGATCCCCGCGGGTGAGTGGGAGTCCCTGCGTCAGAAGCTCGATCGGGTCGACGAGGTGTCCCAGACCCCCACCAACCTCCTCCCGCTGGACTGAGCCGGTCTCCCCTGCGGGGCCCTCCTCCCGACACCCGCGGGTCCTCACCCGGTGCCGCGTGGCCTGTGAGCAAGTCGTCACGGCACCGTGATCCGCCGCCATTGAACGGCAACACGCGGTTTCTAGCCTGGTCGGCACAGGCTAGAAGGAGGTCCTCACATGACCGAGCACATCGTCGTCGTCGGGCACGGAATGGTCGCCCATCGGTTCGTCTCCACCCTCGCATCCCGGTGGGCCACCGCCGATCTCACCGTGACGGTGATCGGTGAGGAGTCGGACCCGGCGTACGACCGCGTCGGCCTGTCCTCCTATGTCGGTGCGTGGGACCGTGAGTCGCTGCACCTGGAGGACGCCCGGCACGTGACCGACCCCCGGGTGACCGTGCGATCAGGCCATCTGGTCACCGGAATCGACCGCGAGGCCCGGGAGGTCGAGTTGACCTCGGGTGAGCGGATCGCCTACGACACGCTGGTCCTCGCGACGGGGTCGCGGGCGTTCGTCCCGCCCGTACCCGGCCATGACCTGCCGGGGTGCCACGTCTACCGCACCCTCGATGATCTCGACGGGATCCGCGCGGCCGCCGAACGCGCCGGGCCCGGCTCCCACGGCGTGGTGATCGGCGGCGGTCTGCTCGGGCTCGAGGCCGCCAACGCGGTGAGCCTGCTCGGGCTCACGCCGCACGTGGTGGAGCGCAACGACCGGCTCATGCCGCTGCAGGTCGACGCCGGCGGCGGGCATGTCCTGGCCTCGCTGATCCGTGATCTCGGGATCGAGATCCACCTGGCGATCACCGGAACGGAGATCACCGAGACGGCCGACGGCGTGTCCGTCCGACTGACCGACGCCGAGGGCGTGACCACGGTCGTCGACGCGGCGTTCGTGGTGTTCTCGGCGGGCGTCCGCCCGAGGGACGAACTCGCGAGATTGTCCGGACTGGACACCGCCGAGAGGGGCGGCATCCTCACCGACCTCGGGTGCCGGACCTCCGACCCGAGCATCTACGCGATCGGCGAGTGCGCCGCCATCGACGGCACCTGCTACGGACTCGTCGGCCCCGGGTACACCTCCGCCGAGGTCGCCGCGTCCACGATCCTCAGCGGAGAGGGTGAGTTCACCGGGGCCGACCTGTCCACCAAGCTCAAGCTCCTCGGGGTGGACATGGCGAGTTTCGGCGACGCGCACGGCGTCACGCCCGGCTGCCTCGAGGTGGTGGTCAACGACCCCGTCGCGGGAACCTACTCCAAACTCGTCATGAGCGACGACGCCACGACCCTCCTGGGCGGTGTGTTCGTCGGGGATTCCGGGCCGTATTCGCTGCTCAAGCCACTCGTCGGCCGCGCCCTGCCCTCCGACGACCCGATCTCACTCATCTCACGGTCCACCGACGCCGGGTCCGGGGTCGGTGTGGAGGCGCTTCCCGACGAGGCGCAGATCTGCTCGTGCAACGCCGTGACCAAGGGCGATGTGCGCGAGGCGATCTGCGGCGGCGCCTGCGACGTGGCCGAGCTCAAGTCCTGCACCCGGGCCGGCACGTCGTGCGGATCGTGCATCCCCCTGCTCAAGCAGATCCTCGAGGCGGAGGGTGTCGAGCAGTCGACCGCGCTGTGCGAGCACTTCGAACAGTCCCGCTCCGAACTCTTCGAGATCGTCACGGTCACCGGCATCCGGACCTTCTCCGGTCTCATCGAGCGTTTCGGCCACGGGACCGGTTGTGACATCTGCAAGCCCACCGTCGCCTCGATCCTCGCCTCCACGAGTTCCGACCACGTCCTCGACGGCGAGCAGGCCGCCCTGCAGGACACCAACGACCACTTCCTCGCCAACATCCAGAAGAACGGCACGTACTCGGTGGTGCCCCGTATGCCGGGGGGTGAGGTGTCCGCGGAGCAGCTCATCGTGATCGGGGAGATCGCCCGCGACCACGACCTGTACGTCAAGGTCACCGGAGGTCAGCGCATCGACATGTTCGGTGCGCGCGTCGAGGAACTGCCGGTCATCTGGAAGAGGCTCGTCGACGCCGGGATGGAGTCGGGGCACGCGTACGGCAAGTCGTTGCGCACCGTCAAGAGCTGCGTCGGCACCTCGTGGTGCCGTTACGGACAACAGGATTCCGTCGGGATGGCGGTGACGATGGAGAACCGCTACCGCGGGCTGCGCGCCCCCCACAAGATCAAGATGGCGGTCTCGGGCTGTGCCCGAGAGTGCGCGGAGGCCCGCGGCAAGGATGTCGGCGTGATCGCCACGGAGACCGGCTGGAACCTCTACGTCGGCGGTAACGGGGGCGCGACGCCCCGGCACGCGCAGCTCCTCGTGGGGGACCTGACCGACGAGGAGCTGATCCGCTACATCGACCGAACGGTGATGTTCTACGTCCGGACGGCCGAGCGACTGCAGCGGATGGCGCCCTGGCTCGAGTCGATGGACGGAGGGATCGACCATCTCCGCGAGGTCGTGTGCAACGACTCGCTCGGCCTGGCGGCGGAGCTCGAGGGCCGTATGGAAGCGCATGTGGCGGGTTACGTGGACGAATGGTCCGCCGTCCTGGACGACCCGGACAAGCTCGCGCGCTTCGTGTCCTTCGTCAACGCCCCCGAGTCCCCGGACCCCACCGTCGAGTTCGAGGAGCAGGACGGCCGTAAGGTCCCCGTTCTCCTCGGCTCCCCCGCGATGCCCGCACGGGCCTGACCACCGAAGCCGCACACCCAGAAAGGACACCATCATGACCGCCACCCTCTCCCCGACCGAGATCGTGGTCTGCTCCCTCGATCGGCTCATCCCGGGTCGGGGCGTCGCCGCCCTGCTGCCGGACGGCCGACAGATCGCCGTCTACCTCCTGGATGACGGGAGCGTCCACGCCCTGTGCAACATCGACCCGATCGCCCGGGCCGCCGTGATGAGCCGCGGTCTCGTCGGCGACCGTGGGGGCGTCCCCGTGGCCATCTCCCCCATCGGCAAGCAGGCGTACGCCCTGGACGACGGACGGGGGATCGACGACGAGGCGTACGGACTGTCCGTCTTCCCGGCCAGGGTCGTCGACGGCACGGTTCTGGTCTCGACGCAGCCCGCGATCCGGCACCAGACGAGTCGGGCCGCCGCCTAGCTGTTCTGTCCACGCAGGTTAG
>NZ_AOSR01000027.1:0-57212 GCF_000349585.1 Dietzia sp. UCD-THP
CACCCCACACGGCCCCCTGGCCCAGGCCCGAGACCGGATCCTCGACCACCGATGGCGCCACCACCTCGACCGCCTCATCACCGACGACGGCCACCTCACCAACCCACCCGGCGCCCACCGCCCCCACCCCGCCTGACAGGGTCCTGATCGGGTTCAGCGTTGCCACGTCGTGGATCGTCTGGCGACCTCGTGGATCGCGTCGATCTCGCGCAATCCCAGTCGCTGCGGCTGCGATGTGAGATATCGCCTGATGCCGCGCCTGGTCACCACCGTCACAGCGCCATCTCTCGGCTGGTTCTTCACGGTGAATCCCCGGCGTGCTCCCACCACCGCGATCACCCCGGTGACCGGCACCGGAAAGCCGACATGCTCCGCCAGCAGACGGGATGCGCGCCTTGCCTCATGCCGACTGTTGCGGATGTACGGAACCCGACTGCCGTTGACCATGAAGGTGTCCCCGCCCACCCAGATCGAGGCTTTGGGGTGATTCTTGGAGTTCACGGTAAACACGCCACCCGGTCCGATCACCACGTGGTCGATATCGGCACCCCGCTCCCCCACGCGCACGGCGTGCAGGATTCTCCACCGAGCATCCAGTGCGGCCAGCTGGTCACCGACCGCCTGCTCACCATCCGCACCGATGCGCCACGCGCGCTCGTCCGTCTTCGCATCGAAGACCCGGGCGAGAATGTGGCGCACCATCCCCTGAGCCTCCCGTTCGGCGAGAGCCCGCTCGCGGGCGGCCGCCCCCGCGCGAGTGCCTGAGAGATCGTGCCACCTCAGCCCGGATCCGGTTGACGGCGCTGTGGTCAGGGGCGGCGCTGTGGCCGGAGGTGGAACCGGGGCAGTCGCCGCGACCGGCCCCGGCGACAGTGATAACGGTGTCGGGGATGGCGGTGTCGGGAGCGTCGGTGGCGCCGCCGGGGCCCCGGCTGGAGACGGCGTCGGTGAAGCGTTCCCCTGAGGTCGCCGGTCCAACTCTCGCACTGACCTCCCGTCCGGCCGGGAGTCCATGTGGTCCTCGATCGCCTTGCGCAACAGGGGCAGGTTGCTGAGGTCATCGGAGTGGTAGCGGCCGGTGGCGAGATCGAGGTATCCCAGGTCGGTTCCGCCCGGGGTCGCGGCGTAGAGCCTGTCGTGGCCGAAACGGACCCACCTTCGGACGATCCACTCGGTCACGGCGCCTCCTGTTGACAGTCGCAGAATCCTCACACCCCGACGCCCCGGTTCGTGGCGGAACGCGCGATTCGTCAAGCCCCCCGAGTGATACGGAATACTCCGCTCCCCCCTGTTGTTTGACATGTCAGCAAGTTAGGATGGAACGCATCAATAAGAGGTAACGCTCCAACAGACTGAAAGGCTCGCCGTCATGCAGTTCGGGATCTTCTCCATTGCCGACATCACCCCCGACCCCCACACCGGGCAGGTGTCCACCGAGCACGAGCGCCTCGAAGCGGTAGTCGAGTACGCGATTCAGGCTGAGCAGGTCGGCCTGGACGTCTTCGCGCTGGGCGAGCACCACAACCCGCCCTTCGTGACGTCCTCCCCCACCACCACCCTCGGCTACATCGCGGGGAAGACCTCGGACATCATCCTGTCCACCGCCACGACGCTCATCACCACCAATGACCCGGTGAAGATCGCCGAGGATTACGCCATGCTCCAGCACCTGGCCGGGGGCCGGGTCGACCTGACGATGGGGCGCGGCAACACCGGACCGGTCTACCCGTGGTTCGGCCAGGACATCCGGCAGGGACTGCCGCTGGCGATCGAGAACTACGAGTTGCTCCACCGCCTGTGGCACGAGGACGTGGTGGAGTGGGAGGGCAAATTCCGGACCGCCCTCCAGCAGTTCACCTCCACCCCGCGCCCGCTCGACGGGGTCGCACCCTTCGTCTGGCACGGGTCGATCCGCTCGCCGCAGATCGCGGAGCAGGCCGCCTACTACGGTGACGGGTTCTTCCACAACAACATCTTCTGGCCGATCCACCACACCAAGCAGATGGTCGAGCTCTACCGCCGCCGCTATGAGCACTACGGCCATGGCGCGGCCGATCAGGCGATCGTGGGCCTGGGCGGTCAGTTCTTCGCGCGCCCCAACAGCCAGGACGCCGTGAACGAGTTCCGCCCCTACTTCGACAACGCACCGGTGTACGGCCACGGCCCGTCGCTCGAGGACTTCACCGCCCAGACCCCGCTGACCGTGGGCTCCCCACAGCAGGTCATCGACCGCTACCTGACCATGCGCGAGCACGTGGGCGACTACCAACGCCAGATGTTCCTCATCGATCACGCCGGACTGCCCCGCAAGACCGTCCTGGAGCAGATCGAGATCCTCGGCACCGAGATCGTGCCGGTCCTGCGCCGGGAACTCGACGCGAAGCGGCCGGCCCACGTGCCGGACGGACCGACCCACGCAGCCCGGGTCGCCGCACGCGACGCCGCACTGGCCGCCGAGGGCGAGCCCGCCTACTCGGACGCCTACCGGTTCGGCACCGGGGACAACTGGACCGGCCTGACGGTCGAGGGCGGACAGCGCGCGCAGGAGCAGTCACTCGCGCGCGCCCGCCGCACCGAGTCCCGTCTCGCGCAGGCACCGGCCGGAAGGAGCAACAAGTGACCCCCACCCACTCGCCCGACGCCCGCCCGCTGCGGCTGGTCGTGGTCTCGGCCGGCACCTCGGTGCCGTCGAGCACCAGGATGCTGGCCGACCGGCTGACCTCGGCCACCCGTGAGGCCCTGATGCGTCACGGTCAGGACGTCGACGTGACGGTCCTCGAGGTCCGGGGGCTCGCCCACGAGGTCGTCGACGCCACGCTCACCAGGTTCCCCGGTGACACCCTGCGCGCGGCTCTCGAGGAGATCGGCCGCGCGGACGGGGTGATCGCGGTGACGCCGACCTACAACCAGTCGTTCTCGGGCCTCTTCAAGTCCTTCTTCGACGTCATCGACCCCGGAACGCTGGCGGGCGTCCCGGTGGCGCTGGGGGCGACCGGCGGCACCGTCCGGCACTCGCTGGCGATCGACTTCGCGCTGCGCCCGATGTTCGCGTACCTGAAGGCCGACGTGGTGCCGACCACGGTGTTCGCGGCGTCCGAGGATTTCGGGGCGGTCGCCCCGGGTGGCGAGGGCGAGTCGCTGTCCACCCGCGCGCAGCGCGTCGGCACGGAACTGGCCGACTACATGCTGCGGTTCGCCGGGGTGGCCCCCGGTGCAGTGGCGCCGACCCGGGCGGATGCGGGCCGGGGCAGGAGGAACGACGACGACGAGTTCGGCGACTTCGTCCCGATGGGCGATCTGCTCGGTGGGGCGAACTGATCCCGTGAGGCTGCCTCGTCTCGCCGGTGCACCCGGCCCCGTGGCGCGCGCGACCTAGTTCCGCGCGATCTGGGGCAGCGCCCTGATGGGGTCATCCGGGCCGATGTCGTAGGTGCACTCGTTCGGCCTGGGGTCGGGCACGAACGCCCACAGCATGGCTCCCGCGGCGCCCATCGCCTCGTAGTCGTCGATGCGGTCGCCGATCAAGTCCGCGCGGTCCTCGAGCGACAGGCAGGAGCCCGCGGCGATCCCGAGTTCGGTCACCACGAGCGGCTTGTCGGTCTGCGCGAGGCGCAATGGCAGGAATCCCGCGTTGTCGTAGTCGTGATACTGGAGCACGTCGACGTACGGGGATTCGGCGATGAGCCTGTACCCGTCGGCCACCAGGCCGCACTGGTCCCCACCCAGGAGGCCGGCGGTGATGAGTCGGCCGGGGTCGCGCTGCCTGATCAGCTGCCCCACCTCGTCGGTCCACTCACGCAGAACCTGCGCGGAGTCCGCCGGGCAGGTCCGGTACTGCCAGTGGCAGTCGGCCGTTCCGCAGACCGCGGTCTCGGGCTCGCCGATCGGCTCCCACGCCGCGATCGCCGGCGAGCCCGACCACCGTTCGACCGCGGTCGTGACCCAGTCGCGGTAGCTCAGTGGCATCGCCGTGGGTTGTTCCCAGCCGTCCAGGTACCAGTCGCGGTCCTTGTACTGCTCGTCCTCGCAGGCGCCGTCCTGGCCCACGAGAACCGGGATCACCATCTGATCGTGGCGCTCCGCGGCGGCGAAGACCGCGTCGATCGGGGCGAAGTCCAGGGCCCCGGTGAACTTGTTCACGGCGAGCTGTTGGAAGACGTTGAATCGCGTGGCGGCACCGTCCGGAAGTGAACCGAAGTACGCGTCGAGGTCGACCATCGCGCCGCATCCCCGGTTGACGCTCCAGTCCGTGGCCAGCTGGTAGGCGTTGAGCCCGGTGGGCCACCAGGGTTGGCCGTCGAGGTGGAGTTCTCCTCCGGAGACCGTGGCGCGATGCGGCTGCACCTGAGATCGCGAATCCGGTGGCGCCGCGCAGGCCAGCGTCATGACGAGCACCAGTAGTCCCACGAACGGAGCGGTCTTCATGAGGCGACGATAGACGACCTCTGTTCGAGAATTAATGAATTTTTCTGTGCATTCATACCCGCCGTTCAGACTCGCCGCCGACCTAGTCGAACACCCGCCATAGTCTCCAGGTCGGGCGGTCACTACCGGAGTTGACCACCTCGAACTCCAGGCTGCCGAGCTGGGCCCCGTTCTCGTGGACGGTCGGATAGCGGAGGTTGAGCGCGTCGGAGGTGCCACGCCCCTCGGCGGGCACCGTCAGCAGGAACTGGACACCGTTGGCCGCCGGGTCGTTGAGGATCTCGACGAAGTCGCGATCCGAGGGGATGACGAACTGTTCGGGCCTGGTGGTGGAGGCGATGATCGGGAATCCGTGGACCGTGTCCATGATGACGGCCCCGTCGGGGAGTCCGAGGGAGTCCAGATAGTCGGCGAGCCGGCGTTCGGTGTCGAACGACGCGACGATGGCCTCCTGTTGCAACCTGAGTTCCGGAGACCTGTCACCCGACTCGGGCAGGATCACGGCGTGCAGGGCGTGCTGCTCCTGGGACAGCGACGGGGACACCATGGCCACCGCGCTGAACGGGACTCCCGCCGCGAGCAGGAGGAGCATTCCCGCCGGGACGACTCGTCCGCCGGCGAGCCGGTCCTGCGTTCTCGCGGTGGCCCGGGGTCCGGGCCGTCGGGTGGTCATGACGCCACCGCGGGGGACGCAGAACACCGCCAGGACCACAAGCAGCGGTATGGCGCTGATATAGAACCTCAGGAACGGGAAGGTCATACCGCGGAGATAGGTGAACACCGCGAAGCCCAGCACCGCCACCAGGACCACCGCGGCCAGCGGTTCGGGGTCCCGACGGCGTACCGCCAGGACCACGCACACCAGCAGGACCACACCGAGCGCCGGGGCGAGCACCACGATCTCGGCCGCCGAGAACTCGAGGGCCGACAGCCCCCCGGTGGAACCCCCTCCGGACTGTTCGAGGATGGCCGCGTTGCCGTAGCGCGAGGAGAACTGCGCGAGTGCGCTGCCGGTCACCAGCCAGCTGGTCGCCGCCCACACGAGGAACGCCAGTGCGGTGGGCGCGGCGAGGATCACGCCGTCGAGAATCGCCGTCTCGGCCCTGCGGCTGCGACGGTACGACACCACCACGACGACGAGGGTCGCGGCGCCCGAGGCGGCCAGCGCATCGTAGCGGGCGAGGTAGGACATCCCCAGCGCGAACCCGGCCACCATCAGATCGTGGACGTCATCCGTGGTCATCCACCGCACCAGGCGGCGCACGGCCCACACCACGAAGAAGACGAACAGGGCCTCGCTCATGCCGTTCGCGCCGTAGTAGACGATCATCGGGTGCAACCCGAAGACCATGGTGACCCCCCAGGTGAACCAGGCCGGGCACCGGCGTTCGGTCGCGAGTGCGTGGATCTGGGTGACCGCGGCCGCCATCGCCGGCGCGCTCACCGCCACCGCGGTCAGGCTCCACCTGGTGAGGCCCGGGAACCACCCGGACAGACTGACCAGCGGGAGCTGGGCGAGCGCGGTGAGCGGGGTGAAGATGAAGCCGATGGCCGCCAGGTGCGGGTCTCTGGACAGCAGCGCGGTCCGGGTGTCGGCCACGCGGCTCAGCGCATCGCCCTGCAGGTAGTTGGCACCGAGGGCCAGGAAGAGCCCCACCGCCAGGTACAGCAGCGTGAACGCGCAGAAGACGGCGACGGGACGGGATCTCACGAGGCCAACCCGTGTCATGACGCCAACCCGTGCACGGTCTTCTCCCAGTAGGAGGGGTTGGCGAACAGCTGGTAGGTCCCCTTGATCGCGGCGATCGACATGAGCACCCAGTACAGCGGGACGGTCAGGCACGCCCACCACAGCGCCGCGTTGCCGGTCTCCCGGCACGCGATGAAGTTCGAGTAGAGGATCGTCGAGTTGCCCAGGACGAGGCAGATCAACGCGGGGAAGTACACGTAGGCGGGGAAGACCTGCGCGATGATCGCCGGCTGACCGATGATCCAGGACAAGGTGATGAGCCAGAACACCATGTTGAGGCAGGCGATCACGGGGGTTCCCGCCAGCAGGGTGGTGAAGCGGAACATGCTCACCGTGCCGAGGGTGCGCCACAGCCTGACCGGCTGACGCATGTGCACCAGCCAGGTCTGCAGGTACCCCTTGTACCAGCGCGAGCGCTGCCTGATCCAGTTGATCGGATCAGGGTTGGCCTCCTCCAGGGTCGTGGAGTCGAGCACTGCCGTCCGGTGTCCACGGGCGGCGATCCGGACACCCAGATCGGCGTCCTCGGTGACGTTGTACGGGTCCCACGCCCCGATCTCGGTCAGCACGTCCGCCTTGATGTGGTTCGACGTGCCGCCCAGCGGGATGGGCGAGCTGGATTTCATCAGCCCGGGCAGGAGGAAGTTGAACCACAGGGCGTAGTCCGCGGTGAACCACGCGGTGAGCATGTTCTGCGACCCGTTGTGAAACGCCAACTTGGCCTGGACGCACACCACGTCGTCGTCAAGATCGGTGAAGGCCACCGCCACGCGCCGGAGCTGGAGGGCATCCGGGCGGTCCTCGGCGTCGAAGATCGTGATGATCTCGCCGGTGGCATAGTGCAACGCGTAGTTACAGGCCTTGGGCTTGGTGCGGGGGTCGGCCGGCGGGATCCGGAGGATCTGACACACCTCCCCCAACCCCGCCGCCTCCGCGGCGTCGATCGTCACGTCGTCGTCGGCCTCGAGCAGTAACAAGACCTCCAGCTTGTCCGCCGGGTAGTCGATCGAGCTGACGGCGTCGATGAGGTCGCCGATCACCTCCGGTTCGTTGTACGCGGGCACCAGGACCGTGTAGGTGGGCAGGTCGGAGTCCGGCACGGCGAGGGCGCGATCGTCCTCCACGTGGAGGATCGACTCCCGCGCCAGACCACGCCCGAGCAGGAGGAGGCGATCGCCGAGCGTGATGAGGTAGACCGCCGTGCTCACCGCCGTCAGTGCGATGAGGGTCGGCGTGGTCGCCAGGACCAGGGCGAGGATCAGCACGGCGATCCCGGCGAGCCCGGCCCACTTCTGCCACGGCACGAACGGCACCGCCGCCGAGGCCAACGGGTCGCGTTCGAACAACCCGTGCACGGCGTCGTGGAGCGCGGCCTCGCTACGGCTCGCGTCCGGCTCGGCGGACTCGGAGGTCGCCGCCGCGGGATCTACTCGTCCGTCCACTGCGCCTCCACGAGATCGGTCGCGAGCTCGGTCAGCATATCGAGGTCCTTCTCCTGGGGGTCTGTGTCGATGACCGCGCCCGCGCCGCGCAGCAAGAGGTTGAGCAGGCGGGAGAACGACCGGGTGCCCGGGACGGCCGGGGGGAACTCGGCGTCGAACTCGTGGTTGTCCACGGTGATGAGCGTGACGCGTTGGATCCTGTCCCCCGACCGTGTCCAGATGAACGACATCACGCTCCAGGTGAGCAGGTTCTCGTCGTCGATCACCGTCCGGTACCGCGCGGTGACCCCTCGATTTAGTGGCAGCTCCCGGGGCGGGCTGACCCGTGCCGAACTGAGATCGAACATCATCTCCAACGGGAACACCTCGAGCACCCCGGGATCCTTGACGGTCAGCGTCTGCACCGCGGCGACCCTGGGGCGCAGGAGTTCGTCCCAGTCCGCCCGGACACGCGTCGCCCTGATCATCTGGCGCTCCAGCGTGGCGGACGGCCCGAACATCCGCTCGGCCCACGGGTAGTCGATCGTCTCGAGCTCCTGCCAGCCCGGGGGGAGTATCTGCCCCGACCCGCTCGAGGCGTCGGGCCCCGGGGACAGTCGTTCATCGATCCCCGCCGGCAGCGGCGCAAGGGCGAGGAGCACGGCCACGACGGTCACCAGAGGTGCGCTGCGCCACGCCTCACGCGGAGAGACCACCAGCGAGGGCAGGGGTCGACCACCCGACCGTTGACCATTCGCTGAGCCGGCCCCGCGGAGGCGGCGCAGTGCCGGTGGACCGAGGATCGCCAGCGGCCCCACAGACACCACCAGCACCATCACCAGCACCTGAGCCCACCGGTCCCCACCCAGGGCGAAGACGAAGAGTCGCAACGCACCCGGAGTCGCGACGGTGAGCAGCAACCAGGAGGGCCAGTACCGGAAGGTGCGGCGTGTCCCGAAGAAGAAGACGGACCCGCCCAGGAGGAAGAGCCAGGCGGCAACGAGATCCAGATGCAACAGGACGTAGCTGTCCGCGTACCTGGGCAGCACGAGCCACTGGATCATCAGCGCGATCGCCAGGATGATCGTCCCCGCGATCTTGTCGCTCTGCCGGTCGTGGATGGGCAACTCCGGCCGGCGCCGCAGGTGCAACGCCACTGCGGTCAGCACGGCGCCGACGGGGGCGGCGAGAACGACCTCGCTACCGGAGCCCGCCATCACCTCCCCGGCGATCCGCGCCCACGTCTGCCAGAACCCGGCGGCGGCGAGCACGACGAGCAGCGCCCATCTCGCGACGTGGTCCGCTCCCTCGCCCAGCACGACGCGGCGAACAGGGGCGGGCATCAGCGCCGCGGGCTGACCCGACGGCGCCGGGTGACAGCCCAGACGATCCCGGCGATCGCGGCCCCCGCCAGCGTGACCGCCAGACCGATGATCAGCGCGGTACGGACACCGCCGGTGCCCTCGTCCTGGCTGATGTCCACATCGACCGCCGCGGCCGTGGACAGTTCGACCGGCTCGCGGTCCGGCGCGGTGAACAGGACATTGCCGGCCAACATCGACCACCGACCCGGTTCGGCGTCCAACCATTCCAGGGTGCGGTCGAGCTCGGCCGACCCGGAATTCGTCGAGGCCACCAGTAGCGCTCGGTCGCCGTCCTGGACCACCTGCATCGACGCGAAGTCCACGTCCTCGTAGAACCGTAGGGTGGCCGGCTGGCCCTCCCGCGCCCCGATGACCTCCAGCGTGCGGCCCCCGGTCAGGGTCAGGGGCAGGTCGAGATCGGACGGGACGGACTCGGACGTCACGAGAAGTCCCGGAACGTCCCCTTCCACCAGGGTGTCGGTACTGACCCACTCAGGCAGCAGAGGAGTGGCGGACAGCGTCTGCAGTTCGGCGAGGATCGCCACCGCCCGTGCGGTGTCCTCCAGCGAACCGCTGCCGGTGGCCACCTGCAGGCGGGGCAGGAGCGCCTGGGGCAGGGAGCCGAACCCGGCGGGAGCGGGGGTAGCCGGGTCGGAGAGGCGGATCCGGGAGGATCCATCGATGATCATGGTCAACGGCTGGAGGACGCCGCACGCCGCGCCCGCGCCCGAGGTCTGCAGAGAGACGGTGATGTCGGTGTACCGGTTCAACGCGCCGGCGGGAACGGTCACGGTGCGGTCGAAGGACCCGGTCGGGTCGGCGGTCCAGGAGTCCAGCACCGTCTGACCGGCCGAGGCCACGAGCAGGCCGCTGCGATCGGACGGGGGCGGCGAGTACGACCCCACCAGATCGACCGCCACGTCCCCGGTGACCTGGCCCAGGCTGGTCTGGTCCAACCCGAAGCCGGCGGTGACGGAACCGACCGACCGCGCCGAGCGCGATCCCAGTCCGAGTTCGTCGAGGGTCGCCTCGGTCACCAGCGCGCGGGGCGCCGGGGTCGACGAGTCCAGGGTGGCCGAGCCCGCGACCGCGAGTGACCACAGATCGCTCGTCACCGACCGCATCTGGCGACCGAGGCTGGCGGAATCGCCCGTGATCTCCACGGTGGGGACGGCGTCGTCGGTCAGGTCGATCCGGGACTCGTCGGCTTCACGGATCTCCGCTCGGCGGGTGAAGGGCGAGGCCTCCGGAGCCCTGGACCCCGACGCAGGGAGCACCTCGATCTCCAGACCCGTCCGCCCGAACCTCGACGAGGCAAGGAGGGCCAACGCGGCAGCGGCCTCCGACTCGGCGAAGGTCGGCTCGTCCGGGAGGTAGATCTCCAGTCGCTCCAGGACCGGAGGGACGAAGTCGGCCAACACAGTGGGGGCCTCGGGCTCGCCGGCGAAGTCGACCTCGGTGTCGCGCAGCTCCAGGGGCCGGTCATCCCAGTCCGGGCAGGCCTCCCCGCGGGAGTGCAGGACGGTCCGCAGGGTGAGGTCCAGCACGCCGTTGAGCACCCGCCCGCGATCGAGCGGGATGGTCACCCGCTGCGACTCAGCGTCCGGCCCCAGCTCCTCCCGGCCCAGCAGCAGGTCACCTGACCACGCCTCGAGATGCCCACGCTCGAGGTCCACCGGGAGCTGGACCGTGGTGCTCAGGGTCCGGGGGGTCAGACCCTCGGGGACGGATATCGCAACCGGGACCTCGGCGCTGCGGTCCGGGAACGAGAGCACCTCCGCGACCCCGAGTGTGGGTCCGTCGACGACGGTCTGGGCGCCGACCGGGGCCGGGGCGGCGAGGGCGGCGGCCAGCAGAAAGCAGGCGGAAACACGAAGTGCGAGGGGCGCGGACACGGGTGATGACACTACCCGGCGATCGGGCTCATGGCCTGGGATCCGGCCGGGCTGCCCACCCACCCTCCCCTGTCAGATGCGGTAGGCCGCAGGCGCGGTCAACGAGGGTCGGCGGGTGCGCCCGGTGCGCCCCCCTCGACCCCCGCACGGTCAGTGCCCTCGTCGGCCAGCTGGTCCGGCTCGGGATGATCGGTGTCGAAGGTCTCGGGCAGGTTCTTGATGTGCTTGTTCATGTTGCGGATCAGCAGCACGGTGGCCACCAGCAGCAGCAGGACCACCGGTATCCCGATCGGCGAGGCCTTGCCGAACTCCGGCCCCATCGGATGGTCGTTGTACCCCGGGGTGCCCGGCGACTGGTTCTGTGCGAAGACCATCACCGCCTGGTGCGCCAGGATCTGGACGTCCGGTCCCAGAGTGATCATCGCGGGTCCTTCGCTGTGCTCGGTCCGACCGGCAGCGGGACGTACGGGTCGACGCCCTCGAACAGGTCTGACTCGTATTCTCCCTCAGCTCGCGCCGGTACGGCCACCCGGCTTGCCGCGAGTTCGAACTCCTCGGTGGGCCACACCCGCTGCTGCATCTCGACCGGGGCCGCGAAGAACCAGCCGTTGGGGTCGATCTGCGTGGCGTGGGCCAACAGCGCCGAATTGCGTTGCTCGAAGTAGTCGGCGCACTCCACCCGGGTGGTCACCCGCTCCATGATGTCGGGACGGTCGCCCCAGCGAGAGAGGAACTCGGCGAAGTGCCGGACTCCGTCGCGCGCGAACAACTCCTCGTCGAGAAGTTCCAGACGGCTCTTGGGGAAACCGTGCGTGTAGTAGACCTTAGCCACCGCCCACGGCTCGCCGGTCCCGGGATAGCGGGCGGGGTCCGCTGCGGCCTCGTAGGCGGCCATCGACGCCGAGTGCACCTTCAGGTGATCCGGGTGCGGGTACCCACCGTTCTCGTCGTAGGTGATCATCACGTGCGGGCGGAACTCCCGGATCCGGGCGACCAGGGAGCGGGTGACCTCGTCGTCGTCGGCAAGCGCGAAACATCCGGGAGGCAACGGCGGCAACGGGTCACCCTCGGGCAGACCCGAGTCCTCGAAGCCCAACCAGTGGTGCTCGACGCCCAGGATGTCGGCCGCGCGGGCCATCTCCCGGCGTCGCACACCGACGAGGTCGGCCACGACGTCGGGGCGGTCCATCGCGGGGTTGAGGATGCTCCCCCGTTCCCCGCCGGTGCACGTCTCCACCAGCACGGTCACACCCTGGGCCACGTACTTGGCCATGGTCGCGGAGCCCTTGGACGCCTCGTCGTCGGGGTGGGCGTGCACCGCCATCAGCCGGAGACCGGCCATCGTCGCACCTGCCGTTCTTCAGAGCTCGGGGATCGGATGACTCATTCTATGGACACACCGGGCACCGGTGCCCCCGGGGAGGCCCGTCCACCGCCCCCGGATACCCTGGGGACCATGAGTGAGGCGAGGTCGGACGTGGCGCCGCAGGCGGCGGGGACCCCGCCGGCCGGGCGGTACGACGACTCCGGATCCGGCGTGACGGGCAAAGTGGTCGCGGGATTCCTCGTCCTCCTGGTGGGCGCCCTCGTGGTGGCCGGCGCCGTCGCCGGCTACCGGCTCAGCTCCACCCCCACGATCTCCGCCGAGGTGATCGGCGTGACGGTCGTCGACGACTCCCGGACCGACGTGGTGATGACCGTCACCCGAGACGACCCCGGGACAGCCGCGTACTGCATCGTCCGCGCCCAGGACCAGACCAAGGGCGAGGTCGGCCGGCGGGAGGTCTACGTGCCCCCGTCCGCGAACAGCGCCATCCAGGTCGACATGTCCATCGCGACCTCCGCCCGCGCGTTCGTGGCCGACGCCTACGGCTGCGGCGACGACATCCCGGACTACCTGCGCAGGTAGGGCTTCTGCGGTCCCGCAGCAGGTCACCGCTGTGTTAGCATCGTCCTATCAGCACGGCTCCTTTCGCGGGGCCGTGTTTTTCGTACAGCAGCACACACACGAACAGATTGGAGTGCGCTCTCATGGCGAACGACACCCAGGGCTACTGGTTGACCCAGGATTCGTACGACCGCCTCATGGCCGAGAAGGAGGCGCTGATCGCCAACCGTCCGGTCATCGCCGCCGAGATCAACGAGCGACGCGAGGAGGGCGACCTCAAGGAGAACGCCGGGTACCACGCCGCCCGCGAGCAGCAGGGCCAGGAGGAGGCCAGGATCCGGCAGCTCGACGACCTGCTGGCCACCGCCCAGGTCGGTGAGACGCCCACCGAGACCGGCGTGGCCCTGGTGGGCTCCGTCGTCCGCGCGTACTACAACGGGGACGAGGACACCAAGGAGACGTTCCTCGTGGGCACCCGCGGTGAGGGCTCGGGCAAGGACGACCTCGAGATCTACTCCCCCGACTCCCCCCTGGGTCGCGCGATCCTGGGCGCGAAGGTCGGCGAGAGCCGCGAGTACACCACCCCCAACGGCAAGTCCGTCTCCGTGACGATCGTGACCGCGGAGCCGTACCAGAGCTGACCGGCCACGACGGGCCCGGTGGTAGGTTTTCCACGTCCATCGGGCCCGGGTCGACCAGCCCGATCCCGCGCCGGCGTAGCAGGAGTCCACGTGACAGACGGTTCCCATGACAGGCCTTTGGGCCCCGCACCGAAGATCGAGGCGGCGGCCGAGCAGGTCCTGGGACCGGCCCTGCGCACCGGGCAGTCACCGTTCGACGACGAGCTCTACACCTGGACCCCCGAGGTCGCCGAAGAGCTGGTCCGACGCCTCGACGGCGACGCCGAGGAGCACACCGGCGCGGACGCTGCGGGCTCCACTCGCTCCCCGGTCATGCAGGCGCTCCACGACCAGCTGGAGGGCGCCCCGCGGCCGGTGGTGCTCCTGGCGGCCGAGTTGCTCTACATCCAGCAGCTGCCCCTGTCCACGGTCACCGCGCGCCTCAAGCGGGGGCGGATCCGGGACGTCCTGTCCTGGGTGGACGACGCGCCGAAGATCCCCGACGCGCTCGACGAGGCGCTCGGCGAGAAGGGCCCGCTGACCGGCGGACTCGGGTTCAACGTCCAGATGCGCGAACACCTGCGGTGGTTGTGCACGTTCATCGTCCACTGGGCCGAGTTGGAGTCGGCCGAGCGGGACGCGGCGCTCACGGACCCGTGGGAGTTCCAGCGCGCCGCCCGCTCGACGCCCGGTGATTGGCGGGCCATCCGCTACAGCCTGCAGTACCTGGCCTGGCCCGGCTACTTCCAGCCGGTCGTCAAGCACGAGCACAAGACCCGGATCCGCGACGCCTTCGCCGAACTGATCGGCGGCCCGTCCGGCATCGACGAGCTGGACATCGACCAGGACCTGCACCGCATCGCCGAAACCCTCTCCGCCCAGCTCGGCCAGCCCGTCGACTGGTACCGAGGCGCGATCGCCAACCAGTGGCAGCGCCACCGCGACGACCACTCCCGCCGCGCGTGGCTGGTCCGGCCCGGTCGCGGCGGGGTCGGTCAGGCCGGGCAGTGGGTCGCGCAGAACCGGATCGCGCTGCCCGCCTCGCACCTGCCGCGCATCCCCGCGCACGCCAGCCGACTCGAGGTGTCCCAGGCCGTCGAGCAGGGCTATCCGCACCTCGACTACCAGGCGCGGTTCCAGCTCACCGCGGAACTGCACACCTTCCTGTCGAGGATGAGCCCGCAGGACGTGGTGGCCACGGTCGCCGACGCCAAGCTGCACCTGGGCACCCTCACCGACGACCTCGGATACGTGGAGGACGGCGGCCAGCAGCTCGAGCGCTCGGTGCGCTGGCACTCGGTCACGCTCGACCTGGACACCCTCCCCAGCCCGCTCTCGGAGCTGATCGGCGAGCCCGGCACGGTCGTGGATCTCACCGACGGTCTCGACGCGCTTCTCGCGGCCATGCACCCCGGCCGGCACTCCGCCGAGTCCCAGGTGGCAGAGGCCCCGGGCGCCGGAACCGTGCCCACCCTCCCCGACATCACCGACGAGCTCGCCGACAGCCTGCACATGCCGCGCAGGGAACTGCAGGAGATCGTCGACACCCTGCAGGAGCGGCAGCAGATCGTCTTCTACGGGCCCCCCGGCACCGGCAAGACCTACCTGGCGCAGGAGCTCGCCCGCTTCCTCGCCGGCGCCGACGACCCGAGCCGAGTGCAGCTCGTCCAGTTCCACCCCAGCTACGCCTACGAGGACTTCTTCGAGGGCTACCGGCCCACCCTGACCGAGTCGGGCCAGCCCGGTTTCGCCCTGCAGGCCGGGCCGCTGCGCCGCCAGGCCGCGCGCGCCACGTCGGACTCCGGCCGGGAGCATCCGAGCTTCCTCATCATCGACGAGATGAACCGGGCCGACCTGGCCCGCGTCTTCGGCGAGATGTACTTCCTGCTCGAGTACCGCGACCGCACGGTCCTGCCGCAGTACAGCCCCGACACCTCGTTCCGGCTGCCGCGCAACCTGTTCATCATCGGCACCATGAACACCGCCGACCGGTCGATCGCCATGGTCGACGCGGCCATCCGCCGGCGGTTCGCGTTCATGGAACTCCACCCCGACACCCCGCCCGTCGCGGGGGTGCTGCGGCGGCACCTCGAGGCCCGCGGCGAGACCACCGAGCCCGCCGACCTGCTGGAGGCGCTCAACTCGGAGATCGACGACTCGGACCGCGACCTGCGCATCGGGCCGTCGTACTTCATGAAGGACCGGGCCACCGAACCCGGCGGGCTCGAGGCGATCTGGCGGTACGACCTGCTCCCACTGCTCGAGGAGCACTACTACGGGCGCCTGTCGCGAGCCGAGGTCCACGAGCGCTTCGGGCTCGCGACACTGCGTCGGAAGATCGGCCGGGCGTGAACTCCCCCTCGGCGGGCTCCGCGGCGTCGGAGACCATCGAGTTCGACGAGTTCGACAGACGCGGCCGGCTCGTCACCCTGAGCTGGGAGGGCGCCCAGCACCTGTCCCAGACCCGGCTGGTCGAGGTATTGCCCGCCGGCCGCGACACCTGGCGGCTGATCCCGTGCGGCAGCGTCGGCTCGGTCCGCGTCGAAGGGCTGGCCGTCAGAGTCCTCCCGGCGGCCAACCTCGGCCTGACGCAGTTGTTCTTCCTGCTCGACCACGCGGCCGAGTCGGCGTTCCTCCCGTCCGCCGTCCAGGCGAGGGACGACGACGAGCTGTGGGTCTCCGTGGCCGAATCCATGGCCGCGTTGGCGCACGAGGCCCTGTCGTCCGGGCTGCTGCGCGGGTACCGCAGGGTCGACGAGGCACTGACCACCGTGCGCGGGCGGATCCGCCTGGGCGACCAGATCCGACGCCACCCGGGCATGACCATCCCCCTCGAGGTCACCTACTCGGAGTTCACCCCGGACATCGCCGAGAACCGCATCCTGCGCACCGCCGCGCACCGTCTGCAGTTCCTGCCCGACCTCCCGGACGCCACCCGGCGACGGTTGGCGATGGTGGACGCGCGGCTCGCGGACGCCACGCTCATCGGCCAGGGCGCCCCTGTGCCCGCCTGGACGCGGACCCGTCTCAACGCCCGGTTCCAGAACGCGCTCGCGCTGGCCGACCGGATCGTGCGACGCATCTCGGTCGAGGTGGAGGACGGCCACGCGGCGTCGGCCGCGTTCGTCACCGAGATGCCCGCGCTGTTCGAGCGCTTCGTCGAAGCCGAGCTGACCGCGGCCCTCGACGGCTGTGGGGGCCGGGTGCTGCACAACCCGGTGGTCCACCTCGACTCCGGGATCGAGGAGAGCGCAGTGGAGGACGCCGCCGCAGACGAGGGCGGATCCGGGGAGGACTCCGCCGCTGGCGGCGGTCGTCACAGCGCGCCCGCCCCTGAGGGCGATCACATCTCCGTCCCCACCGGGCTCGTGTACGAGGTCGACGGCCGCCCCGTCACCACGTTCGCCCCCATGTATCCCACCGACCGCCGGGCCCGCGCCGCCGAGCACTACCGCCTGCTCGCTGCCTGCACCGCACTCGGGGTGGACCGGGCATTCCTGGTCTATCCGGCCCAACGCCGCAACGACGCACCGCAGCCGCGGCGGATCGTGCACACCGACATCTCGATCGTCGAGTATCCCGTCGACCTCTCGATGGGGCCCGACGAGGCACGCAGGACTATCGTCGAACTGTCAGAGGAGGCCCGCGAGCTCGCGGCGCCCGGCCCCGCACGCCACGGCACCGGAGGGAGACGCCACGCCAGATGACTGACGCAGATGATCCGGTACGCAAGATCGTCGTCAACCTCGCCCTGGTGGCCGTGGGTTCGGTCGGCGCCTACCGTGGCGCGTACGAGCTCCTGGCCCAGCAGGCCAGGACCGCCCGGCGGGTGATCCCCAAACCCACCTCCCGGCCCTTCGACGGCGACGGCCTCTACCGGCCCGGGGCCGTCACCGCCGAGCCGTGGCGGCCCGGCATGACGTGCGACGTCCACATGGTGATCTTCGGCGACTCGCTCGCCGCCGGCCTGGGCGCGGACTCCCCCGGCGAGCTTCCCGGCGTGCTCCTCGCTCGCGGCCTGGCGGAGGAGGCCGGGTGGAACGTGCGGTTGAGCATCAAGGCGATCGTCGGCGCCACCTCCAAGGGGCTCGCGGGCCAGGTCGAGGCCATGCAGATCGCGCACGGCGATCCCGACATCTCGGTGATCCTCATCGGCGGCAACGACGTCACCGCACGCAATGCGATCGGCCCCTCGGCGCGACGGGTGGGCGAGGCCGTCGAGGCGCTGCGCGAGGGTGGTTCGCACGTGGTGGTGGGCACCTGTCCTGACCTCGGGACCATCAAGCCCGTCCCCCAGCCGCTGCGATCGGTCATGGCCACCCTCAGTCGACGCCTGGCCGCGGCCCAGGCAGTCCAGGTCCGCCGGGCGGGCGGGGTGCCCGTCTCGCTGGCCGAGGCCCTGGCCCCGGAGTTCCACAAACGCGGGGAGAGCCTCTTCTCACCCGACCGCTTCCACCCCAACTCCGCCGGATACGAACTCGCCGCCGGACTGCTGCTGCCCGCCGTGTGCGTGGCGCTCGGGGTGTGGGACGAGGTGCCGGAGGAGCAGGTGCCCCACGACGCCGCCGAGGCCGCCGAGTCGCTCGAGGCCGCGGAGAGCGCCGCCGAGAGCGCCGCCGACGATGCGGAGACCGCCGCCGCGCCGGACGCACCCGACTCGGACGACACGCAGCGCGAGTCGGTCGTGGCCAGGTTGACCAAGCGCCTGACCGACTTCGTCCGGACCCACGAGGACGCGGACGACGCCGACGAGAACACGTACCTGCATAATGAGGACGTGGACGGCGACCCAGAGAGCACTGGCGATGCCCGCGAGGCTGCGGACACCCTCCGCCGCCGGAGCCGGATCCTGCGGCTGGCCCGCCTCCCGCGGGACCAGTCGGACTCCGGCCACCCGATCGACCACACCTAGCACTCAACTGCAACGAAGGAGCTTTCCATGCCGGAAGCCGTGATCGTCTCGTACGCCCGCTCCCCCATCGGGCGCGCCAACAAGGGGTCCCTCGTGGGCATCCGCTCCGATGACCTCACCGCCCAGATGGTCAAGGCCGCGCTGGACAAGGTCCCGTCGCTCGATCCCACCCAGATCGACGACCTCATGCTGGGCTGTGGCCTGCCGGGCGGCGAGCAGGGCTTCAACATGGGTCGCGTCGTCTCCGTGCTCGCCGGCCTGGACACCGTCCCCGGTACCACGGTCAACCGCTACTGCTCCTCCTCGCTGCAGACCACCCGCATGGCGCTGCACGCGATCAAGGCCGGCGAGGGCGACGTGTTCATCTCCGCCGGTGTGGAGACCGTGACCAACTTCGCCAAGGGCACCTCCGACCACTGGCCGGACACCCACAACCCGATCTTCGCCGACGCCGAGGCCCTCACCGGCACCCGCGCCGAGGGCGGCGCCCCCACCTGGACCGATCCGCGTGAGAACAACGCCCTGCCGGACGTCTACATCCCCATGGGCCAGACGGCGGAGAACGTCGCGCAGATCACCGGCATCACCCGCGAGGAGCAGGACCACTGGGGCGTGCGGTCGCAGAACCGCGCGGTCGCCGCCGTCGAGAACGGCCACTTCGCCAATGAGATCACCCCGGTCACCATGCCCGACGGGACCGTGGTCTCGACCGACGACGGCCCGCGGCCCGGCACCACCTACGAGAAGATCTCGCAGCTCAAGCCGGTCTTCCGGCCCGACGGCACCATCGCCGCCGGAAACTGCTGCCCGCTCAACGACGGCGCCGCCGCGCTCGTCATCATGAGCGACACCAAGGCCAAGGAGCTCGGCCTCACCCCGCTCGCGCGCGTGGTGTCCACCGGCGTCTCGGGCCTGTCCCCCGAGATCATGGGTCTCGGTCCGGTCGAGGCCGTCAAGAACGCGCTGCGGATCGCCGGCAAGTCGATCTCCGACATCGACCTGTTCGAGATCAACGAGGCGTTCGCCGTCCAGGTGCTCGGCTCCGCCCGCGAGCTCGGCATCGACGAGGACAAGCTCAACATCAACGGTGGCGCGATCGCGCTGGGCCACCCGTTCGGCATGACCGGCGCCCGCATCACCGCCTCGCTCATCAACAACCTGCAGGCGGCGGACAAGCAGTTCGGCGTGGAGACCATGTGCGTCGGCGGCGGCCAGGGTATGGCGATGGTGCTCGAGCGCCTCAGCTGATCCCGGCCCGCGCGGCCTAATCTGGCCCAGCCCGGTCCGACCAGGCCCGGCGCCCCGCCGCCCGCGACCCGGCGCCCGGCGTCGAGAAGAGCGTTCCGCACACGTTTCCCGAGAGGATGTGTGCGGAACGCTCTTCTCGTTGTGTGGGCCCCGCCCGCGTCGTCTGGTGGGGCCGGCTCGCGCCTGCTCACCCCCGAAATGCCGGCGGCCCCGGCTCCCCTGTCGGGGGCCGGGGCCGCGGGCGCTACCGCTCGCGCTGATCAGTCGCGGAAGTAGCTCATCAGGCGCAGGATCTCGATGTACAGCCAGACCAGGGTGACGGTCAGGCCGAGCGCGACGCCCCACGCCATCTTGTTGGGGGCGCCCGCGCGCACGAGGCGGTCGGCGTTGTCGAAGTCGAGCAGGAAGCTGAACGCGGCGAGGCCGATGCACAGGAGGCAGAAGGCGATCGCGATCGGGCCGCCGTTGTACAGCGGGTTCGAGCCGCCGGTGAAGAAGCTGAGCAGGATGCTGCCGAGCGCCGCGAACAGCACGCCCACGATGGCGGCGGTGAGGAAGCGCGTGAACTTGGGGGTCACGCGGACGGCGCCGGTCTTGTAGACGAACAGCATGCCCACGAACACACCGATGGTGCCGAGGATCGCGGCGCCGACTGCACCGAGGACGCCACCACCCTGGATGTCGGCGGTGAACAGGTACGTCGCCGCGCCGACGAACAGGCCCTCGAGCGCGCCGTAGGTCAGCGTGATCGGCGCGGAGTCCATCTTCCGGCCGAAGGTGGCGATGAGCACCACGACGAGGCCACCGATGCCGCCGACGAGCAGCAGCGGGAAGAGCAGACCGGGGTTGACGCTGATCATGTAGAACGCGATCACGCCCACGATGCTGAGCAGTCCCAGCGTCATGGCGGTCTTGGTGACGACGTCGTCGATCGTCATGGGCCGCGTGTCCGCCTCGAACTGCGGATGGGCCTGGGGGGCACCGTACCCGGCCTGGGCACCGAAGCCCTGCTGGCCGTACTGGCCTTGCTGGAAGGTGGCACGGCCCGCGCCACCGAGCTGGGTGGCGCCACGCGCGCTGTCCTGGGACAGAGAGCTGAAGACCGGATTGCTACTGCTGCGCATCGAGGTCCCTTCGGATTGTCGGGGAAGGTCGTGTAGCGAGAGTCCCCGCCGGGTCACCGACGAATCACTCGTACTGGGTCAACGCGTGGGCACACCTGAGTGTTCCCCGCATTGATTCTTATCTTGCCTGACAGGTGGACCGCTCCACGCAACCGGCACTTAGCGATATGTCGTTGACATTCTTACGCCTGTCGCGGATACTTCTAGACAGACGGGAGCCGACCAGGCGCCCAGATCGGAAGGAGTCGCGATGAACATCGACGACACATACGGGCCGGGCGACTTCGGCCCATCGGCAACACCGGGCGGGGGCGGACATCCCCGGCAAGGCCGCCGCCCCGGCCGTCAGCACGGACACCACAGGGGCCGTCGTCACGAACACGGTGGCGGCGCGGCGCCGTTCGGCCCGGGAGGGCCCGGCACGCCGTTCGGGCCCGGTGGCCCGTTCGGGCCGGGCGGACCGTTCGGGCCCGGCGGACCCTTCGGCCCGGGAGGGGCCTTCGGCACGTTCGATGACGGTCCCGGGATGCGGCGCGGCCACCAGCGGCGACGACGGCGAGGTGACGTCCGGCACGGCGTGCTCCTGCTCCTGGCAGAGGGGCCACAGAACGGATACGGGATCATCCGCGAACTGGCCGAGCGAAGCGGGGGCACCTGGCGTCCCAGTTCGGGCGCGGTCTACCCGGCGCTCTCGCTGTTGGAGGACGAGGGTCTCATCGGTCCCGCTGACGACGCCGGGCCCAAGCACTACCAGCTCACCGACGCCGGGCGGGCGGAGGTCGACCAGCTCGCAGATCGCCCGGCCCCGTGGGTCGACGCCACCGAGGAGGCCACGTCCCGACTGGGCGGCGACGCCGACCTCTGGAAGGCCTTCGGGGAGGCCGCCATGGCCGTGCGGGCGGTCGTCCAGACCGGAGACCCGGCCGCCGGCGAGGCGGCCACCCGCGAACTGGTCGGCTTGCGCAAACGCCTCTACGGGCTCCTGGCTGAGGCCGGGGACTGACGCGGGTGGCGGGCCCCGGGCGTCTGTGCCCGGGGCCCGACCCGTATCAGGCCCCCGATCCTTATCAGACCCCCACCCCTGTCAGACCAGGGCGACCTTGTGATTCCACGAGCGCGCGGTGCGCCACAGGCAGTACGCCACCAGCACTGCCGACGCGGCCACAAAGCCGACGGGCATGACGTCGTTCCGCGCGGCCGCACCCGCGGCCACCTCGCCGAGAATGTCGAAGCGCACGAACTCGAGCGAACCGCCGGCGTCCATCGCGACACCGAACGGCAGCGCGATCATCGCCAGTAGCGACAGCACCTGGGTGGCCAGGTAGACCACGACGAACACCACGACCGGCCCGCCGGCTCCCAGCGCTGCCAGGCGCCGCTCGTGCCCCACCGAGACAGCGAAGTAGTAGTAGACGGGCCAGATCAGGAACGAGGAGAGGCCAGCGATCAGTCCGGCGGCGATCATCCACGGCGGCGCGGCCGTGGTCACCGCGGCCCAGGTGTCGGACAGGAGAGAGAGCGACGGCGAGGTGAGCCCTGAATGCAGGGCCGCCGCCCACCATGCCACCAGCGCGAGCCCGGCGGTGAGGACGAGCGCGGCCAGCGAGGCGATGATCGCCCACACCAGCCTGACCCAGAAGATCGCCGACCCGCGGACGGGGATCGAGTGCGTGAAGTACCCGGTGCGGCCGTATCCGGTACGCCAGTAGTCGGCGGCGAGGGTCAGCTGGACGGCCGGGACCGCCACGACCGCGGCCAACACCCCCAGGGCCATCCCGAGCTGGGAGAGAAGGGGCCACCCGGCGGACCCGAGCAGGCTGCCCAGGACCCCGATCAGGGCGATCATGCCGAGAGCTGTCCCGAGCGCCCCGCGAGTGCGCAGCCACTCGTGCTTGAGCAGTGTCGTCGTCATCGGTAGGTCTCCTTGAAGATCTGATCGAGGCTGGCGGAGTGCCGGCCGCGGAGGTCGTCGGCGTCGCCCTGGAGCAGGACGCGGCCGTGCCGCATCATCACCGCGGCGTCGAGGATGGGCTCCAGGTCGTGCACCAGGTGCGTGGATATCAGGAGCAGGGAGTCCTCGGAGAGGTTGCGGAGGATCCCGTCGAGGATCAGCTGCCGCGCGGCCGGGTCGACGCCCGAGATGGGCTCGTCCAGCAGGAACACCTTCGCATCGCGGGACATGGCCAGCGCGATCTGGACCTTCTCGCGCATGCCCTTGCTCATCTCCTTGAGCCGGGCGGATTCGCTCAGACCGAAGAACCCGATCAGGTCCCGGGCCTTCTCGGTGCGGAAATCGGAGAAGAAGTCGGCGTAGAGCTCGAGGCAGTAGCTCACCCGGGCGGAGTCCGGGAGGAAGCTGGTGTCGGGCAGAAAGGAGACGATCGCCTTGGACTCGGGGCCGGGCGCGTGGCCGTCGATCCGCACGCTGCCGGAGTACTCCGAGAGCACGCCGGCGAGGATCTTGAGCAGGGTGGTCTTACCGCAGCCGTTCTCGCCGAGCAGTCCCACGATCTGGCCCGGAGCCAGGCCCAGGTCGAGCGCGTCCAACGCGGTGGTGGAGCCGTAACTCATGGTCAGCCCCGCGGTCTCGACGAGTGTAGTAGCGGCGTTCTCGACGATGCTCACGTCAGACACCTCCGTCGTGCGCATGGGCAGTGGTGTGGTCATGGTCGTCCCATCTCTTGTCCAGTAGTTCTCGAGCCTTGTCCTGCGTCATCCCCAGTCCGCGGACCCGGCGGATGAACTCGTGGGCGGCACCGGAGGCCAGGTCGTCGCGGACCTCGTCGATGCGGGCGTCGTCGGAGGTGACGTAGCGCCCGCTGGCCCGTTCGGACCGGCACAGCTCGAGCCGTTCCAACTCGGCCAGTGCCCGCTGTGCGGTGTTGGGGTTGACGCCCAGGTCGGACGCCAGTTCGCGGACCCCGGGCATCCTCGCGCCCGCCGCCCACTCCCCGATCACGATGCGTCGCGAAAACTCCTCGACGAGCTGCACCCAGATCGGAGATGAGGTGTCGAACTGCATCGCGCCCCCATCCGTGTTGCTGTATTAGGTGCTTAATACAGTGACACTCGTCAACAGGAGAGTCAAGGCACGACCGGTCGCGCGCCCGTTGTGGATACCCCTAGGGGTATGTATCCTCAATCTCGAGGTCCAGGCGATCCGACCGTTCGCCTCGAAACCTCGTGATGACCCCGCGGCCACTCGCGCCGCACCCTGTGACCACTAGGAGTACGACCATGTGCCGACCGGCCACCTGTAAGACCTGTGGAAAGACGACGTGGGCCGGGTGCGGCATGCACGTCGACCAGGTGATGTCCCGCGTTCCCGCGGCCCAGCGGTGTCCCGGGCACGCCCAGGCTCCCAGGGAGGGGTTCGTGGCGAAGCTGTTCGGGAGGTGACCGGTCGGCCGGTACGGCCGGCCCCGATGACCGAACGGTGACGCCGGCTCAGTGCGTCAACGCGACCTTCACCGCCACGACGGTCGCGGCGACGACCGTGAGTGCGGCAGCACTGAGGAGCCACGTCCGGCTGGGTCGCTCGCCGTTGAGTCGGCCGATCACAAAGACGACACCGCCGATCCGCACCAGGACGGTGATCTCCGCGAGCAGGATCGCGGTGCCGTGCTCGAGTACCCCGATCCAGCCGACCGCGAGGATGAGCGACGGCAGGACCGCCGAGCTCAGGATCGGCACCGAGTTCCGCAGTTCGGCGCGCCTCTCGGCGCGGCTCAGCGGTTCGCCCTCACGCACACCGTGGCCCACCGCCTCGGCGAAGACGTGCGCGATGAACGTCGACAGCGCGGTGCCCAGCACGATCGCGATCCCCACGTACTTCTCGGTGTGGACGATCGGCACGAGCGCCGCGAGCACCAGGATGTTGCCGTAGATGTAGGCGCTGATCCGGCTGGCCGCGTCGCCACGATCGAGCGGCTGGCCCCGGGAGAGCCACGAGTTGCGCGGCAGGGAACGCCAGTCCGTGTCCATGCCGACAAGGGTGGCAGTCGGTGGGAGTCCGTCGCATCGAGTTCGCCGTCCTGCCCCGGGCCACCGGGCGCGCGGAATACTGTGGGCGTGCCCGGGATTCGAGGGCGTGGAGAGGCTCGGTATGGACTCAGCGGTAGACGTGGTGGTCGTGGGTGCGGGGATCGCCGGCCTGGTCACCGCGCGTGAGCTGACCCGGGTGGGCCACGACGTGGTGGTACTGGAGGCCCGGGACCGTGTGGGCGGCAGGCTGCTGGGCGCCACGCTCGCCGGAGGGCAGTCCATCGAGGTCGGGGGGCAGTGGGTCGGCCCCACCCAGCACCACGTCCTCGCGCTGATCCGCGAGCTGGGACTGCAGACCTTCCCCACCCACGTCGAGGGTCGGAACATCGCCGAACTCGGCGGTACCAGGGCGGAGTACACTGGCCGGATCCCCAGGTTCGACCCCGTCACCCTGGCCGATATCGCCCAGACCCAGTGGCGGCTCGACCGGATGGCCGCCCGCATCCCGCTCGCCGAGCCGTGGACCGCGCCCGGCGCCGAGCGCCTTGACTCGCAGACGTTCGACACCTGGCTCCGACGCACCGCCCGCACCCCGAGGGCCCGCGGGTTCTATCGGCTTCTCACCGAGGCCGTGTTCTCGACCGGTCCCGAGGACCTGTCCGCGCTGTGGGCGGCGTTCTACATCGGCTCGGCCGGCGGTCTCGACGCGATGATCGACACCGCCGGTGGAGCGCAGCAGGACCGCGTGGTGGGCGGGGCGCAGACGATCGCGATCGAGATGGCGCGCCGGCTCGGTGACCGCGTGGTACTGGACAGCCCGGTCACCGCGGTCGAGTGGGACGCCGGTTCCGTCCGCGTGCGAACCGGCCACCACACCGTGAGCGCGCGCCACGTGGTCATCGCGGTGCCGCCGCCGCTCGCGTCGAGGATCCGCTACTCCCCCGGCCTGCCGGGCGACCGCGACCAGCTGGTCCAGCGGTTGCCCATGGGGCGGGTGATCAAGGTCAACGTGGCCTACTCCGAGCCCTTCTGGCGCGCCGACGGGTGGAGCGGTCAGGCGAACAGCGACACCCGCGCGCTGGGCACCGTCTTCGACAACACCCCCTACAGCTCGAAGGGCGGCGGTCCCGGGGTGCTGGTCGGGTTCCTCGAGGGCCGACACGCGGACCGTTGCTCGCGCATGATGCCCGCCGACCGTCGGGCGCAGGTGCTGGAGGATCTCGCCGGGTACTTCGGCCCCCGGGCCCGCAATCCCGTTGACTACATCGAGCGCGACTGGGCCGAGGAGGAGTACAGCCGCGGGTGCTACGGCGCGTTCGCCGCGCCCGGGACCCTGACCCGCTTCGGCCCCCACCTGCGCCGCGCGGTCGGCCCGATCCACTGGGCGGGCACGGAGACCGCCACCCGCTGGGCCGGGTACATGGACGGGGCCGTCGAATCGGGCCGTCGGGTGGCCGGGGAGATCGGTGTGCCCGGGTGAACAGCCCGGAGCCCGTGGTCGCCTCGCAGAACGGCAGCACCCGGGTGTCGGCGTGCAGCCGCTGATCCGCACCGCCAGCCTCCGCGGCTTCGCCCCGCTGGTCAGCGAACTCGGCGGGGATCCCGAACAGCTGCTCCACCGGTACGGCATCTCGACCGAGGCCCTCGCCGGCGACGACGGGCTCATCTCTATCACCGCGCACGACCAGATGCTCGACGCCGCCGCTGCCGAGCTCGAGTGCCCGGATCTCGGGCTGCGGCTGGCCGACCGACAGGACATCTCCATCCTCGGCCCGGTGGCCCGGGCGGTCCGCCCCAGCGCCACCGCCACCGAGGCGCTCGAGTGCGCGGCGCGTTTCCTCTTCGTCCACAGCCCCGCGCTGACGATCGGCGTCGACGACGACCCGTGGAATCGGCGCGGAGTGATCGCCCTGACCTACCGCAAGCAGCTGTCCGAGTCTCCGTACTCCCCTCAGGCCATCGAACTGGGACTCGGCCTGTTCCACCGGATGGCGGTGCAGTTGCTCGGGCGCAGTCCCGGTCTCCGATCCGTCGAGTTGACCCACGGGCCGCTCTCGCCCGTGGACCGCTACCTGGACTTCTTCGGCGCCGACGTCAAGTTCGACCGCCCCGTGGCCGCGCTGTGCGTCGAGCGCAGGATTCTGGACGCCTCGTTCGCCACCGCCGACGAGGAGATCCGACTGGCCGCCCTCGATCACCTGGCGGGCACCTACTCGGACCCCGCCCACTCGATGGCCGGCCGGGTGCGCCGGGCTGTGGTCGAGCGCCTTCCCGGGCGGGTCCCGCCCCTCGCCGAGGTGGCGGCCTCGCTCGCGATCCACCCGCGGACCCTGCAGCGTCACCTCGTCGTCGAACACACCACCTACGGCCAGGTCGTCGACGAACTGCGGCGGGACCGGTCACACCGGTTCATCACGACCTCCGACCTGTCCTTCACGCAGATCGCCGACCTGGTCGGTTTCTCCGAACAGTCCACGCTCAGCCACGCCGTGCGTCGGTGGTTCGGCGTCCCACCCGGCGAGCTCAGGCGCCGGTCGAGAGTGTCGCGCTGACACAAGTGTGGCGGCGCCGGGCACCGGATCCTGGAAGTACCCGTCAGAGGCATGGCGCCGGGAGATCCACGGCGCCCGGAGGAGTACAGGAGTGGTGATGCTGCGCGAACACGAGTGGGGCGACCGAGACCTGGGAGACCATGACCTCCGGGACCGGGCGCCGCAAAAACAGTCCTCCGATCAGATGCTCGAGCAGATCGGCGCGCGCTCGATCCCCGAGTTCGACGGCGTCCACGACGTGTGGCCCCGGGGTGAGCGCCTGCGGGCCGTGCGTGCGGCGGCCGCCGAGTACAAGACGCGGTTCGTGCAGCAGGGGCAGGTGCGGGCCGTGCAGTCCGTGGACGTGGCGGCGGCGCCGTACCCGGTCAAATACGCGTTCAACAACGCGGTCTCGGTCCCCAGCCTGCCGCTGATCACCATGATCAACCGGATGATCGTGGTGCAGTACGACGACTGGGACGGCCGCCCCCGCACCCTGGTGTTCGAGCCGACCGTCCCCGCCGGATCCGCCGAGGCACCCTTCTACGACAACCTCCAGGCGCTCGTCGACAAGATCCCCGGTGGCAACCTCGCCGTCAAGCTGATCCTCAAGTACTTCAACGAGCCGGACCAGGCGCTCGCCAAGGTCGGGCTCACGCCCCAGGACGTGGACTTCCTCACCTTCGACCACCTACACGTGCAGGACCCCCGCATGATCCTCGGCTCGACCGAGGTGATCCCCGGGGACACCGCGCCCCGCGCGCCGCTGTTCGGCGACGCCAAGCTGCTGGTCCACCGGCGCGAACTGGCCACCCTCGAGGACCTGCATCCCATGCAGTGGGCCTGGTACGTCGCCGGCGGGCTCGGCGGGGTCGACCGGTCCCGGTTCGCGGTGTTCGACGGAGACATCGAGCTCGGCCCCGGCATCGCCCTGATGTGGACCCCCGGACACACCGACGGCAATCACTCGCTGGTCGTCAACACCCCCGACGGCGTGTGGGTGTCCTCGGAGAACGGCATCTCGCTGGACAACTGGCAGCCGGAACTGTCCCGGATCCCGGGCGTGCGGCGGTACCACGAGAAGTTCGGTCGGGAGATCTGCCCCAACGCCAACACCCTCGAGGACTCCCTGGACCAGTACGACTCCATGATCAAGGAGAAGACCATGGCGGACGCCTGCCCCGGCGACCCGCGCTGGCTGCAGATCCTGCCCTCCACCGAGCTCGTGTCGTGGAAGCGCTTCTGGCCCGTCGTGCCCACGTACTGCCACGGCGGCATCTCCTACGGCCGGATCCGCTCCGGACTGGGAAGCGAGAAGTGACGACGACGAGGTCGCGCAGCGCCCTCGTGACCGGGGCCGGTCGCGGGTTGGGCAGGGAGATCGCCGAGATGCTCGCCGATCGCGGATACCGGGTGATGGTCACCGACGTCGATGCGGACACCGCCGCCGCGGCCGCCGCCGCCATCGGGGAGAACGCCAGCTGGGCGGCTGTCGATGTCCGCGATCACTCGCAGGTCGAGAAGGCCCGGGATGCGCTCGTCGAACAGACGGGGGGCGTGGACGTGTGGGTCAACAACGCCGGGGTGCTCCTCACGGGTCCGGCGTGGGAGCAGAGCGAGGAGCAGCGGCGACTGCTCATGGAGGTCAACACCCTCGGGGCGATCAACGGCACCGTTGCCGCGATCGACGCGATGCGGGGCCGGGGTTCCCGCAGCGGTTCCGGCGGCGGGCGCAGCGGCGGCCAGATCATCACGATCGCCTCGCTCGCCGGGATCTCCGCCGTGCCGGGTGAGGCCGTCTACGCCGCCTCTAAGCACGCCGTCATGGGGTTCAGCACCAGCACCGCCATCGACCTGCGGCTCGAGGGGATCCACGACATCGCGATCTCCTGCATCTGCCCGGACGGGATCTGGACCCCGATGCTCTACGACAAACTCAACGACCCGCAGGCCGCCCTGTCCTTCTCCGGGTCACTGCTCCAGCCCGGCGACGTGGTGCGCGCCGTGGGCAGGGTGCTGGACTCCCCCCGCCTGGTGAGGTCCGTGCCGGCGTGGCGCGGAGGACTTGCGCACCTGGGGGCGAGCTTTCCGCGACTGGCCGTGGCGGGCCTGCCCCTCATGGCGGCCCTGGGACGCCGGGCGCAGCGCCGACTCCTGGCGAACCCAGAGCGTCAGGACCCCGCGCCGAACCGGGCTGCGAGGTAGGGAATGAGCCCCATGCACTCGGGTGTCAGCGCCAGACAGGACGCCTCACCAGGACCAGGGCCGAAGAGATAGCGCAGCGGATTCTCGATCGAGCCGATGGGAAACACGATGTCGCTCCTTTATGAACTCGAGTGCGGTGCCTTACTTGCGAAATCGGACCTTACCGGGCACCCGTTACCGCTCGGGACCGTACGCGGCCCGGGGCGATACGGCTCACCATCAGAAAGTGGTCCGGTTGCGGGGGCGTTGGGGGAACACCAACGATCGAAGAACTCTTCCCTCAGGCGCCTCCCGCGGGATCACACTCTCTGACCTGCGGTGCCCTGAACGGCCCGCGCAGGGCACCCCAGGTCAGCGACACTACGCCCGTCGCGCCCCCGCCCATCCCGGCCCGCGCACCAGGTACCCGACCCGGTCCGTCCACGTCTCGGAGCGGAACACGTCTCGGGCGATCGCGATCCACTCGTGCGAGGCGATCCGCGCCGGGTTGAACGTGTCGATGTTGGTGGTCAGCCCGTAGACGACCTTCTGCCCCTCGGGCTCGAAGGTGCCGAAGAGGCGGTCCCACAGGATGAGGATGCTGCCGTGATTCCGGTCCAGGTACTCGCGATTGCTGCCGTGGTGCACTCGGTGGTGAGCGGGCGAGTTGAAGACCCGCTCGAACGGCCCGATGGACCGGATCACCGCGGTGTGGATCCAGAACTGGTAGATCAGGTTGATCGCGCGCGCGTCCTGCACCAGCGCCGGCCGCACGCCCAGCAGCGAGAGCAGCCCGTAGGGCACATAGATCGTCAACGCCTCGGCCACCGGCTGGCGCAGGGCGGTGGAGAGGTTGTAGCGCTCGCTGGAGTGATGCACCACGTGCATTGCCCACAACCAGCGGCTCTCGTGGTCGAAGCGGTGGTTCCAGTAGTAGATGAAGTCCCACCCCAGGATCGCCACCGCGTAGGCGAGCGGTCCCGTGCCGAGGTCGAGCGGGGAGAACCGGAAGAGCTTGGATCCGGCCGTCTCCGCGCTCCACAACGTCGAGACCGTGACGACCGCCGAGGCCAGCGCCGTAACCGCCGACCCGCCGGTGATGCGTCGTAGCGCGGGCGGCACCTGGACAGCCTCACTCGTGGGCACCTGCACTCTTCCCACGGCGGGCACGTGCGCGGACCCCGCGACGGGCGACGGGTGAGAGACGGGGAACTCGTCGTCGTCGTTGCCCGGTCTCGCGCCCACACCCGACGCCACCCGCGACGGCACCGCGCCCGCCTCGAGCAACCCCGTGGTCCGGGTGCGCCGCCACACGTCCCCGGCCGTGGCCACCGCCGCGGCCGCGAGCGACAGACCCATCAGCGCCTTGGCGTACCGGCCGGTCCGGGGGGTGACCGGGGCGAGCAGCCTGCCCGCGACGTACGGGGCCACGAGGCTGCCCACGCCCATCGAGAGGCTGGCCATGGTGTCGGCGAACTCGTAGTCGCCGGCCCGCTCCCCCTCCGCCGGATTGCGGGACTGCCACGCGTACTCGGCCGCCATCGCCGCGATGAAACCGGGGATCGCCAGGACCGTCAGATCGATCTTCACGTCGCTAAGGATATGACGTGGGTCACTCCTAGGCGAGACCGGGATGGCGCTGCCGCCGAGGAGGCGCCCCGCCTGCTACGGCGAGACGGACTCCTCGGCGTCGGCCGCTACCGCCGGCCCCTCGGTCTGCGCGGTGTTGCGGACGAACCACGCGCCCACCACGGTGATGAGCGAGATGATCGCACCCACCACCAGCGCGTTGTGGACGCCGGTCATCTGCGCGGCCACGTCGCCCTGTCCGGACTCGGCGCCGGCCACGATGCCCAGCGTCATGACGGTGATGAACAGCGCCGTGCCGGCCGCGGCGGCGACCTGCTGGAGCGTGTTGAGCAGCGCGGAGCCGTGCGGGTAGAGATGCGGCGGCAGGGATCCCAGCGCCGAGGTGAGCAGCGGCGAGAACAGCAGCGCCAGGCCCACGCTGAGGATCATGTGCCACACCACGACGGTCGCCAGCGACGACTCGGCGGAGAAGAACAGGTACATGCCCCACAGGCCGGCGGCCGCCAGAATCGAGCCCGGGATGATCAGCGGGCGCGGACCGATGCGGTCGAAGAGCCTGCCGACGAACCAGCCGAGCACACCCATGAGCAGACCGCCGGGCAGCAGCGCGAGGCCGGACTCGAGGGTGGTGGTCCCCAGGATCTGCTGCATGTACAGCGGAAGCAGGATGAGGGTGCCGAACAGCGCCATCATGGACAGCAGCATGAGCGTGAGGCTGACGGTGAAGGTGCGGTACGTGAAGGCGCGCACGTCGAGGAGCGCGTAGTCCTTGAGCGAGAGCTGCCGCCAGACGAACACCGCCAGTGCGGCCACGCCCACGAGCACGGGCACCCACGGGGACACCAGTGCGTTGTCGTTGGCGGCTTCGCCGAAGGAACTCAAACCGAAGATCAGGCCAGCGAAGCCGACCGCCGAGAGGATGCCGGAGAGGATGTCGAGCGGGATCGGGCGGGTGGCGGTGACGTTGCGGATGAGCGCGGCGCCGGCCACCAATGCGAGGAGGCCGATGGGCAGGACGAACCAGAACATCCAGCGCCAGCTCAGCACGTCGAGCACCAGACCACCGACAGTGGGGCCGATGGCCGGGGCCACGGCGATCACGATGGAGATCACGCCCATGGTGCGGCCGCGACGGTCCGCGGGCACCACATTGAGCACGGTGGTCATGAGCAGCGGGATCATGATCGCGGTGCCCACGGCCTGCACCACCCGGCCGGCGACCAGGACCACGAACACCGGGGCCAGCGACGCCAGGAGGGTGCCGAGGGTGAAGGTCGTCATGGCGATGATGAACACCGTCCGCAGCGGCAGCCGCATGAGCATCCACCCGGTGAACGGGATGACCACAGCCATGGTGAGCATGAACGCGGTGGTGAGCCACTGCGCGGTGGCCGCGGCGACGGCGAACTCCCCCATCAGCTCGGGGATCGCGACCGACATGATGGTCTCGTTGAGGATCACCACGAACGCCGCGGCCACGAGCAGCGCGATCAGCCGCGTGGTGGCGGCGGGCAGCGGCGGCGAGCCCAATGCCGGGCCGGGCTGGGTGGGGCCGGGCTGGGTGGGGTCGGGCTGGGTGGGATCGGGATGGGCGGTAGACGATGCAGCAGAGGATGACTCAGTGGTCACGGGAATCCTTAGACATTACGGGTCGAGACAAAAGGTAAACCCGGCGAGGCGTCAGCGCCTGCACGGGAACTCCCGCACTGTACGCCAGTATCCCCGACAGACTTGCTGATGTGACCACCATTACGGGGCGGTCGGATCAGCGGTCCGGCGAGCCGGTGGGGCAGAATCGATTCATGACCGGGACCAGCACCGCGCGACGGGGCGACGTGGAGACGCGCACCCTGCCGATCTACGCGGCGGGCGACGCGGTGATGCCGTTCGCTATCACCGGCATGGACGAGCTGGTGGCCCGCGACATCGAATGGGAGCCGCACTCCCACCCCACCCACGAACTGCTGTGGAACAGGTCGGGGGCGTCCACCGTCACCATCGGGGCGCGCACGTGGTCCATCACCCCCTCTGTCGGGCTGTGGATCCCGGCGGGCGTGCTCCACTCCGCGGCCACCCCGGCGGGCACCTGGTACCGGACCGCGCACGTCGACGTCCGCACCGACTCGCCGCTGCCGACCGAGCCCGTCGCGGTGGAGGTGACCCCGCTGCTCACCCTGCTGCTCGAGCGCCTGGTCGACCAGACCCTGGCGGCCCGGTCGCGGGAGCTCACCGAGCAGATGGTGTTCGACCTCCTCGAACCCTCACCCCACGCGCTGCTGGTGCAGCGGCCGGACTCCGAGCTGCTGCGCCCGATCGTCACGGCCCTCGAGTCCCACCCCGGTGACGACCGGTCGCTCACCGAGTGGGCGGCGCGGCTCGGGGTGAGCGAACGGACCATGACCCGGGCGTTCCGGGCCGAGACGGGACTGAGCTTCGGCGCGTGGCAGGCGGCTTTCCGCGCCCAGCACGCATCGGTCCTGTTGGGCAGTGGCGTACCGGTCGACGAGGTGGCCGAGCGCGTGGGCTACCGCTCGGCGAGTGCGTTCGGGGCGGCCTTCCGGCGGACCACCGGGCTCACCCCGGGGCAATTCCGCCCGGCCACCCTCTCCGCCCCCGGCCACGCCACCCTCTCCGCCCTCGCCTCGGGCCACACTCGGTTGGCGGACCAATCCCCTCAGTAGGCGGACAGGATTCGCGAGAGGAATGGGCTACAGCGCGCGATATGTCCGCCAGACGGGTCCGCATGTCCGCCAAGCGGCTGGGTCCGCATGTCCGCCAAGCGGCAGGGAGCGCAGCACCGGTAGGCACCCGGGCCGGAGAGGCCCCGGCGACCGCGAGCCTGTCCGATCCGCGATATCCCGCGTCCTGATCGAGCGATTGCGCCGCACCGTCGTGCGGTCGTAAGGTCTTAGGCCAGCCTCACCTAATGGTCAGCCGCGTCGGACACGTCGACGCGGCGCCCGGGTGAGTCCTGCCCTGTTCATCTTCTCCAGAATGAGAGAGCCGCCCTGATGCGTTCTCGCGGTGTTGTCCCCTTCCTGATCGCCACCACGGCCGCCCTCGTGCTGTCCGCGTGTGGTTCGACCGCCGACTCCGACGAGTCGACGGGCGCGGCCGCGTCCGGCGGGTCCGGGTCGTTCCCCGTGGTGATCGAGCACGCGCTCGGCACCACGACCATCGAGGAGGCGCCCGAGCGGGTGGCCACCGTCGCGTGGGCCAACCACGAGGTGCCGCTCGCCCTGGGAGTCGTCCCGGTGGGGATGGCCGCGGCGACCTTCGGTGACGACGACGGCAACGGCATGCTCCCGTGGGTGGAGGAGCGACTCGAGGAGCTCGACGCGGAGCCCCCCGTGCTGTTCGACGAGACCGACGGGATCGACTTCGAGGCCGTCGCGGACACCGAGCCGGACGTCATCCTGGCGGCCTACTCCGGGTTGACGCAGGAGGACTACGACACCCTGAGCGAGATCGCCCCCGTCGTGGCCTACCCCGAGGAGGCGTGGGCCACCTCGTGGCGCGACACCATCCGCTTCAACTCCATGGGTATGGGCATGGAGGCCGAGGGCGACGCGCTGGTCGAGGAGCTCGACGCCGAGATCGCCGAGGCCACGGCCGCGCACCCGGAGCTCGAGGGCACGCGGACCATGTTCCTCACCCACCTCGACCCGACCGACCTGAGCACGGTGAACTTCTACACCGCCGCCGACACCCGGGCCGCGTTCTTCGAGGACCTGGGCCTGGCCACGCCGGCCGCCGTCACCGAGGCCTCGGCGAGCGGCAAGTACTCCGGCAGCATCAGCGCCGAGCAACTGGACCAGTTCGACGATGTCGAGCTGATCGTCACCTACGGCGACCAGAGCCTCGTCGACACGCTGAAGTCCGATCCGCTGCTCTCGCAGATGCCGGCGGTCAAGAACGACGCGATCGTGTTCCTCGACGGCAGCGGCCCGATGGGCACCGCCGCCAACCCCACCCCGCTGGCCATCTCGTGGGTGCTCGACGACTACGTGGCGCAGCTGGCGGAGGCCGTCGGCACCCGCGAGTGAGTCCCCACACCACCGCCCCGTCCGCGCCGGGTGCCGCCACGTCCGCAGTCAGGACGCTGCGGCGCCCGGCGCGGGTCCGGGTGGCGTGGCTCCTGGTGACGATCGCGGTCCTCGTCGTCGTCATCGTCGCCTCGGTGTCCATCGGCTCCCGCACGGTCTCCCTCGATGAGATCCTCGCCGCCCTGGGCGGCTCCGCCGACGGCCTCGGTGAGGCGTCGGTGGTCAAGCGCATCTCCCGCACCATCATGGCGATGCTCGTCGGCGCCGCGCTCGGACTGGCCGGCGCGGTGATGCAGGGCGTGACGCGCAACCCGCTCGCGGACCCGAGCATCCTGGGCGTGACCATGGGCGCCTCGCTGGCCGTCGTGGTGGGGATCGCGTACTTCGGGCTGTGGACCTACACCGGGTACATCTGGGCCGCGATCATCGGCGCCGGGATCGCTGCGGTGTTCGTCTACGCGGTCGGGTCCCTCGGCCGCGACGGGGCCACGCCGCTCAAGCTCGTCCTGGCCGGCGCGGCCACCTCGGCGGCGGCCACGTCGTTCATCAGCGCGGTGGTGCTGCCGCGCGGGGACATCGCCGGCGGGGTGCGCTCGTGGCAGGTCGGCGGCGTGGGCGGGGCCAGCTCCGAGGCCATCGAGCAGGTCCTGCCGTTCCTCGTGGTGGGCGCGCTGATCTGCTTCCTCGCCGCCCGTCCGCTCAACTCGCTGGCCCTGGGCGACGACCTGGCCGCCGGACTCGGCGAACGCGTGGTCCTGACCAGGGCCGTCGGCGCGCTCGGCTCGGTCCTGCTGTGTGGCGCCGCGACCGCCGTGGCCGGGCCCATCGCCTTCGTGGGACTCATCGTCCCCCACACCTGCCGCCTGCTCGTGGGCGTGGACCACCGCTGGCTGCTGCCGTTCTCCGCGCTCGTCGGGGCCATCCTCGTCACCGCCTCCGACGTCCTCGGCCGCGTGGTGGCCCGGCCGGCGGAGATCGACGTCGGGATCATCACCGCACTCCTGGGCGCCCCGATATTCATCGCGATCGTCCGCCGCCAGAAGATCCGGGAGGTGTGATGACGACGACGAGCACCGCTGCGACCTCGGACTCTCCGGCCACGGGCTCCCTGACCACCGGCGCTTTGACCACCGCCCGCCCGGCGTCCGTCGAGCTGATCGCCCGCGGTCGCCGCACCCGCAGGCGTCGGCGGCTGCTCGTCATGGCCGCGCTCGCCCTGGTCGCCGCGGCACTGTTCGCCGCCAGCCTCATGGTGGGCAGGACGTTCTATCCCCCGGCCGACGTGCTGGGAGTGATCCTGGGCCACGACGTGGCCGGGGCCTCGTTCACCGTCGGGCGGCTGCGCCTGCCCCGCGCGGTGCTGGCGGTGCTCACCGGCGTCTGCTTCGGCATCGGCGGCGTGACCTTCCAGACCATGCTGCGTAACCCGCTGGCCTCCCCGGACATCATCGGCATCAGCTCCGGCGCCAGCGCGGCGGCGGCGTTCGCGATCGTGGTGCTGGGCCTGGGCGGCGCGCAGGTCTCGGTGTTCGCGATCGTCACCGGCATCGCCGTGGCCCTGGCCATCTATCTACTGGCCTACCGCGGCGGGGTGGTGGGCACGCGGCTCGTGCTGATCGGGATCGGCACCGCCGCCATGCTCAACGCGGCCACCAACTACATCCTCAAGACAGCGCCGCAGTGGGAACTGCAGGAGGCCATGCGCTGGATCACCGGCAGCCTCAACGGTGCCTCGTGGTCCCAGGTACAGCCCGTGCTGGTGGCGTGCCTGGTGTTCGCCCCGGTGCTGCTGCTCAAGTCCCGCGACCTGTCCATGCTTCGGCTGGGCGACGACACCGCCTCCGCCCTCGGGGTGCGCACCGAACTCACCCGGATCATGCTGATCGTGGCCGCCGTCGGCCTCATCGCCTTCGCCACCGCGGCCGCCGGACCCATCGCCTTCGTGGCGTTCCTGTCCGGGCCCATCGCCGCGCGACTCGTGGGTCCGCACGGCTCGCCGCTCGTGCCGGCGGCGCTGGTCGGCGTGATCCTCGTGCTCGGCGCGGACCTGGTGGGCCAGTACGCTTTCGGCTCCCGCTACCCGGTGGGCGTGATCACCGGGGTGCTCGGCGCGCCGTACCTCATCTACCTGATCGCCCGCACCAACCGCACCGGAGGCTCACTGTGACCACCGACCACACCCTCCACGCGACCGGCCTCGACCTGGGCTACCGCGACCGCACCGTCATCCACGACCTGGACCTGCAGGTCCCGCCGGGCCGGATCACCGCGATCGTCGGGGCCAACGCGTGCGGCAAGTCCACGCTGCTGCGGTCGATGTCCCGGCTGCTCAAGCCCCGCGGCGGTCAGGTGCTCCTGGACGGCGAACAGGTGCACCACATCCCCGCCAAGAAGCTCGCCCGCACGCTCGGACTACTCCCCCAGTCCCCGCTCGCGCCGGAGGGGATCACCGTCTCCGACCTGGTGGGCCGCGGGCGCAACCCCCATCAGGGGATGCTCTCGAGGTGGAGCAGGGACGACGACGAGGCCGTGGCCGCAGCACTCGAGGCCACCGGCACCCTCGAACTGGCCGACCGGGCCGTGGACGAGTTGTCCGGCGGTCAGCGCCAGCGCGTCTGGATTGCCATGGCCCTGGCCCAGCACACCGACCTGCTGCTGCTCGACGAGCCCACCACGTTCCTCGACGTGGCGCACCAGGTGGAGGTGCTGGACCTGCTGGTGGACCTCAACCGCGACCGCGGCACGACCATCGTCATGGTCCTGCACGACCTCAACCTGGCCGCCCGCTACGCCGATCACCTCGTGGCGCTGGCCGACGGGCGCGTGCACTGCGCGGGCGCTCCCCAGGAGGTGTTCACCACCGAGATGGTGAGCGCGGTCTTCGGGCTCGATTCCGTGGTGATCCCCGACCCCACCTCCGGCCGGCCGCTCATGTTGCCGCTGGGGCGACACGGGGTTCGCGGTGAGCACGGGGTGATGAGCGGGCAGGGCACGATCGGCCACGCATGAGCGCGGGCCTGCGCGCCCGCTTCGGCTTCCGCGCCCGCTTTGCACGCCCCAACCGCGGGGGTTGCGCGCCCGCTTCGGCTCACGCGCCCTCTCTGCACGCCCTCACCCCACTCGCGCGCCCGGAATGGTCCATTCCGGACACGCAAGTCTGGGAGCACGCCGCCGGGGCGTACAGCCCAGGAGTCGGGCGGACGGCCCGGGGAGCTCGACGGCTCACACCAGCACCGTGAGCCGCAGGAGCCTCAGATCTCGGGCAACCGGTCCGCGCCCCAGCTCCCGTGGATCAGGTCGGTCACCCGGGCGATCTCCTCGGCGGAGACGGTCTCGGTCTCGCCGGGCTCCAGGGCGTCGAAGTGGAAGATGTACAACCGCGAGGCGAACTCCTCGAACGGCAGCGACGACTCGCCGAACCGCTCCCCGTTGCCGGCGGTGCTCACCACCACGTCATTGCCCCAGTCCTGGCCACTGTCGTTGTTGGGGTTGAAGAAGTAGACGCGCATGGTCTCGTCCGGGTCCAGCGCGGCCCGCAGGATGGTGATGGCGTGCCAGCCCACGAACCGGCCCGAGCTGTCGGTGACGGCGACGCCGGCGGGCTGCGGATGGATCAGCGGCTGGTTCCCGTTGTGGAACGGGTGGTAGCTGCCGTAGAAGTGCCGCAGGAAGTCCTCGAGACCGGTGAGCCGGCCGGACTCGACGTCCACGTTGATGCGGAACCCGCGCGCAGCCCACCATCCGTGGAACTCGGGGTTGACCCAGCGGTGCGGGTCGCCCTCGCGCTCGCTGCACAGCCGGCCCATCTCTGCGTAGATGCGGTCCAGGTGCGGCACCACGAGAAGCGACACCGGGTCCAGGTCCACGGGCAGCGTCTCCGCCAGACCGGCCTCGAGCTCGCGGGAGGACAGCGGGCGGCCCTCGAAGTGCATGACCACCTCGTTGTCCCGCGCCGCCCACGCGATGGTCTGGAGCAAGTAGTCGGGATCGTTGTACGCCCACATGGACAGCGCGCGGGCGGACTGGCAGGTGGGGTTGTCGCCCTGCCCCACGCCGAGCGGCTGGCCGAGCATCGACAGGGTCCCGGCCAGCAGCCAGATCCGTCCCGGCCGAGCCGGTCCGTAGGCCAGCGCCAGGCGTTCGTCAGCGTAATCGGACAGCCGTAGAGCCAGCAGGCGCCACAGTGCGGGCCCGACCGCCGGCTGGAACAGGATGCCGCGCTCGAGCAGCAACGCCAGCCCGTAGACCGACTGCGCGGTCTCGGGATGGACGGCCGCGTCGATCAGCGCATCGACGAGTCCGTGGAAGCACAGCAGGCTCTCGCGACCGGTGCTCGACAGGCCGAGGGCCTCGCTGAGCAGGAAGCTGCCCTTCTCGCGGAGGAACCGCAAGAGGACGGGGTGGTACGCCGAGACCAGGCCCGTATCGTGCATGGACCGCGCGAACCCGGCGGCCTCGTACTGCAAGGCCCCCTCGTCCATGGACTCCAGGCGGGAGCGGTAGACCTCCACCCCGGGGTCCTCCCGGCTCGCCTCGGTGGTGCCGTAGATGCTGCTGATCAGCCGGTCGACGCCGAAGCCCCCGCTGCTGGTGTCCACCTCGGGGTCATGGCGTGCCACCGCGATCTGCGTGATGGTCTCCTTGATGTGGTCGACTTGGATCGGGCGTTGGCGCAGGATCCGCCAGATCTCCTCCACCAGCTGGTCCAGGACGCTGTCGTAGCCGATCGACTCGGCGATGTGCGTGAGCGAGGTGCGCGTCACCTTGGCCATCCGGCCCTGCTGCACCCGTTCGGCCTCGGTGGCCGCGGTGAACAGCAACGCGGCGTTGGTGGCCAGGACCTCCTTGAGGTGCTGGAGGGCCTGTTCGGCGGTCACGTCTGGGTGCGCGTAGTCACTCTGGGCCACCGCGACCAGGCGTAGGTCGCTGACGATCTCCATCACGGCCGTGTCGGCGTTGGGGCTGCGGAGCGAGCCCGTGCTCAGCGCCGGGACCAGTGAACTCGGCGAGGCCCAGTCCGTGCCCTCGAACACGCCTGCGGCCTCGAGGTCCCGGGCCATCGACTGCACGGCCGCGGCGCCGCCGTCCTGGAGCAGGACCAGGCGCAGGCCGTCGAGCACGCGCCGCTTCGGCGTCGACTTACCGACGTCCCCAGCGTCGGCGAGGGCCCTGGTCGCGTCGACGAGCGAGGCCACCCGCTTGTCGAGCACTCTCGTCGCGGCGGGCACGTCGTCGACCACCCGCATGTCGTCGGTGACCCGCGCATCGTCGGCCACTGGCTCATGGTCGGCCACTTGGTGTCACTCTCCACATCCACGGGCGCCGGTGCCCGCCTTCGGTACCGTACCCACGTCGTCGGACCGGTGGCCGTCAGACGTAGAAGTCGAGTTCCTCCTGGCGCGCCAGGAGGGTCCGCATCTCATAGGCGTCGTCGCCGAAGAAGTAGACCAGCCCCCAGTGGGTGCCGAAGGCGGTCCGCTTGGTGACCGTCTCCTCGAGCGGTGCGGTGAGCTCGTGGGACTCGAAGTACTCGTGGTCTTCGGTCTCCTCCGGGATCTCGAGAGTGGAGACCACACGCCGCCGCGGGTAGACGCCGAAGCAGCCGGCGTGCCCGGTGGCGTCGACAACCTCGCGCGGGAAGAACGAGGTGATCTCGTCCTCGGTGGTCTTGGGGTCGAACGCGAGGACCAGGCCCTGGTAGGCGTTGAACCCGTAGGCGCGCTCGAGCAGTTCGAAGACCTTGAACCCCGGCGGGCGGTAGGCCACCTCGCCGAAGTACATCTCGCCGTCGCTGGTGACGAAGTACTCGGGGTGCACGAACCCGAACTTGATGTCGAAGGTCTTGATGAGCTTCTCGATCTGCCGCGTGATCTCCGGGCGGTAGCGCTCCAATTCGGGCGAGGCCGGCACGAACACTGAGTAGCCGAGGGTCACGTACTCGGAGATGTTGAGAAAGACGATCTTCCCGTTGTGAATCCAGGCCTCGACCGCGAACTCCCAGCCGTCGAGGTGGGACTCCATGAGGACCGGGAACTCCTCGTCGGGGATCGTGTCGACCTCGTCCGGGGTGCGGATGACACGGTGCCCCAGGCAGCCGGCCTTGTCGAAGGCCTTGAGGTGGATGGGGTCGTTGGGGTCGCCGTCGAGCTTGAGCAGGGTCTGGTTGACGCGCTTGAGAAAGCGGATCACGTCGTCGCGCTCGTGGGCCTCCTCGAAGATCCCCACGCGGATCCCGCCGAGCTGGGCGCGGCGCTTCATCAGCGCCTTGTCGCGCAGCAGCAGCGACTGGCCGTACAGGGTGGGGTTGTCCATGAGCATGGAGTTGATGGCGCCCGCCCACTCCACGGTCTCCTCGAACAGCGGGATCGCCACGTCGACGCCCATGTCCTTGAGGGTCTCGGCGATCTCCATGGACCGGTCGTTGAGCCGCTCGAAGTTCCACGGGACGAACGGGATGTTGTGCTGCCGGCAGTAGTCCTCGGCCCAGTCCGGGGCCACCACGACGTAGCGTCGGTCGAACCGGTCCACCGCGTCGACCGCGTTGGGCGCCCAGCCGAGCAGCGCCACATACCCCTTGGAGGGGTCGCGGCGGGACTCGTTGCCGTCCTGGGTCGCCAGCGAACTCCTGTCCGCCGCAGTGGTGGTCGTGTCTGCTGTGGATATCTGCACGCTGGAACTGCCTCCTGGGTTGGGGCGCGGGCTGGTCGGGCCACCAACCTACCCAAGTGGGCGCTTCGCGTGCCCCGCGAAGCCGGACACCCGGGCTAGAACGCGGGTGTCCCACGTGTTCCCATCCGCCCGGCACTGTGTCGCAAATCACTTCCGGCACCGTCCTCAGCAGCTGTTCAACCGCTCGGGGCCTTTGGGTCGAAAGGACGCATATCTGCACGATGACCAGAAGAACTCTGCCGGTCCTGGCAGCCACCGCACTCGTCGGCTCGCTCGGGGTCGCCCCCGCGACGGCGGGGAGCCTCGGTGCAGGAAGCCTCGGTGCAGGAAGCTCCGGCGGCGACACCACCACCCTCACGGCCCACATCACGGAGCTGAACGATTCCGGCGTCGAGAGCACCGCCTGGCTCTCATTGGAGGGCAACGAGCTCAGCGTCCGCATCGAGAGTCAGGGCCTGCTCGCCGGCGCCCCGCACGCGCAGCACATCCACATCGGTGGGACCAACCAGTGCCCCAGTCCCGACCAGGTGGGCACAGGTTTCGAGGGCACGCTCCGCACCACGGACGCCATCGACTCCTACGGCGCGGTCCAGGTGTCGCTGACCACCGAGGGCGACACCAGCCCGGCCAGCGCGCTCGCGGTCGATCGCTATCCCGTCGGCGATGAGGCGTACTCGCGGACGTTCACCGTCACCGACGAGGTGGCCGCCAACCTCCGCAACGGCGAGGGGTCCGTGATCCCGCACGGGGTCGACCACAACGGCAGCGGCGAGTACGACGGCGAGCAGATGTCGGACCTCGATCCGACGTTGCCGTCCGAGGCCACCGACCCCGCCGCGTGTGGTGAGCTGAACGTCCATTCGATGGGCAGCCTGTCCATGGGCAGCCTCGGGGGTTCGCTCGGGTCGATGGGCTCGTCCGGATCCACGGGGTCGCTCGGGCCCTTGGGCTCGTCGGGTTCCTGATCCCTTCAGACTCACCCCGCCGGTCACCGCGGAACCGTAGGGACTCGGTGTCACCGTGCTGAACGGGTGATCGACGGTCGGTGGCGCTGCGAGGGCGCCGCCGACCGCACAGCCCCGCATCCCAACCGAGTCGCGTGGTCCAGGCCCAGCGCCGCACCGATTGATGACGACGAGGCCAGGTGCCGGCCCCTTGTGAGGTGACGACGACGACGTCGCAATCCGCGTGAGCCTCCGCTCGCTGCGATATGAACACCAGCACTTCGGCGGAATGCTTGCTCAGGTCTGAGGCGCGACGAGTTGCCACGGACCGATCTGCTGCGATGGGCATGAATGCATCACATCCGGAGCGTGTTCGGAAGTCCAGCATCGTTACGGGGCATAACCGGTGGCCCTGGGCTCATGCCTCGTCTGGTCGGTATGGCAATCGCTCCAGGACCCAGGCCCAGTCGATCCGCTCCTGTTCCAGCCGGACGCGCTCGCCGTAGCGATCGGAGACCAGGTCGTCGTAGACCGCCGCCTCCGCCGCCGTCAGTCGATCGAGTGTAGCGCTGGTGGGTGAGGACTCCTGTCCCCATCGTCGAGGGTGCGCGTGGAGGGTCTCGAGATCCATGAGGAAAGACCGCACCGGCGGTAGATGCGTGCGCAGCCGATGGAGGATGGCGAAGCCGTGGGTGTCGAGGTCGCCCCAGTAGTGCACGTCGGCCTCACGCAGAGCGTCCCAGCGACCGAGACGGGCCACGTTGAATCCCTTCCCCCAGATCAACACCCCGGCGTCCGGGACGGGCAGCGTGAGGTAGGTGATCTCGTTCTCCACGATCACGGCAGTGGTCACGGACATGCCGAGTCCGTCGAGCTCCTCCGGCCGCACGGACAGTTCGGTGACCGAAGCCGGCGCGACGCTCCCTGCCATGCGGAACCGAACGTACTGGGGCTTGGTGCGCAGACCCAGATCCTCGAGGAACGAGGTGGCGTTGCGCGACACCCCGAGGAGTCCTGCGAGCACCGTCCGGTGACTCTCGACGACCTTGGTGTCCACCCCAGGGACATCGATCTGCCGCAGGTACCTGCCCGACCCGCGGGCGCCCTCGAGCCAGCGGTACGCCGCGAGGATCTGCGGCCACTCCTGTGCATACTCGAGCGCAGCGACGGGTCTGGCAAGGAGCCAGTCCGCCACCGCGGCGTCCGGGGCCTCCGCCAGCATCTGTTCGAAGATGGACACCTGCGACCGGACTCCCAGCAACGCCCAGGCCTGGTCGAACCGGGTCACCACTGCATGAGTGGGGATCTGATTGCGTCCGACTCTCCGGCCGCCTACCGCCGTGTACCGCAGGGTGTATCGGCTGCCGTCGCGACTGCCCGCCTCGAGTGCTGCCATCCAGTCCTGCACCTCACCGAAGCGTCCACCGATCTCTGCCGCCCTCGGCGGTCCCAGTGGAACCTCAAGCGGGATCAGAGCCTCACCGCGGGCGAAAGCCCGGAGCAGGGTGCCGTCGACCCACCGCCTGTGCACTTTCTCCCGGACCATCTCCGGTGTGGCCCATTTCCGCGCGCCGGCGACCATCACGCGCTGCCGCGCTGGCGGTGATACTCCTCGGTGGACATCATGACGAGCCGCGAGTATCTGCCCTCCACATTGTCCACGTACCCGATGGAGCGCACATACGGTGCGATCACGTGCACCTTCTGCAGGGGCGTGACGATCAGCAGCTGGATCCCGAGCTTGGCGAACAGCTCGAGGGCGTACCGGGTGGAGGCGTCGGAGCCGCGACCGAACGCCTCGTCGATCACCGCGAAGCGGAAGTCGCGGGCCTTCTCCGCGCCCCACTCCAGGCCGAACTGGTACGCCAGCGACGCGGCGAGGATGGTGTAGGCGAGCTTCTCCTTCTGCCCGCCCGATTTCCCGTCCGAGTCGCGGTAGTGTTCCCACTCCTCGTCGGTCTCGCGGTCGCGCTCCGAGGCGGAGAAGGTGTACCAGTTGCGCACGTCCGTGACTCGCGCCCGCCACGTCTTGTCGGTATCGCTGTGGCCCTCACGGCCGCGTAGTCGCTCGAGGATAGCCCGCACCTCCTGGTACCGCTGCTCGGAGTAGCGGTCGTCGCCACCGAGGGTGTCGTCGGTGACCGCTCGCAGGTCGGCTCGGAACTCCCGCACATCCTGGTTGACCGTGTTCTCCCGATCCAGGCGCACGAAGCGTCCGGGATTGAAGTCGATCGCTCCGAGTGCCTCGTTGATCTTCTCGATCTTCTGCTGGATGTCATCGGCCTGGCGCTGCAGCCAGTTGTGGAAGCCGGCGAGTTCGCGGATGGCGTTCTTCTTGAGCTGCTCCTCGAACTCCGCGATGAAGCGCGGCAGATCGTCCTGGGCCACCTGCGCGTGGAAGCGGATGTACTCCCCGCGCGCGTCGACCGAGGCGTCCATCTCGGTGGTCTGCTCCGGCCAGCGTCGCCGGATCTCCGCCATACCCTGCTGCAAACTGGTGGTGTAGCCGTTGAGTTCGCGCTGGGTCTGGCCGGTCTCCTTGTCGATTTCGTCAGACAGTCGTCGTTCGTGGAGTTCGGCTTGATCCGCGGTCGTCGACCCCGCGCGGCCCTGTCGTGTCCGGAGTCTGGGGTAGATGTCCGCCGCTGCTGCGCGGATGTCCGCCGTCAGCTCGTCGAGGCTGCGCCGGTCGCGGTCGATCTGACTGCTCTCCTGGGCGATGCGGCTTTCTCCACTGCCCTTCGCCTCGCCGAGAGTGTCCTTGGTCTGGCCGAGCTCGTTCACTCGTGTGTCGACCTCCGCCACGCGTCTGTCGATCTCGGCCAGTTCACTACTGCCCTCGAGCAGGCGACGACGCTCGGCATCGGCGGCATCCGCCCGCGACCGGGCGTCCTCCCAGTCGAGATCCCGCCACGAGGGATAGTCCGCCACCCGCGAGAGCGCGGTGCGCCGCTCCCCCACCTCGTTCTGCTCCCGCGACACCGACTCGAGTTGGGCGGCGAGCCGCTCCACTGAACGGGTGAGGTCGCCGCGCCGATCCTGCAGTGCGGCGATCTTCTGATCGTTGCGCCAGCCCAGCACCCAGCCGCGGGGATCGGCCGCGGACCGCCGGTCGTCCTTGACGTGATGATTTCTGGACCGCACCTGGCCCTCGCGAGTCACCGCCCGCTCGGCGTGCCGGAACTCCTCCACCGTGGTGGCGCAGAGATGGTCCGCCCGGGCGAACAACTCCTTGCTCAGATACCCGCGCAGCGGTGTGTCGGCGATCTCCACCGTGTCGGCGAGCAGCAGTCCGTCGGAATGGGGGCGCTGCAAGGGCAGGTGCCGCTCCGGGACCCGCTCGTAGGTCAGGCGGACCCCCATCTCGCGACCGTCGGAGCGCCGGGCGGTCAGCCGGCGGGCGTTGACCCATTCGGCGACGTCCGCGTAGTACCGCTGCGGCACCAACAATGACACCGCGAATCCGCGCAGCACGCGCTCGGCGGCTCCCCGCCACTGCGCGTGTTCTTCGGACACGTCCAAAAGCTCGCCGGCGAACGGGAGCTCCTCTTCCGACACTCCGAGTTCCGCGCAGAGGGCGGACCGCACCTGGAGTTGTTCGGTCGGCAGGTTGCTGCGGCGGGTCGCGAGGCTGTCCAGCTCTTCCTGCACCTCGCGGAGCTGCGCTTTCTCCTCACCGTGCCCGAGGACCAGCGCGTCGTACCGCTCCTTGAGCTCGGCGATCTGCGTCTCGATCTCTGCCTGCGCCCGACCGACCTGGACGGCGAGGTCCGCGAATCCGGCGGCGTCGCCGACCGGGTCGAGGCCGGCCCTCGCGACGGCGTCCTCGAACCGCTCTCGCCTTGTTCTCCGCTCCTCGGCCTGCGCGCCCGCGTCGCGGGCTGCGCGTTCCAGCTCGCCGATGCGGCTACCGCCCGCCTCGGCCCGGGCCGCGAGGAGCTGGTCGCGCTCCGCCCCGAGGGCCTGCAACTCGGTGCGCACCTGCTCCAGCTGGGCGGCGATGGTGGTGACCTCGGCGCGGACCCGCTCGATCTCCGCCTGGCGCAGCTCGATCCGTAGTTCGGCGAAGTAGGGGCGGATCGCCACGCGTTCCTCGTGGAGACGGTCCAGGCGCTCGACCGCGCTCTCGTACCGGCTGATCGAGGCGACCAGTGGTTCCAGTGCCTCGAGTTGGGCGCGGGCCCGTTGGACGGCATCGTAGGACCGGGTGAGGTCCTCGAAGTGCCGGATGATCCCCTCGATCCGCTCGGAGGCATCCGCGGGTTCGAGCATGTGCGTGCGGACGAACTCGTTGAGATCGCCAACGGCCTTCATCGAGACGGTCTGGTGGAACAATTCCATGGCCTGTTCGGACCGGATGCCCAGCAGGCGCCGCATGGCACGACCGTAGGGCGGGAAGTCTTTCTCCACCGTGGCGCCGTCGCGTCGGAGGCGCTTGAGCAGGTCGCCCAGATCAGAGCCGAAGTCGGTGAAGTGGGACTCGATCGACATCGCCCGGTCGGCGGTGACGAAGCGTCGCCAGGGTTGTCCTGTGGCGTCCAGCTGCTGAAAGACCTGGGCGAGGGTCACCTCGTCGTCGTACCCCTCGTTGACAAAGACGCCGAGTATCACCGAATACGACCGTCGGTCCCGCAGCCCCACCGGTCGCACGCTGCCGGTGGACTCGTTGCGCTCGGTCCTGTGGTGGCCTTCCACGTAGGAGCGCAGAGTGCGTTCCTTGCGCGCGGCGCCCGCAGCCTTGTTGTAGTCGATCCGGTGCGAGGGGAGCATGAGGGTGCTTACCGCGTCGACGAGCGTGGACTTGCCGCTGCCGATGTCGCCGGTGAGCAACAATGTCTCCCCATCCGGTTCCAGTTGCCAGACGCGTTTGTCGAAGGTCCCCCAGTTGAGCACCTCGAGCCGGACCAACCGGAACCCGGGACGTCCCTGTGGAGCGAGGTCGACGGAGGAGAACAGGCCCTCACTCATCGTCTGCACCCCCGTCGGCGTACTCGGCCAGTTTGGCGGAGAAGTCGGACAGGGTCTGACCGTCCACGTAGGCCTTGAGGATCCGGCGCACCTCCCAGGTGTCCCGCCGGCCTCGGAGCTGGCGCAGGAATCCCATCGAGACCAGGCGGTTGATTGACGTGTCGACCTGCTTGAGCACTCGGGCCTCGTCGGTGCTGTGAGCCAGGAAGAGCCGGATCATCTCGATGATCTCGTCCTGAGTGAGCACCAGTTGGCCCTGGTCGCCGGCGGATTCGAACTCCACCATCCGTTTGCGCAGCAGCACCAGCACAAGGCTGTCGGCGTAGGTGAGCGCGCGGCGTCTGATCACACGCGGGAGCGGTTCGTCACCGTCCTGCGGCTCGGTGGTGCGCAGATAGGCGTAGCCCTCGTCGTCGTCTATCACCACGTCGAGCCCGATCACCGCGAAGTGGTCGCGAACGGCGCCACGATGGCGGAGAAGGTCCTCCCATGCGTCCGATTCCTGGTAGACGACGCCCTGCATGAGGCGGATGGCGCTGGTCGCGACCGCCCTCTCGTCCGGGTTCACCGGCGTCTCACCACGACGCGCGGCATCCGGGCCCGCATCGACCGGCCGGCCTCGTCGTACTCGATCACCGTCTCCTCCTGCTCGTCGGTGGTCACCTCGATGTCGTCGGTGTCCAGAGCGAGGTAGCCGACGAGTTCCGCGGCGCCGTGCTCGACGGGGTACATGGTGACGACGTCCTCGAGCAATGCCGTACCGCGTTCGGGGACGAGGTTGCGCAACCTGGCGGCGAGGCGGGCGGGGTCCACGATCACCTGCTCGGCCAACACGGAGGTGTCGACGTCCTCCTGCTCGGCCGGCGGCAGGAGACTGTCCACTTCGGACGCGGGCCGCACACTGTGCAACGGTCGTTCGGTGGGTAGCGACACGTCCACGCCGGCCTGCTCCAACTCGAGACCGAATTCCGGGGGTGCGCCTGTGCGCAGCGCCAACGCGGTCCCTTCGATCTCGCGGACCAGGTCGAGGACGCGACGGTTCTCCAGCCAGATCTGATCGTCGGTGAACCGGCGGAGCTGCTCGGAGATCTGGCGGACGGTCAGCTGGGTGCGCTCGGCGGCCTCGGCCCACCCGTGGTGCACGGTGCGGATGCTGCGGTCCGCCTTCAGCTCATCGATCGTGGTGAGCCGCTCGAGCAGGGCGGAGAGTTCCTCCTGCCCGGACGAGGACAGGAGCATGTCGTAGAACGCCTGGAAGCTGCGTCCCTGATCGGAGGAGTCGATGCGACTACGCCCGCTGACGAGCTCCTCCAGCAGATCGCCCTTGCTGCCCTCCCACGTAGCTATGCGTTCGCGGGCCGAGCGGTCCAGTGCGCGGAAGTTCTCCTCCACCTCGCGGAAGTCGGCGAGGAGTTCGCGGGCGGTGGAGGAGAACTGCTGGTAGCGGTCGCGCACGGCGGTGATGTCGAGCAATCCGGCTTCAGGGTCGGCCTCGATCTGCTCGATCTCCCGCTCGATCTCCTGCTTTCGCCGCTGCAGCTCGGCGAGACGGATCTCCGGGTCGACTTCGGTGCCCTGGGCGATCTGGCGGAGCAGTTCGATCGCGGTCTGCAGTCGCGACTCGGTGCCGACGAAAGGCCGCGCGTGCAGGCTCTGGACCCACGAGTACGCCTTCTCCAGCGCGGGTGTGGCGTCATAGTGGATCTCGTCGGTGCCGAGCGGATAGAAGCGACGGAGAAACCCCGAGTCGATCGACGCCCACTCGGCCAGATAGTCGGCTGCGGCCCGCTTGAACCGCGGGTTCTCGGGATCCTCGCCGTTGCGCAAGTAGAGCTCGTCGTCGAGGGCGTCGATGATCTCCCCCTCCGGGCTGGCACCGTGCCCCTCATCCACGAAGAACCGTCCGAGAAACGAGAGCAGCAGCGGCGCATGGGTGGCGCGGAGCATTCGCCACGCGGGATGTCGTTCACGCAACGCGTCGATCGCCGCGTAGTCCACACGGTCTCCTCGGGTCAGCGGTCGGCAGGGGTCGTGCAGCCAGTCTAGGAGGGCGGCCGGACACAACTGTCTGGGCGGTCGGTGCGGGCAGCACCCCGCGAGAGGCGTTCCGTCACACCGTAGAGATCGATTCAGGACCACGCTGGTGTTGACTCAGCGCTTCGGCAAGAGGCGGTAGGTGTGTCTTCACGACGTCTCCTCGGCCATGAGGACGAGGTCGATGTCATGGTTGTCCAGTCTGCGTACGTACCGCTGGCATCGATTGATGGCCCGCAGGATGTCGTCGATCCGCTGATCGGACTCGCGACTCATAACGCGACGCTGTCCCGGAGCGCCGACTCTGAGATCGCTCGCTTAAGTAGTTGCGACGGGAAGACGTCGATATCGTCGCGGCCGAATAGCGCACGGACTTCCTCTAACAGACCGGAGGCGCGCATCAAGAGATTGCCGTCGGCCGGGTCCATGTCCACCAGGATGTCGATGTCGCTTCCCGCCTGCGCGGTGCCACGCGCGACCGAACCGAACAGCCTTGGTCTAGTAGCCGCGTACTTCGCCAGGAGCGCACGGAACTCGTCATCACGCGCCTCGATCAGCTCGCGCATTGCGAGCGATTCGGGAGTCGGGGCGGTGCTCGTCATAGCTACAGGTTACCGGCCGCCCGTGGGAACTGAAGGCCCCCGACCGCAGGAAGCAAGCGAGTCGTGTGAGACCACATTGCGTAGACAGATCAGGTGGTTCCAACTCTCGGATTACAGATCGCACCATGACGAGGACGGTCCGCTCTTCCGGCAGGTCGTACGTGACCAGGACGCTTCCGGCAGACCGCCGGTCCTACGGTCCGATCGCCGTGTCGAGCCAGTCGAACGCGCGTTGGGAGAACAGCACCGCCGCCCCGGCTTCGTCGTGTTCGCCGGCTCCCTCGGCGTTGGTGAACTCGATCATCGTCTTGGGCGCGGTGAGGGCGTCGAAGAAGCTCTGCGCGTCGACGACGCGCGGGTCGTTCTGGCCGACGGTCAACAGCACGGGGCAGTCGATGCGGTCCGCGATTCCCACCAGAGTGAACTGCGTCAGATCTCGCAGGTACTCGACCGGGGTCGCGCATCCGTGCGTGAGCATCCCCCGCCCGACCGAGAAGGCCAGGCCCGGGGACTGCTCCATCCCGGCGCGGACCGCCGCGTTGAGGTCGTCGTCGGCCTCCCCGGTGTCCAGGTCGTCGCGGTACGCCTCGGGGAGCAGCAGCGAGGCGTTGGCCCCCGGGGCGTACTGCGGCGCGTCGGCGATCACGGCGGCGAGGCGGTGCTCGGCTGTGGCGGCGCGGGGTGCGAGGTGGCCACCCCAACTGCGGCCCATCGCCGCAATCCGGGAGGCGTCGACCTCCGGACGGGCGACCAGCCAGTCGACCTGAGCGGTGACGACCGCCTCCCAGTCGTGTCGGAAGTGCAGGTCGCGCTCGACGAGCGCCGCGCCCTGGCCGGGGCCGTCCATCATGAGGACGGCGTAGCCGCGCCGCAGCGCCGCGACACCGCCGGCGACGTACGTCTCCTCCATCGTGCCGTCGTACCCGCCGACCAGGATCACCGTGGGGAACGGTCCCGGGCCGGGCGGGGTCGCGAAGTAGCCGTCAAGCTCGGTCCCTTCATACGGGACCGTGACCTGCTGGAAGGGATGGTCCATCAGCTCGACCGCCCGGCGGAAGGCGTCCCGTTGACGCGCGTTCGCCGAGACGAACCGAGGATCCATCGGGGGCGCGTACATGAAGACCCCGGAGATACGGAAGTAAGTGGTCGCACGGAGGAAGCCCTCACGCGCGCTCACCCGGTGGCCGGCGGCGAGGCTCGCCTCCGCGTCCGCGAGGATCCGTTCGCCGAGCGCGTTCCACTCGGCGTTCCAGGCGTCCCTGTACCCGTCGGGGATTCTGCGCGCGGTGATGAACGCCTCCCCGACGTCGGCCCCGCCCGACGGGATGGTGTCCAGCACGCGGAGGAACTGGCCGTCGAATCCACTGTCCGCGAAGGCAAGCCCGGTGAGGGTGGGGTCGCCGGGGACGTGCTGTCCGTCCCCGGTGAGGGTTGTCGAATCCGATGGAGTGTTGCTGGCCATGTCCACACCTCGTCGTCACTGGTGGTCATCCCTGGTCAGATCGCCGCCACCATCATTGCGCACCCGGTGCCCGTCACGTGCGTGAATCCGACGTGATGCGCTGGCCGCCGGCGATGACAGCGGGTCACCGGCGATGCCCCCGGCTCACCGACGCCGGACGGTGATCCGCCCTCCTCGGTGGGGCGCGAACGCGACGCCGCGGGAGTGCCACTTCTCGTCCCGCTCGGTGGTCGGGACGATCTCGTACATGCTCAGCAGGGTGCGGAGCACGACGTCCATCTCCATGGTCGCGAACGCCGCGCCGATGCATCGCCGGGTCCCGCCGCCGAACGGCAGCCAGGCCGGCGGTGGCGTGGTGTCGAGGAAGCGGGTCGGGTCGAAGCGCTCGGGCTGGGCGAAGTGCGCGCTGTCGTCGTGCAGCAGCGAGATCGCGACCAACACGTTGTACCCGCGCGGGATGCGCCACGGGCCCAGGTCGAGGTGCGGAGCCTGCACGTGGCGTCCGACGAGATCGATGACCGGCCGGCTGCGCTGCACCTCCAGGATCGTCGCGTGCCTGTAGTCGGTCCCCCCGGCGTCGACCTCGGCGACCAGCTCGTCCAGCACCGCGGGGTTCCGGCTGAGCCGCTCCAGGGCCCAGGCGAGCGTCGTCGCGGTGGTCTCGTGTCCTGCCACGAGCAGTGCGGTGAGCTCGTCGCGGATCTCCTCGTCCGTCATGGCCGAGCCGTCGTCGTAGGTGCTCTGCAGCATCATCGCCAGGATGTCGTCGCGCTCGTCGAGTCGGTCGTCGCGGCGGCCGCGGGCGATGAGGGCGTTGATCGCGTCGTCGTACACCGTCTTGTAGCGGGCGAACCGACCGCGCGGGCCCAACGACCCCACGCCCACAGCGCCCACGCGGACCGGCAGTTCGGGGGTGATCACCACCGCCGAGCCGGCCTCCACCATGGGCGGGATCACGCGGCGCAGCGTGACGAGCTCGTCGTCCCGGGCGCCGAACACCGTCCGGATGATGATGTCCAGCGTGATGCGCGTCATCGACGGCATGGAGGCGAACGGCCTGCCGACGACCCACGAGTCGAGTTCGCGCCGGGTCTCCTCCTCCACGACCGCCTCGTAGCCCTTGATGCGCCTGCCGTGCAGAGGTGGGGTGAGCAGCTTGCGGCGCCGGCGGTGGTCGGTGCCCTCGAGCGCGAACATCGACTGCTCCCCCAGGACCCGGCCCAGATTGGGGTCGACGTTGGTCAGCGACTGCTGCGGGGCGGTGAAGAGCTCCTTGGCCAGGGCGGGGTCGGAGATGATCACCGCGCGCCCGTAGATGGGCAGGTGCACGGTGACGGCGTTGCCGTATCTCGCCTGCAGGCGCTGGAGCACTCTGCGCCGGGCGAGGCCGAAACCCAGGCCCTGGATCGCACTGGGCAGCGGCGGTCCGGGCGGGAGCAGGGGTGCGCGGTCGTCGCCGGTTGGGTTTCTCGCGGACGCGGAGGGAACCGTCCTGTCCGTCACGCTGTCCATGGCATTGCATCCTCGGCCTCGGGTGGGGTGCGGGGCGTCGCCCAGCCTACGTGCGGAAAATGCGGTGGTGGCGCGGATAGTGCGACGACGACGAGGTCCTCCCTTGCCGCCCGGCACCGCACCCAATCCGTAGCGACCCCGGCGTCGAATCCCGGGCATGCACTCCGCTTCGCAGTCCCCTCGGCCCGCCGATTTCCACGTCGCGGCAGACGGTGCGGACGTGGCAGGGCTCTTCGCCGACTCCCGGGGCGCCGACGCCGGGCACGACTCGCCTGAGCCTGCCGAGTCCGAGCGAGGGGACTTCCTCGGCGCCATGCGCGCATCCTGGGACGACTGGATGCCCGTCGCCACCACGGGCTGGGGCGCGGTGGTGCTCATCGCCCCGTTGCTCGCGGTGCATGCCCTCGTCTGGGCGTTCGGCGGGCGCCGGCCCCGCTAGGTGATCCGCCTCGACGAGGTGCGTCGGCTCCGCTAGGTGCTCAGCTTCCGCTACGTGTTCCGCCTCAACTAGGTGCTCCGCCTCGCCGCCACCCGCCACAGGATGGTGCGCTCCTTCGACCGCGCCGCGTGCAGCGGATCAGCACTGTCTGCGGCGCGGGAATGACGTGGCGTGGTCTCGCTAGTCCCGAACACGGTCAGGCCAGCGGCGGCGATGCGGTCGAGCAGGTCATCGCGAGTGCGCAGTCCAAGGTGTTCGGCGAGGTCGGACAGGATGAGCCATCCTTCGCCCTGCGGCGTGAGGTGATCGACGAGCCCGCTGAGGAATCGGTGCAGCACGTCCGAGTCCGGGTCATAGATCCCCTGCTCCAGCGCCGAGGTCGGACGCCCGGGAATCCATGGCGGATTGCACACCACCACGTCGGCCCGCCCGGAGTCGCCTGCCGCGTCGTCGTCGGCGTCGGCGTCGTCATAGGGCCACAGGTCAGCCTGTGCGACCGCAATGCGGTCCGCCAGCCCTAGCCGATTCACGTTGTCCCGGGCGCACTGGACTGCGCGGGGATTGATGTCGGTTGCCACCACCTCTCGGGCCCCGCGCCGGGCCAGCACCGCCGCGAGCACTCCTGTCCCGGTGCCGATGTCCCACACGACGGGGTGGCTGACGCCCTGCGGCCAGGGGGCGTCGGCGACCAGGTCGATGTACTCGTCGCGGGTGGGGGCGAAGACTCCGTGGGCGGGATGGATCCGTGCCCCCAGGGCGCCGACCTCGATGCCCTTGCGGTGCCATTCGTGGGCGCTGATCACTCCGAGGAGTTCGGGCAGCGAGACGAGAATCTCGTCGCCGACGAATTCGCTCGACTCGTCGTCGGGCCGGTCGACCGGCTGCCCGTAGGCGTGCGCGCATGCCTGGCGCGCGTCGGGCGCTCGGCGCAATCTAACTGTGTAATCGGCCTGCAGGGGGATCAGGATCTTGCCCAAGATCGCCGCACGCTGTGCTCGCGCTTTCCGATTGGCGAGGAACACCTCTCCTGGGTCGGTGGATTGCGGTGACCGGGACTCCCGCTTCTCGAGGCGACGGTCGAGGGCGCGCATGAGCTGCCGGGCGTTCTGGAAGTCTCCCCGCCACAGCAGGCTCGAGCCTGTCTGGGCGATTCGGAGAGCCTTGTCTGCGGAGATGTCGTCGGTGATCACGACGATTCCAGTCGGCGCCGGTGCGGCGTTCTCGGAGCGCCAGAACCCGCTGCGCTGGGTGCCGCTCTCGGTCCACCTGACTGTGGTCATGGCGCGTCCAGTGGATGAGCGTGAGAGAGCAATTGAATCCTTCGAACTGGCGTGCACTCGCCGACTCGGCGAAAGCACGGATACGCGACACGGCGACGAGACGAGAGTAGCGCCGTTCAGGGCTCACCCGGTGCACACCGCTGACCCCGCCTCCGCCGAGTCGGGACCCCACCGGTGTAAGTGGGCCGCCTCGGCCTCACCGACGCGGCCGGCACTCCCCTCCTTGTGGATTGGCGGACCCCGGCCGCCGAGCGGTTCTTCGCCGCGACGTTCGCCGACCCGAGGGGCGTGACGTACCGCTGACGGTAGCGGTGGTCGGGCGGGCGCATCGTCGACTACTTGGATGAGGTTTTTGGTGACAACGAGGTCTCCTCTCACCTCAGCCCCGATGACCTCTCGGCCTTCGTCTCGAGCTTGTCCGAAGCGCAGACCGGCCGAATGCGCGATGTGCTCTCCACGATCCAGGCCGATCAGGACGCCATCATCCGCGCCGATGCCCGGGGCTCGTTCATCGTGGACGGCGGACCCGGGACCGGCAAGACGGTGGTGGCCCTGCACCGGGTCGAGGACGGCACACCCTGGGCGCGGAAAGCACACGAACCCGGCTCCCCCAACAGGAAACCGGGCTTGAGTGAATGTGTAGCGGGGACAGGATTTGAACCTGCGACCTCTGGGTTATGAGCCCAGCGAGCTACCGAGCTGCTCCACCCCGCGTCGCTAGCGTCGACAAACGTACGTCCCACTCTGCAGAAAACCAAATCGATACTCGGTTGATTGGCGGGGCAGGTGCTGCCGTTCCACCTACCTGTCACAGGTCTCCTGATTCCAACCGCTGCACGACCCTGGGGGCCAGTTCACCTTCCGTTAGTCTGTACTCCGACCACTTATCGTGACTTCCCTCAGACATCGAGGCCGAGAACACGCGCCGCCCCTTGGCGCTCACGGTGGTGTTCGCCTCGAAGTCCGGGCTCGGCACCAGCCAGGACTGCGCAATCGAACCTCGCGTCACATCCACATAGACGAACAGCATGTCCAGGTCGCGACGGGGATAAAAGGACGAATTGCGAACATTAGCCTGGAAGCGCTGCCGCTTCACCACTAGACCATCAGACATTCTTGCTTTGACCTGGACGGCCAAAGTGGCGGCGTGTTCCCTCAGGTGAAAGACGAGGTCGACGCCTTCGTCGTCGATGATTGAGGTCGACACGTTGATTCGTGCGCGGGACTGCAGGATGCAGGTGGCCGCGACGAGCAATTCAGCGGCCTTGCCCATTCGCCCGGCGTCCGGGGACTTCAAGAGGTAGTCGTCGGCTGCCATTCCTGCACTATAGGGGCCCAGCGAGGGCGCGCGTCCCGTTGTCGGCCGGAGCTGCCTGAGCGCGCCTTCGCGATTGTCTCGCGGGCAAGCGGAAAGTGAACTGGGACGACGAAGAGGCGTCCACCCACTGGGCGGCATGGAAGCGGTATATGAAACGAGCTGGACGGCAACTATGGGGACGCGACGAGTTGGTAGACCTGTGAAATCTCAGTCACCCCGGCGGCGCCCACCACTGATCCGGACGCGTTGAAGTGTTCCATCATGCACTCGATTAGATTCGGGTGCCGGTCTGCGGTTGGTATGACCATGGCAACTATCCACTGTCCAGCTCACAGAGCCTGGGGTCGGTCTAGTGCCCGCCGAGTGCATTAAATCCTCTGCACGCTTATTGATACGACAGTTGACGGGTATCGCGAACAGGTTCTAGTCACGGTGCCGGTGGGTGGGGGTCCTCGGGGCCTAGAAGCGACGACGACTTCGGCTCCCCCTCCAGAGGCCGTGGCTCCCATTCCCTCCGGCGTCAGCTGCAACTTCAATCTGCGGACGGCGGACGGAATCCGGTCGTTCCGCACAGCAGGGTCCGGAGAGATCTAGACGCCGATCTCACACATCGACTCTCTAGCTGTATTGACCACGCAGGTTGTGTCACCCGTCGGCATGGCGAGATGAAATGAGGAAGACCTCCGTGTGAGGTGTGGAAGCGACCAAGCACCCACATCCACAACGGAGGTCTTCGTGTCCCACGCTAATGCGACTTTGACGCCCACGGGAAGACTGCGCCTGGCTCGGTGTGTCGTCGAGGACGGCTGGACGCCCGCCCGAGCCGCCGAACGGTTCAACGTCTCGGTCACCACGGCCCGCCGCTGGGCCGAGCGATACCGAGAGAACGGCAAGGCGGGCATGGTCGACCGCTCCAGCCGGCCACATACCTGTCCGCACCAGACGCCCCGTCGGCGCGAGCGCCGGGTAATTGGGCTGCGTGTCTCACGCCGGTGGGGCCCG